>NZ_JBXARG010000003.1:279054-311458 GCF_058808015.1 Undibacterium sp. GW821-FHT11H02 | reverse complement strand
GCTTTTCTTAATGCGTAAATCTGGTATCGTTCTATTTGGGTGAGATGTGTGTAGTTCATTATGCAATTTCGACTGGCCGGTCAAAAAGGCACAAATGCTATCGCATCTTGCCCTCATCAACCGGTACCGTTCATAAATTGCACTTCATACTAGAATTCGCTGGCCATTTTTGTTGCTCTTCGTTGTCAATAGCTCGCTATTGACGCCTCATTCGCAACAAAACTGCCTCAAAAAGTGCATCCATCAGCATCACAAATCCTAATGGAAAATCTGGGATAATAAAAAACTGATACCTCGCAGGGTTGCTGCGCTGTATCAGTTTTGATCTTCACTTCAGTGCAAGAACGATGAGTTCGTCGGATTAGGGCTGCAAACGGCTGATAGTCCAAGTGCCATCTGGTTGGCGGGTGTAGGCAATGCGATCATGTAAGCGTGAGCTGCGGCCTTGCCAGAATTCTATAAATTCGGGCACCAAGCGGTAGCCGCCCCAGTGTTCAGGGCGTGGTGGATGATCACCAAAGTCTGCGACAACTTGTGCCAGTTTGTCTTCAAGCTGCTGACGATTAGCGATGACCTGACTTTGATTTGAAGCCAGTGCACTTTGACGACTACCTAGCGGGCGGCTATGAAAATACTTGTCATTATCGGCATCGGAGATTTTTTCTATGCGACCTTCAATACGTACTTGACGTTCCAGCGGTATCCAAAAGAACAGTAGTGCAGCATGAGGATTGTCTGCTAATTCCTGGCCTTTGCGACTGTCGTAATTGGTGAACCAGGAGAAGCCCCGTGTGTCGAATTCTTTAATCAGTACAATGCGCGAGGACGGCTTGCCCTCCGCATTGACGGTAGACAAACTCATGGCATTCGGTTCAGAAACCTCGGCCTTTAAGGCTTGATCGAACCAATGCGCAAATTGCTTAATGGGGTCATGCGCAACATCACTCTCGGCGAGGCTGGCAAGTTGGTAATCTTTTCGTAGATTGGCAATAGACATACGTTTTCCTTAGCTTAAATTTGCTTAAAAAATTCTGAACTTAATGTCGAAAATCGTTTTTCACGCAGCGCTTTCATACAGCGCTTTCACACAGCATCAATACCGCGTCTGGCTTGCATCGCCAGACCTAGCTTGTGCATTTGCGCCGGGCTAAACAAACGCATCGCCATAGGTGCGATTTGCGTTTCCTCGATTTGCATATGTTCTTGATAGATGGTTTGAAAGGCAGCGACATCAGTGCTGCTCAAATCTGCCGCGCTACCAGTCGCAACGAGACTTAACTGGGCTTCCAAAGCTTGCCACTGCGCTGCCATTTGCTGATGTTGCTGCAAAATTGTGGGCAGGAGTGTCGCCAGTAAGTCTGCATCATCGGCTTGCGCGGTTTCGACTAAGCTCGGTAGCAAATCGATTTCTTCATCGTCATGATGTAGTGGCGCCGCATTTTGAAAATACTTCAATACCGCCAATGCAGCTTTTTGCGCTTCGGCGTCGGCACCGTGCTGAGCCAGATGCGGTAATAATTTTTCTAGGGTGGCGAGTTGCTTACGAATACGATCATGGCAATGCTTAAGTACTGCCAATGGCTGATCGAAACCGGGTGCGCTTGCGAATAAGATATCCATAGTAGGTTTATGTCAGCCGTTAATAATTAATAAAGCAAATGGAAAAGGGTGATATAAGTCAGCGTTTTGTGAAAAAAAACTGGCAAGTAAGCACTTTGCAACAATATAGCCAAAATTATCCTCCATTCTTGTCATTCGCACCGATTTCGCCACCAAGTCACTTGCGCGAAATCAAGTCAGAAATGCTTAATTGACCCGAAGCTTGTAAAATGACGGCGGGTTTTACTAGCTAGTCCATTCAATATTCATTCAAAATTCAAAGAAATTATTCCCTATGCAACACGCCGCATCCCCCTTCGAGCCCCAAGCAAATGATGATATTGATTTTGAACGCCGTTTCGGTGGGATCGCGCGCCTGTACGGTGCGCAAGGTCTAGAAAGATTTAAGCAGGCGCATATCTGTGTGGTAGGAGTGGGCGGTGTTGGTTCGTGGGTGGTGGAAGCGCTTGCACGTAGTGCGATTGGATCAATCACAATGATCGATCTCGATAACGTCGCTGAGTCCAATATCAATCGTCAGATTCAGGCCACTAGCGAGACCCTGGGCAAGGCAAAGGTGACAGCGTTGGCTGAACGTATCGCTACGATTAATCCCTATTGCAAGGTAAGAGAAATTGAAGAGTTCATCGAAGTAGACAATCTGGAACTCATGATAGGTAGTCAAAATTTTGATTACGTAGTCGATGCAATTGACAGTGTGAAAGCCAAAACGGCCTTGATTGCGTATTGCCGCGAGCACCAGATTCCTTTGATTACCATAGGTGCCGCTGGCGGTCAGACTGATCCGGGCAAGATAGAAATTCGTGATTTATCGCGCACCGAACAAGAACCTTTATTAGCTTTGGTGCGCAAGCGCCTGCGTCAGAATTTTGGTTTCCCGCGCGGTATGAAAACTAAGTTTGGCATCGATGCCGTGTTTTCCATGGAAGCCTTGACCATGCCAGAAACCGCCGAAGTCTGCGAAGTAGATACCACTAAACTGAGCTCGGATTCGAACGCAGCTAGTGGCTCAAACGGCATCTCAGGTCTGAACTGCGCCGGTTTTGGGTCCTCTATCGTGGTGACTGCTTCGTTTGGATTGGCAGCGGCAGCGCATGTTTTGCGTAAGCTGGCGTTTGACCGGTCTTGATATCAGTGTGGCGGGCTACTTGGCCTCAATAACAGCCGGCACAGAGATAGAGACTTTGAGTCCCTGTGTCGAGCGGCTTTCTACTTTAATTTTTCCTTGCAATAGATCCGTGACGATATTTTGGGCGACACTGAGACCTAAGCCTATACCGTCTAATCCTAATTGTTTGCTAAAAAAGGGTTCAAATATTCTTTGCAAATGCGCTTCTGAGATACCTAAGCCATTGTCGCTGATCTCGATATGAATGTCGGCGGCATGCTGGCGCAAAGTAAATTCTAATAGCGGCGCCAGGGTTGTCGGCAGCGCATGTCGCATGGCATTGTCAATCAATTGATCAAGCACTTGACTCAGTGCATTTGGGTAGCCGGTTTGCATAATTCCAGCCGGTATCTGTACATGAAGTTCGACTTTCTCCTGTTTAAAACGATGGCTCCATTCTGCCAGCAATAATTGGCATCGATGGGAGATGTCGTATTCTATGAGTGTTTCTTGATGTTGCTCCACCGCCAGCCCGCGGAATCGTTGCACTAATTCACTTGCGGTCTGCAAAGATCGGTTTAGTAGCGCATTTCCTTCCGCCAGATCATTCAAAGTGTTCCGTAACTTGCCTCGGCTCAAAGAGGTTTTATTGATGTCTTCGAGTAAATTTTGACCTAAATATTGCATGGTACTGGCTGCAATAGTGGCGTTGCCCAATGGTGTGTTCAGTTCATGTGCAACTCCGACGACTAAACGATTCAGCGCCAATTGTTTTTCCTGCCGCATTAACACCTGCATCGCTTGTTCTAACTCCCGAGTTCGTTGCCGGACTTGTTCTTCTAAATCGCGGTGAGCCGCCTGCAAGGCTTGTTCCGCTTGCAGGCGGGTTGCGGCCTCGGCTTGAAGTTTTGTTAAAGCTTGATTGAGCTCGGCATTCCGACGTGCGAGAGATGCTTCCAATGCATAACTTTGTTGACTCAATTCTTGATTTTTTTGTTGTAATGAGGGCGCTGCCATCACATCATCGAGTGTGTCGCTTAGAGTTCGGGATAATAGATGTCGGCGTCCGCGATTCAGTTCTAAATGTCTTTCACTCATGCTTAAGGCAATTTCAAAATAGCCTCGTTGCTTACCCAAACTCACAATTTTTTTTAGCACCGCTTCTTGTACCGGTGCCGTTACCATATTGGCGGTATTGAGCTCTTCCGCAAGTACTAGTAAGGACTGCCAGCCTTGATCAAATTCGGCACTCTGACACAGCAATAAGGCTTCGCAATAACGTATCCAATAGGGCCAGCTGATGTTGATACTTTCAGCAAGTTGTTGCATACCTTCTATATGCAATAGGTGTTCCGTGGTTGCTGCCCGTAATCCCAAAGAAGCGCTGAGTATAGCGATATTGGTATGCGCGATTAAGACGAATTTATCGAGCTGAGCTCGCTGCGCAATTTGTAAGCATTCTTGATGTAACTTGAGCGCGGTACGCCATGCTGAATTAGCATCGTCATTTTTGTCCTCGCCTTCGCTTTCGGTTTCATTGCCCAAAAAGTAGTGGGCGGAAGCGGTAGAACGTAATAGGTTAATCAGAGCAAGGGGTTCGAATAGTTGACGTTGTTTAAGTAAAGCATCGCTCATCTCGATTACTTCTCGATACATCTCACAATGCACCATCACCAGGCAGCGGCTCACTCGCATACTCATAGCATCCCTTGGGCGGCCACATTGCTCAAACATGTCAGCGGCCATCGCGGTGCTGTGCAAAGCAGCGTGATGTAGTTGCAAATTGATTTGAATGAGCTGCATCGCTTCCCAAATCCAGGCGCGTGCCAAGTTGCTGGCTAAGGCTTGCGCCATTTCATGCAACATCATTGCACGTTGTAGTAGTTGCGTGTGACTTTGCTGCTGGTTTTGCTGGCGGCTCTGCGTAGTGGTGCTGGTACCGGGGTAGAGCATTAATACTTCTAGTAACAAGGCTTGTTCAGGATTTAATGGACGCTTCGTGAGTTGAGAGAGCAGGATTTGCAGTTGCTCGAATTGCCCAGACAAACACATGTTGCGACCATGCTCAAGCAAGACGTCGCTATCGAGCTGAGGCGCGATGCCTAGTTTGTTGAGATCTGCCTGATCGTCCAGTCTATTCGTCATTTTATTTGTTGCAGTTTCTTATTTTTATAGACCTCATAAAAATAGCATGCATTGAGATTTCAGCATAACTCAAAAAATTAAGACTAAAAATTTGTTATTGGAGAATGTGGTTTTTGTATGACAGTAGCTGGGCTACAAGATTTTGAGGCAATAAATGCAAGCTTAAACTGCATTTCTAAAGATAAATTTCAAAACACAAATGCTGGGACATGAAGAAGTGCAGAATCAAAGGAAAAAATGCGCTAGCGGCAGTGATTCAGTTAAGGCGAAAATGAGAACACCTCAGTGAAAAAATGCGAGATTTTATCCGAATTGAATTTGTAGCTTTGGACAAACATGACAACCCTTCAGCGTCTCGGCGTTGAGGGGTTTTGAAGCATAATTAACCAGCGTGTTCGCTCATCTGAACTGGATTCGCTCGCGGCAGGCTTTTTAAATATTTTTTCCTGGGATTCTCTTGATGTGATTACGCCCGCTAAGCATGAAGCTTGAGTTAGGGTAGCAAGATCCAAATTTCGACTGAAATTCGAAAGCCAATCCGTCAGTTCAATCGAAAAATCACTTAAGCCGCTTTGCCTTGTTTAACATCACCGCGCAAAGCCCAAACCACGCCCGCCAAACACAGTATCATGCCGCACCATTCTATCCAGCCTGGATGATAGTTCTCTAACTTGATTGACAAGAGAACCGAAATGATAGGGGTGATGACGCCGATAAAAACGGTTTTTTGGGCACCGATTCTATGGATTAAAGTGAAGTAACAAGCAAACGCAATCACGGAGCCAAATAGCGATAAATAAAGTAGTGACAGCCAATAATTGAGTGTGGACGGCATCGTCCACGGCTGTCCTGTAAGGATCGCAAACAGACTGACCCACAAAGTTCCCCAGGCCATTGCCCATGCCATAGTGAGTAATACATTTTGACTTTGTTGCCGCACTTTAACCACCACCAGATTACCAAAGGTGCTGGCTAAGGTCGCTGTCAGTGCCAAGCCTAAGCCGAGTAGGAAATGCGTATTGTGACCGGAATGGGTTTCTTCCCAATTACTTTTTAGTGCAGGGAAGAATAATAAAATCACACCCGTGATAGAAACAAAAGCGGCAACCCAAATACGCCAGGTCAAAGGCTTTTTAAAGAAAATTCTTTCCGTAATCGGCGACCAGATCACCATCAGTGCAAACAAAACCGCGACTAAGGCTGAGACTAAATACTGCTCAGATGAATAGGTACACAAATAGCTCAGTGAAAATGTGAAAAAACCTTGTAGCGCTAACCAAGCCTGCGTTTTCCAAGCTAACAGCAAACGATCTTTACGCAACAAGCACCAGCCAAACAGCGTTAAGGAGGCGAGTCCGAAGCGGTAGGCAACGGAGACCGCAGGCGCGACTTCTCCTAATTGTTGTGTAATGGCCCAAAAGGTCGAGCCCCAAATTAATGAGGCGATGATGAAGAGTAGTGAGGATGGCATAGCCTGCTAGTTTACCAGCCTTCCGACAAACTCGCTTTGTGCTGTCGGTTTAGACTATTCTTGCGCAGCCTGTTTAAATCGCGCGATGCGTCTTTGGTTACTTGGGTGGCTCGATAAATAATCCTCCATTTGCCTTGTCAGCCAAGAGAATTGATCGTTTCCTTGTTTGTGCACTTTTGCGTGTTTTTCTAAAATTTCAAATAGCTGTGCGGCGTAGGCAGGCGATATGTTATTTGCTTTCAACAGCCGGATCGCATATTCGTCCGCTTCGGCTTCCTTTTCCTGTGAATACTGTGCATGCAATAGGGTGCCCGATGCGACCGTTAGCATCGTGCTGTAGTCACCGACTAAACTAGCAACCAGGGTGGTGATCATCGAGCTTGCTGCGATATTGTGCATAGAATGGCGCAATTCTATGTGACCTATTTCATGCGCTAATACGCTCGCTAGCTGATATTCTCCAGCGGCGCTGAGTTCCTCTCCTGCCTGTTTGTTTTTATGTTCAAATAAAGCGAACATTTGGTCTGTCATGAAAATACTGCCATGGGGTAAGGCCATGGCATTTGGACCTATAGTTCCGCTTAGATTAAGTTCGAATCGTAAAGCTACCCGTGTTTGCGCAGGCTGTATCCTTCTAAACATATTGATTGCCTGTAAGTATTGGGGATTGGTCAAACTCGAAGGGTTGAGATATTGCTTACGCAGTATTTGTTCCGCTTCCTTTCCCAAGAAATTATCAGCAGCTTGTGGCACAAGAGGAACGATGCGTTTTGCTAACCACGGAGCACCGTAGTGAAATGTGCCGACACAGATAGTCACCGTGACAAGGATCGCTAGTCCGGCTAACCACCATTTTGATTGCCAGCGTTCGATTAGCGTCGCTTTATAATTTAATTGCCTGAGGACGGCTTGTTTGGATTCTGGTTCAACAACTTCGCAATGTGAGCCATCGGGAAATTCTAAGACTAATGCTGCATTGTCGAATGGCTCAAGTAGTTTAGTCTTTAGAATCGCAAAGTTTTTTTGAGCTTGCGCCACATGCAATTCAATTTGATCTGCGGTGATATGCAGTGTGCCAGGCAAGATCTGACTGCGGCGTGTATCGAAATAGTGTACGGAGATAGACATAGCACGCCTTACCAGGAAAGATCAAAACCAACAAATTCAACGGCGCTTTCACCTGCCGCACCCTCTGCATTTACTTGTAGCGCATTGGTTTCCAAATCTTCGGGCATGGCCTGTAAATGTATATGCGCCAGTCTGAATTGGTAGGCACGCACTACTGCAAAGGGACGATATAGACCCAGGCTGAGTAGGGTCAAAATCGTATTCGCGATTTGTAGCTTGGTATAAGCCCATGTCGGAAGTTGTGAGACAAACTGTATATCGTCGAGTCGCGTGCTAGACCATGTTTCATTCCAGACTTGTGCTTGAAGGAAAGGACCTAACAAGGAATACACCATTAGTCCAGTGAGAATAGGTACGCCCAGCAGAATGAATAGCTGAAATAGGTTGTAACTGCCTGTCAGCGGGTTCCTGCTCGTGCTTAAGGCGAGCAGAATGCCAGCCAATACCGAAATCAGAAATACTGCACCAGCACTACTGAGGTAGGGCCAGATCAATTCAAAGCTATCTAAAGCCGAGGCAGATTGTTTTTGACCGTAGGAAAAATTACCGTGCTGGTAGCGTTTCATACGTGCTTGTAGCCAGGGCCAAAGTAGATACAGCAAACTGGATAATGCCGTGATCCAGTAACTACGAAATATCACAGCAATCAACGCTGGAGTCAGGAAGATGATGGCGACTGGTAAGTAGTTTGAGTAGGCCGCCGCTAAACTACCGTCAAAATCAAAACGCAGACCACGGTAACTGGTATTACGCAAACGGAAACGAATTGCGCTACGTAATATCCAAGGTCCACAGATGAATACAAACGCGGTAAAAACAATGGCGAAGCTTGCAGATAGGCCAAATAAATAGTGATAGGCAAACAGCAGTAGTGCGGCGACGATGCGACCGCGCAGAATGACGACGGGATCACCGTGAAAATTAAAGCTACTACCTGCTAGGTGGGTATTGCGATCAAAATAGCTCAGGCGCCTGACCTTGGCCCATGCTGAATAGATGCCGAAAGTTACCAGCGTCAAACACAGATTGACGATCCAGATCCTGAAATACTCTCGACCACTGCCGCTAAATGTCAGGGCGAGTTCTTGGATGGATGTCGTGTTTTCGTCGTCTGCCGGCGATAGCAATTCCATCCGTGAATCGGCCAATGTTGTTTGATGCATCTTTCTGCCTCCCATGCGCAATCAAAATGCTTTTTTGTAAGTGCATTTTTATAATAAATTGGAGGTAGAGATTAACACGAAAGCTTGCTTAAAATGTAAATAGGGTGAATGCATATCGACTGCTTTCCGTACTGCTGAGTTGGCAACTGAACTCGCAGCAGAATTTGCAACTTACTGACAGTCTCAATGACAATTACTATGCCCCTTATCGCTGAATGCAGAAGCACTCGTGCCCGGCGTTGCAATAAATTCCCAGTCATAGCTGTTGGCGTGTAATTGCAGCTTTAAGACGCCATGAACTTCGTTTTGACGAATGTCGCTGATACTTTTTGGGAAAAACATGGGGGTGAGTTTGGCACCGCCTGTGCCAACGACAAAACTGCGTATGCCTTTGTCGCTACGTCGCCCATTTTTATCAAGTGGGGTGAAGCGTTCGTAGTTGTGATCATGGCTGCTTAAGACAATATCGGCGCCCGCATCCGACAACAACTGCCAGACTTCTTGCATCAGCGGAGTATCACCGTGGCCGCCAGATGAGAATACAGGATGATGCCAGAACGCTAGTAGGCAACTGCTTTGTTTTTCTTTGAGTTCGTTTTTGAGCCAGCTGATTTGTTCGCGCATGCCTTGGTGTTTGATATTGCTATTTAAGGACAACAGTGTCCAGTTGCCTATCACTTTCTTGTAGTAACCAAGCCGGTCTTTACCTGCCAATTCATCAAAATAATTGTAATAGCCTTGCGCCAAGGGCACGCCGTAGTCGTGATTGCCGGGTGAGGGCAGGGTACGTGTTTTGAATTTACCCCAAGTTTTGTCATAGCAGTCGCTGAATTCACTAGGTTTGCCGATAGGGTAAGTGTTATCGCCTAAAGTAATCGCATAGGCATTTTTATCTTGCGCCAAACCGTTTTCTATTAAGCTCGCAGTTTGCGCCGCCATGGTTTGTTCGGCGGGTTTTCTGCGGCAATCGGCGATATCGCCAGCGGCAAACAGTGTTACTGAGAGTGGTGCAGATTTAGTGCTAGGTTTACTCTCTTTTTGCGCTTGCGCATAACTTACATTGAGCAAGAAGATCGATATGGCAAGCAAGCTAAGGCTAGGTAGAAACAGAGGCATTGTTAGGAATGGAAAAGAGGGTAAAGCGCTATTTTACGCCTGAACCCGTGTCATCAATAGGAGTAGAAAAACAAACCCCCTCAACACCGAGGCGCAGAGGCGCAGAGATACGCAGAGAAAACCAGTAAAATCTTCGCTTCTCTCTGCGCTTCTCGGCGACTCTGCGTCTCGGCTTTGAAGGGTTTCGACCTTTTTCGTTGAGACGGAATAGTAATAAAAATCGAAACCTAAAGTAGCGGGCAAGAAAAAAGGTGAAATTCATTGCTGAATTTCACCTCTTATTTTTAGCGCCTATTTACTTCAAAAAACACCAAACTTGCGTGTTTCGTATGACTGAATTACTTACCAACTTTAGACTGATCACCCGCGATAATCACCGAGATCGCATCTGCTTTTAACAATTTACGCAAAGCCTCGTTAACCTGTGCGACGGTGAGTGCTGCTACTTTTGCCTCAAATGCTTTGTCGTAGCTCATCGTGCGGTTGATGGCGAGGTAGCCAGCTAATTGTCCTGCTAATCCTGCGTCTTGAGTACGACCGACTTCTTCAGATTGTTTCCAGCCTTTTTTCGCTTCGATCAATTCAGCATCGGTGAAGCCTTCGCTCAGCGCTTTTTGTACTTCTTCACGCAAAGCGGCTTCTACTTTTGCCGTATTTTGCGGCGCACTTAAAGCATATGCCGCCCACAAGGCCACTGGATCTTGGCTAGGTACGTTGAGGAAAGAACCAACGCCGTAAGACAAACCTTCTTTTTGGCGAATACGATCAGCTAAGCGACTACGTAAAGCGCCGCCGCCCAACATATGATTGGCCATCAAAAGTGCCGGATAGGCTTCTGCATCATCCTTGATCGCAATTGGATGTACCGCTAACAAGAAACTACTTGCTTTATCCGGTGTGTCCAAAGTGATTTTTTGACCTGCGACGGCTTTCATATTGCGTGGAATACGAGTGTAAGTTTGCTTTGCTTTCCAGTTACCGAACAAATTGTTTAATTGCGTTTTCAAAGCGTTGCTATCGAAATCGCCGACCGCAGAGAAAGTCGCACTTTCAGTGCCATAGTAGTTTTGATGGAAGGCTTTGACGTCTTCCAACTTGACGGCTCTAATCGCTGCAACCTGGTCTGGCAAGGTTTTGACGTGACGTACGTGACCGGCAGATGTTTCATCTGTCAAACGCCCCATCGCATTACTTGCCTGTGCTTGTGGCTCTGGCATAGATTGTTCAATGCGACCCGCAACTGCTAGTTTGAATTCTTCAAATTCACTAGTCGGGAAGCTAGGTTTTTTCAAAACTTCGGCCAACAAATCTAAAGCAGCCGCTAAGTTGTCACGTGTCGTGGTGATTGTTGCCGTAACGCCTTCTGCACCGCCGCCTATCGCAACTTGTGCATTCAATTTATCAAAGCTGTCTTTGATTTCTTGACGCTTCAGACGTTCTGTACCTTTGTTCAGCAAGCCTGCAGTGAATTGACCTACTTCTGCTTTGCCTTGCAAACTGGCTTCCGTGCCCAGACGCAAACGCAGATTGACGCTGACGGTTGCCCCTTTAGTTTTCTTCGCCAATAAAGCTAACTTCATGCCGTTAGGCAATGCTGAGCGTTGTGTGCGTGCTTCGATATTATCTGGGCTAGGATCAAAAGCTTCACCTTGGGCGACGACTGCCTGACCTTTGTAGTCCTTGACCATAGACAGCACATTGGGCGTGCCAGGTACTTCGGTACGGTCCGCGGTGTCGGTAGGAATGAAACGACCTAAAGTGCGGTTCGTGGTTTTTAAATATTTTTCAGCGGCGGCTTGTACTTCTTTCAAAGTGACTTTTTCTAATTGATCACGTTCCAGGAAAAACAAACGCCAGTCACCTGCTGCCATTGACTCTGTCAAAGCGATCGTGAGTTTGGCCGTGTCATTCAATGCCAGTTGTATATGCTTTCTGGCGTTTTGCTTGGCGCGGTCTAATTCTTCTTGTGTGATCGGTTGCGCTTTTAAGTTTTCTAAAACTTTCAGCAAGGCGTCTTGCGCGGCATCGAGATTACTTTCTTTCGGCACGATAGCGCCAAAGATGCCGTAACTTGGTTCCAGATTGCTGACGGTGTTGTAATTCACCGCAGTGGCTAATTTGGTTTCTACCAAGGCTTTATGCAAGCGGCCACTTGGCGCGCTGGTCAGGATGTCGGACAACAAGCCCAAGACGTTAGAGTCAGCATGCGCTGACGGTGCCATGTGATAACCAGCGCCGACGAATTGGGTGCCACCGCTACGACGCACTGTTACTGAGCGCTCACCATCTTGGGTAGGCTCTGCGGTGTAAGTGGGTTCAATCACGCGACTTGGTTTTGGAATCCGGCCAAATAAATCGTTGACTTGCTTCAGAATGGCGGCTTCATCAAATTTACCGGCCACCATCAAAATCGCATTGTCTGGTTGGTAGTATTTTTTGTAGAAAGCACGCAAACGTGGGATGTTGACTTGCTCAATATCAGAGCGCGCGCCTATCGTTGACTTGCCGTAGTTATGCCAGTCGTAAGCAACTGCCTGAATACGTTCTGTCGTGACGCCGATAGGATCACTTTCGCCGATTTCAAATTCATTGCGAACGACAGTCATTTCGCCTTTTTGTGTTTTTGGATTCCACAAATCGTTTTGATCAATCGCCGCATTCAACATGCGGTCTGCTTCCATCGCCAGCATCTGACGCAAATTGTCTTGATTCGCCGGGAAAGTCGCATAGTAATTAGTACGGTCATACCACGTCGTACCGTTGAAATCAGCACCGGTAGAGTTCAGTACTTCAACAGGGGATTTCGTGCCTTTTTTGATACCGAAGTTGGCGCTAGGTTTGAACAATAAATGTTCCAATAAATGGGCCATACCCGTTTCACCATAGTTTTCATGGCGTGAACCAACCATGTAAATGATATTGGTGGTGATGGTTGGCTTGCTGGCATCGGGGAACAAGACAACGCGCATGCCGTTGGCCAGTTTGTACTCAGTGATGCCTTCGACTGAAGTTACTTTTACCGGTACCGCTTGTGTGGATTTTGTCGTACTTTGCGCTTCTTTGGCTGGTTCAGCGGAAAAAGCGAGGCCAGGCGTCAGTATGCCGGCACTTAACATCAGGAGCGTAATGAGTTTCACAGAATATTTCCTAAAAAGACATAGAGGGGGCACAAGTTAGACGATTTGCTAATTATTTGCAATTAGCTAAAAGTAATTTTTTGCTATCTTTGAAAAATAAGTGCACTTTCTTGTCAATGATGAGCCAATGTGCTAGCCGATCCCTGTCAAAACAAACTAGCTTGTTTCGCTTTGGTCTGTTCTTCTATCAACGATTTTTTTGTGATTCTTTTTGGAAGCGGTGCCGCCTTGGCCCACATCGCTTCGGCCGGATAGAGTTGAAGAAAGGCACGTGCCATTTCTGGATTGCTGCAACTGAGCCAATCGTCGTATTCTGCTTCGGGAATAATCACTAAGCCTCGTTTCTCCTCGCCCGGTTGGTGAAAGCGCTTCATCAGTGGATGCTCGTCCGCATTAATCGTAATTTGGGTGAAGGAAAAACTCTGTTGGCCATCTTCCTCGTCCCAGGCTTTGTACAGACCTGCTACTGCAAAATCGGTACTGCCTTCGACACCGATTTGCCAGCGCACGGGCGTACCACTTTCGTAATTGGGTTCAAAGAAATTTTGTAGTGGAATCAGGCAGCGTTGACCTTCGCGCCAGGGACGTGCGTAGCTAGTTAATTCGCCTATGGTTTCGGCGCGTGCATTCATAGTGCTGAAACGCTTGCCAGGCGGTAGTTTGGCTTTGGGAATCAAGCCATAGCTGCCACGCAAAGCTTGACGTCGTTTTAGAGCATCATGGGTAATAAAGGGGGCGGCATAGTCTTGCCAAACCTCGTGCTCCCATTCACTGCCCGTGTGATCAATTGCATGAAATTTTTCAGCGATCTGATCTTTTCGACTTGGAGTGTAATTGATGCACATGAGTTAGTTAATTGAATTGCGCTAATTGCCACGACGAGCAGATCAGCATAGCGATAATTTCTAAAAATAGTGATGAGTTTAATGGAACTGGTGGAACTGGTGGAGCTGCTTGATACATGCTGATAGAAATAAACCAAAGTGTGTCGTTCAAAGTTCTGTTTTATGCAACACGATGAGGTGATTTACCAACATGCGCTGACTGCACTAGTACTAATCGCTTGAACCCAGTAGCATGTATTCGTCACCAACCGAAGATGGAAATCTTATTTGCCCTATGAAAAATAATAACAAGCCCCTGGGTTTCTGGATGTGTACCGCTCTGATTATAGGGAATGTCATAGGTATGGGCATTTTTATGCTGCCGACATCCTTGGCACCATATGGATTGAATGCCTTTATTGGTTGGGCCATCACCTTGGTCGGTTGCATCTTCATCGCGCAAGTATTTGCCAATTTCGCACGTGCCTATCCTCAATCCGATGGACCTTATGCCTACACGCGCTACGCATTTGGCAATGGCTTCGCGTTTTTCATTTTGTGGTGTTATTGGGTGTCGGTCTGCATTACCAACTCGACCCTGGCGATAGGGATAGTCGGTTATTTAAGTAGTTTATTTCCTGTGCTGGCAGAAATCGCCTGGCTCGCACCTTTGAGCGCAATCGCCCTGATCTGGTTTTTTATCATCGTCAATTTATTGGGTGTGCAAACCTCAGGGCGGGTGCAAGTCTTGACCACATTTTTGAAGCTCTTGCCCATGCTGGCCGTGCTGCTACTGGGCGCATTTTTGTTGAGTACCAATGCCTCGGTATTTCTAGCTCAAATTCCGAGCACGCCCTTGTCATGGGAAGGCAGTGCAGCGGCTGGGACTATTGCCTTATTTGCGATGCTGGGCGTAGAAAGTGCAACGATACCTGCAGGAAAAGTGCATGATCCAGAACGAACTATTCCGCGTGCGACTATGATAGGAACTCTGATTACGGCGGTGATTTACATTGGCGTTTCGGCGATACCTTTGTTGCTAATTCCGCAGGCAGAGTTAGCCAGTTCGAACGCGCCATTCGTGGATTTATTTCATCGCTATTTAAATGCCGATTCTGGTTTGTGGATTGCCTTGTTCGTCATTATCAGTGGACTTGGCGCACTGAATGGTTGGACTATGATCGCCGGTGAAATGACCGTATCGATGGCGAATCATGCGGTTTTTCCGGCTTTCTTAAAAAACCATAATCGACAAGGCGCGCCCGCTTCTGCTTTAATCGTGACAGGCATTTTAGCGAGCGTGATGATTTTAATGAACTACAGTCGTAGCCTGGCACAAGGCTTTACTTTCTTGAGTGTGATGGTGACAGCGGCAAATATGCCTTTGTATCTGGCGGTCGCTGTTGGTTTATTCAAGCTTTGGAAGCAAAAGCGTTTGAATGATAAGTTGAATCAGTCTTATTATTTGGCGCTCTCGGCTTTGTTTGCCGCTGCCTATTGCCTATGGGCTTTCGTTGGTGTCGGTGCAGAATCTATGCTTTGGGTTTGTGTATTAGGTTCTATCAGCTTACCGATTTTCCTCGGTATGCGTTACTGGCAGCGCGCTTAAAGACTTTTTTAAGTAGTCAAAGCTTGCGCACGCTGCCTATCTCATTTTTCAACTACTTAAAATTGCTCAATAAAGCGGTGCTGTGAGTGCTTCTTGCTCGAAACTATGAGCGATCGCCGGACGTAATACTAATCGTGCCAAGTAAGGTGACAGGTGGGTAAAGTCACGTGCTGGCTTGTGCATATTGCGGGTCCAACGGCAGAGCATGAATAAAAATAAATCCGCAATCGATAGGGATTTTCCGAGAAAAAAATCACCATCCGATTTCGCCAATTCAGCATCAATGTAACTGAGCATTTCACTCACTCTTTGCTCCGCATGCTTCTTCACTTGCTCCGCCGTCTCGGCGTTATCGGTCAATCGTTCAGGATAAAAATAACTGAGCAATTCCGCTTGTAAGGTGTTCGACAAATACATCATCCATTGATACAGACGGGCTCGTTCTACGCTTCCCAATGGCGGGCTGAGGTGGGCAGCATTTTGCTGTGCTGCGTATTTATCTGCCAGATACATGCAGATCGCCGCGCTTTCCGTTAAGTAGAGTTCCTTGCCATCGACGACGTCAATCAAGAGTGGAATTTTTCCCTTAGGATTGAGTTTCAAATAGGCGGCTTGTTGATGTTCTTGTTTATTGGTATCGACCAAAATCAGTTCGTAAGGCAAGCCCAATTCTTCTAATAGAAAATGGGGAGCGAGACATGCGGTACCTGGGGAGTAGAAAAGTTGCATCATGATGGCGGAACTCCAAAAGAACGAATGGAAAGCGCACAAGTGTAGAGGAAAAATGTCTTGCTTGCATCGACGTAGAACGATTGCGTAAGAATAATGTTCGAGCTGGATGAACTTTTGTGCAGAGCAGCAGTCTGAACACGCAATTGTTTTTCTTATCCTTTTTCGTTCAGGCGCTGTAGATTCACGCCCTTGGTCTCTTATGTTAAAAATTTCCTTTCCCCTTACTTTGATGCTCAGCATGCTGGCGCTCGCATTCCCAAGCGCTGGGCTGGCGCAAGACCGTGCCAATTTACCAGCTGATATCCTTGAAAGCGCTAATCAAAGTAGCCAGAAAACAAGCGACACGCAAAAAAAGGAGGCAACTAAAGTCGTTCTGGCTCCGACTCCAGCCAAAACCAACGACAGCCAAACTCAAAAGGTACAGGTCAAAGGCAATCGTGAATATGATGCCCGGCGTTTTGATACCGCTAGCAAAATTGTCGTCACTCAGGAAGAGATCGCCCGTTTTGGTGATACTGAAATCACTGACGTTTTAAAGCGTTTACCCAGCGTCAGCGTGGTCGGTGGTGCAATTCGTATGCGTGGTTTGGGTGCAGGTTATACCCAGATTTTACTCAATGGCGAACCTAGTCCGCCTGGATTTTCGATAGAAAGTCTGGCGCCAGATTTGATAGAGCGAATAGAAATCGTCCGCTCCGCTAGCGCTGAATTTAGCGCGCAGGCAGTGGCCGGTACCATCAATATTATTTTGAAACGCTCGATACCGATGACGCAGCGTCAAGTGAAGCTGGGTTATTTTCAGAGGGGAGAATTACCTAGTGGTTTGTTTGCTAGTTTTCAGTTGTCGGACAAATTGGAACAGTTTTCCTGCAGTCTGCCTTTGAATCTGAATATAGGGCGTTTCCGCAATCATGACAGTCAAAGCCAGACGCAAAAATTAGATAGCCAGGGCCTAACTACGCAGTTACGGTCGAACTCTTCTGCTAATGAGAATCGTAATCGCTCGCTATCCTCAGCGCCGCGTCTGAATTGGACTCTGGACAACGAAGACATTCTCAGTTTCAACGCCTTCATTAATTTTAATGAAAATGAAGGGAGTAATCGCGGCAAAACCAATAGCTTGGCAGGTATCGCGTACCGCTTTCCTATTGAAGATTACGACACCACTAACCAGGCGCAAAGCTGGAATAATAATTTAAGCTGGACGCATAAGCTGGGGGATAGTGCCAAACTAGAATTGCGCGCCGGCACGCATTACTGGCATGCGAAATCGACAGGGCGCAGCGTAGGACGTGATGCCAATGAAACGGCTTTGTTTGATCGCCATGTTGATACCGAATCGTTTAATCGTGGCTGGACGCACAGTGGCAAATATAATGCGCCGTTTATTGAAGATCATACGATTTCGGCGGGTTGGGAGTTGGCTGCGCGCTGGCAGAGTAGTAATAATCTAACACGTGGCACGACTGCGATGAATGAAGTTGTCAGTCCCGTCAATTTACAAGAAGACGTGGAATTCAAAATTGCCCGCACTTCTATGTATGCGCAAGATGAATGGACTTTGGACAAGCAATTGTCGCTATATCTGGGTTTGCGTTGGGAAGCGATCACTATGGATGGTCGTGGCAATAGCCTAGACAATGTGCATAACCGTTCGTCTGTGCTGAGTCCGATTTTTCAAACCTTATATAAAATTCCTGATCATCCGAATCAGCAATTACGCTTCGCTTTTTCTCGAACTTACAAAGCGGTGAACTCTTGGGATCTGGTGCATCGCCGCTATTATTCGACGAATAATTCTGCCACCAGCCCAGACGGCCTGGCCAATCCTAATTTACAGCCTGAACTGGCGACCGGTTTTGATTTTGGTTATGAGCATTTTGTCGATGGCGGCGGTGTTTTTAGTGCTAATTTTTTCTTGCGTCGTATCAGTGGTATCACTTTGAACCGTCTGTTTCAGCTAGACGGGCTATGGGTAAATATGCCAGTCAATGGTGGGCATGCGCAGACCAAAGGGATAGAGCTGGAGGCGAAGTTTCCTATGCGTTTGTGGATGGAACAAGCGCCGGCACTCGATTTTCGTATGAATGCGGCTTTTAATCATTCAACAATTGATACCGTGCCTGGCCCGCATAATCGTTTGAATGAACAAGTACCGGTTCGTGCCAATATCGGTATTGATTACAAACCTGAGGCTTTGCCATTAACCGTCGGTGCTGGTTATGCATTTCAAAACGCAGGTCTGGTACGCGTCTCTGCTAATCAGCTGAATTATGGACGCGTCAACCGTAGTTTAGAAACCTATGCCTTGTGGAAGTTTGACACAATGTCCAACCTGCGTTTGTCCATGAGTAATGTAATCCGTCAGACCGCGTATTCAGAAAGCGAATATGCAGATGCACAGGGCAGCGTATTACGCCAGAATTACAATCCGTCAAAATTGAACGTGCGTCTGAATTATGAAGGGCGTTTTTAAACGCCAGGCTTGAATCCAGTTGCTCGTGCTTGTTGGGCTATGATAAAAATTGGAGACGGTCATCCCACTTGGATGAAGTGGTGTGACCGTCTCAGACAGCTCGGCATTGATCGATGATGAAGTAAATCATCGCCACCTTCTATTACCAAGCCTTATCTGAATACGCCGCTTTGTAGAACCAATAGTCGGCCTGGTATTTCACCATTTTTTTCGTACCAACATTGTCCGAGCGACAGCTATCCATAGGTGCTACGCCGCCGATAGTGTTGAGTCGTTGTATGTAGCTAATGTCTGTCATGGCGCCGTTGCCGCTTGAAGGATTCGCTTTAACCTAGACACCTTAGTTGGACGAGTTCGAGTGTGCATTTTTCCGTGTTTCTGGCAAGGCGTGACGACGAAGCAACCTCCATGTTGATAGGAGGAGCAACGATGTCCAGAGACGCGGAAAAGTGTGCAATCGAATTCGTAGCGCTGCCACCCAATTGGTGAACAGAAAAAGTACCGTAAAAGTAAATGCTCATGCGCCTTTCAAGACAACAATAAGCGGTCAACTGAGGTTTCTAGGTTTAACTAGTTGCAAAGCAATTGCAGTCGCTGCGCCGGGCGCTGTCGCAAGTTGTTTTCCTGTTACTTTGCTACCGTCATTCGCTTCCCAAGTCGGTCCTGCGTAGTATTTGCCAACAGTCATGCCATCTTTATCAGCTAGCACCGCATTGGGTTCGACAAACACCCATTCAAAAGCGCCGGGCATGGCCGCTTTGGCACGACATTGATAAGTCAATTCTCCACTGCCAACCGCCATCATGACCAATTGATTACCCGCTGGCACCGTGATTGCTTCTGCAACCACAGGGGCTTTCATAGCTGAGCCGCAGGCCATGAGGGACAGCAGTAAGGACGCGCCAGAGAGTAAGCCTAAAGTGTGTTTCATCATTATCTCCAAAAAATTTTGTAAATCGCCAATGGTGAGCAGGTGAGCACGCCCTAACCATATACGCAATGGAGTGCAGATTGGATTCAACTATTTGCGACAAAGCAGAGTTTCATCACAGCAGAGCGTGGTTTTATCCCAAGCTATGATTAGACGGGTTTGAATCTGGCATGGTTTAATTTTGTTGTGTGGTTTTTGTAAGAGGAGCCGAGCTGTGCGTCGATCATTGACTTTCGTTTTTTTATTTATTTCCTTGCTCAACTTGAGTGCCTGTGGCGGCGGTGGCGATTCTGGTAATTCCTTGGCGAATGACCCTGTAAAGCAAACCACGCCTGTGCAATTACCGAGCACAAATCCTTTGACACCGCTGGGGCCGAATAATCTCGGACAGGCTGCTAACGCCGATGGTTACTATCCTGATGCCGCAGGTTTCTATCCAAATGCGCAAGGCATTTATCCCGACAAGAATGGTGTCCATCCCAGTCCGGAAGCGTATGGCCTGTTTGCTAATGAGCTGGGTGTTGCCCGTCATTTTTCGACGGCAGGTGCAATCGACAAAGATAATCCTTTCTTCAAACCATTTGGTAATGGACGTAGTTGTGCGAGTTGTCATCAGCAAGCGCAGGGTTTCTCAATTACACCGCAAGAATTGCAAAACCGCTTTGATACGAGCAAGGGCAATGATCCTATTTTTAGCTTAAATGATGGTGCCAATTCGCCTCTCGCAAGGTTTTCAAATTTGGATCAGAAACGCCTAGCTTATAGCATGCTCCTAAATAAAGGATTGATACGGGTCGGGATGAAGATACCAGCGAATGCTGAATTTGAATTGGTCAAAGCTGATGATCCTTACGAATATGCCAGTGCGAACGAGTTGTCCTTATTTCGACGTCCTTTACCGAGCGCAAATCTGAAGTTTTTGAGTGATGTGATGTGGGATGGCAGAGAAACTGCACGCGACAATAATACGAAAGACTGCCTGCCTCAGCTTGGCTGTTTCGCAGCGTTGGAAACTAATCTTATGCATCAAGCCAATAGCGCCACTTTGGGCCATGCACAAGCGGCCAGAGATTTATCGCTGGCGGAACAAAAATCGATTGTTGATTTTGAAAAGACGCTGTTTTCTGCGCAAGTATTTGATCAGGATGCGCGTTTTCTAGATTCTGCAAATGGCCAAGGTGGTCCTGTATTTTTACAAAATACGAACTTCTATTTTGGTATCAATGATTTGATCTTGGGTGATATTAGGACCGGTGCCGCCTATACCCGGAACACGATGAAAAATTTTAGTGCATGGCTGAATAATCCAGGTACAACGGATGCTAAAGTAGACGCGAAACGTAGATCGATAGCGCGTGGCGAAGTGCTGTTTAACACGCGCACATTCAACCCGCAGAATTTGACGAATATACCGATAGACTTGAAGATATCTCTCAATCGTGTCACCTGTTCTAGTTGCCATAATACGCCGCAGGCAGGTGGTGCCAGTACGCCGCTAGCCGTGAGTATTTTTACCGACGATGCCGGATTGCGGACGCCCGATCTACCTCTATATACGCTGCGCAATAAGATCACTGGCGCGGTAATGAAAACCATGGATCCAGGCATCGCTATGCAAAGCGGGAAATGGGAAGACATAGGACGTTTTAAAGTACCTTCCTTGCGAGGACTGGCAAGCCGGGCACCTTATTTTCACAATGGTTCAGCCGAGACTCTGTTTGACGTCGTCAGTCACTATGACACCACGTTTGCCATGTTTTTGACGGGGCAGGAGCTCGCTGACTTAGCGGCATTTCTCGGGGCGCTCTAAGTGGTCATCCTCTGCAGTTGGTGCGCTAAGTTAAGCTCAGGCTCAACTTAGCGCAGGTCCTTAAGGATTTTTGGGTGAAGGTACTTCTTTCAGCTTAGTGCCAGATAGAGTCGCAATCGCAGACAAAGTAGTTTGGGCGGCATTCAGACCCAATAAAAAATCTTTATCAGAGTAGGTAGTAAATACGTCGCTTGGTTGATGCCAGTTGGGATTCCAGCCCGCACCTATCTGCATACCGCGTTCATTTTCTCGTAATGAAATGGCTGGTACCACGTCCATGAAAGGCACGGAATCCGTATTCGTCATATGAAAGCCCACTGCTGCAGGATAATTGGTCGCATATTTGTCGTTTGCTGCCCGGAAAAACCAAGCCAACTTCGCCGCGCCTTCGGCTTGTTTCGAGGTCGATTGGTATTCGATATTCACGTCAGCTTCGGCTCTTTGTTCTTTGGGTGACTCATAAATAACTTTGCCTTCCGCATCTAGTACCGGTTTGCCCTTCGCGTCTAATTTTGCGATGGGCATACCATGATCCCAGAGCATCATATCGTGCTGTACCATGCCCAACCATTTTGGTTCAGGGTATAGCCCAGAACCTTTGGGTGACTCTATACCTTGTAAATCTTTACGCTGTGCGACATAGGCATAGGCACCGTTCAAACCGGTTTCTTCGTTGTTCCATAATACAAAACGAATAGAACGGTCGGTCTCTACATTCGGGTCACTGAAAATTCTTGCCAACTCCATCACGATGGCGGTACCGGAGCCATTGTCGTTGGCGGCTTCGCCAAAGCCGATGCCATCCATGTGCGCGCCAACGATATACATTTCTTCAGGATGGGTTTTGCCTATCTTGGTGCAATACACATTTTCGCGCATAGAGGTGCCGACCGGTGTGGGTTCTGCATTTAAGGCCCGTAGTTTTTCGTCAGGCTGTAAGAGTGGATCAGTATTCACGCCGGTTTTGGCACGCTTGCCAAACAAGGTGCTGCCACCTTGCCCGGCAGCACCACCGAGGCCACCGCTAGGAATTACATTGCGGCGTGGCGCAGGGCTGGCATTAGCTGGCGGTGGTGGGGCTTGGGTGTAATCGTATTGCAAGCGTTCGGTATTGGTGCAGCCATAGGATTTTAGTTGTGCTTCTATCCAATCCAAGGCTTTGCGGTTGCGCTCAGTACCTTGGCGACGATCACCAAATTGAGTTAACGATTTGATCGTGGCTTTGTACTTTTCCAGCTCTAATTTCTGTACCAGTTGCACCACCGTATCATCTGGCTTTAATGCTCTGCCTTGCAGTATGTCTAATGACTGAGCCTGACTGCAGGTACTAATTCCCGCAAGGCATAGGCTGCTAACTAAGATTGATGTTTTGAAACTTTGTGGAAAACTAAGCGAAAAATTCATAGTACCTCCGGTATCGTCGATGGCGCATTATAGGAGGCTTTTTTTAGATCGGCGATGGAGGATTGTATTAATTGAATATTACTTTTCAAGCCTAGAGTGAGAACAGGCAAGCCAGGGTATAAAATAGGCTATCAAAATACTTTCGACATGCTATTAGCCCCGCTTAAGCCCAGATTTTTGCATTTGATCGTAAACAGCTTAATCGAAAACTTTTGTTAGCTTATCTTGTGCCTGCTTTTCATAAGACAGATTCTCATTACAAACTCATTTTTAAGGACAGAATATGATGCCCAAACTAGCGACAATCACTTTAACACCCATCGCACTTGCCACATTCCTGTTGTTGCAAACACCTGCGAGCGTAGCGCAAGATACCAGTAAGTCATCGCAAACCAGACAGGCTGCGCCGGCCGCTATCACGCAACAACTCGATCAGATCGGTGCCGCTTATTACAGAGCCGATCAACCTGGCGCAACTGTGATTGTTTTGAAGGATGGTAAAACGCTGTTGCGCAAGGCCTATGGTATGGCCAATATCGCGAATAAAGAAGCTTTGCAAGCAGATCACGTCATGCGCTTAGGTTCGATTACTAAGCAATTTACTTCGGTCGCTATTTTGCAATTGGTAGAAGAAGGCAAAATCGCTCTGAATGACCCAGTCACAAAGTTCTTTCCTGATTACCCGGCTAGCGGCAAGGGCATTACGATTGAGCATTTGTTGACACACACTTCAGGTATTCCAAGTTATACCGGTAAACCTAATTTCGTGGCGGGTGCTGGTAAAGATGTCAGCGTGCAGGAAATGGTCGATAGCTTTAAAAATGACGCCCTGGAGTTTGAACCAGGTACTGTCTATAAATACAATAATTCCGGCTATTTTTTGCTCGGTGCCATCATAGAAAAAGTCAGTGGCGAACCCTATGCCAAATTTGTAGAAAAACGCTTATTCACACCGCTAGGTATGAAAAATACCGCTTACGAAGGTTATGAGCGCAGCAAACAAGCACGCGCGGCCGGCTACTCTCAACGTACCGGTGAGTTTGAGCCAAGTATGAAAATCAGTATGACACAACCGTATGCAGCAGGATCGCTGACCTCAACCGTGGACGATCTGGCGAAATGGGATGCCGCCGTCAGTGCCGGCAAATTATTGAAAGCAGAGCATTGGAAACGTGCTTTCACTTCGTACAAATTAAAGAACGGGCAGGACACCAATTACGGCTATGGCTGGGGTATCGGTCAATTTGAATCTCAACCTATGATTTCCCATGGCGGCGGTATTCCTGGCTTTTCTACCTTTGCTTTGAGTCTGCCTAAAGATAAAGTTTATGTTGCGGTGTTAAGCAATGCTGATGGCGGTTTAGTCCAGCCTGGAATGGTAGCAATGCGCTTAGCTGCGAGCGCTATTGGTAAGCCTATTCCTGAATTTAAAGCGGTCACTGTTGACGAGAAAACTTTAGATCAATATGTTGGTGTGTATCGTATAGACGAGAATGACCGTCGTTTTGTAGTACGCGAAGGCGATAAATTAGTGATGACGCGCACCAATGGTCCGCGTACCATCATGCAGGCGTACTCGCGAAATGGTTTTTTTAAAGACAATAACTCTCTGTTGCGTGTCGAGTTCAACAAAAATGCAAAAGGTGAAGTGACTGAGGCGGTCGTGCATCAACAAGGTACGTCGATTGCTCATCCTAAGCTAAACGAAGCTTTACCCGAAGCGCCTAAGGCTTTTGCCATGACAGCTGAACAATTTGATGTCTTTGTTGGTGACTACGAACTCAAGCCTAATTTCGTTTTGAATGTGCGTCGTGAAGGGAATAAATTCATTACACAAGCGACAGGCCAGGGTATAGTTAATATCGTTGCTGTCAGTGCAGATACTTTCAGTGCCCCAGACATCGGAGCGCAGTTGAAGTTTGAAAAGGCAGCAGATGGTAAAATCACGCAATTGATTTTGACGCAAGGCGGACAGAATATGCCAGCCAAGAAAGTGAAGTAAACGTTTCGCGGTAAAGAGAAAAAAGCGTTAGAGATTATGAACTGACGCTTTTTTTTGCACACCTCGAAAATGTGCGAGATCGACGTTAGTGAAGGGTTGAACTCGCAAGCTTGAAACTAAGGCTTGGTATCTACACTACTTTTCTTCACGACCAATAATTGATCGATACGAAACTGGTCTATATCAACCACCTCAAATTTATAATCTCCGACCATGACAAAATCGGTGCGCTTAGGAATTTTTCTGAGCATAGTCATCATGAAGCCAGCAATAGTTTCGTAATTGCCACTTTCAGGTAAGTCATCGATATCTAATGCGCGACAAACATCTTCAATAGTGGTCGCACCATCGATTAACCAAGAGTGGTCATCGCGTCTGACGATTTGATCTTCGAGGTAAGGATGAACCATACCATCCATTAAAGTGCTTAATACATCATTGAGTGTAATGATGCCAACCACCAACGCGTACTCATTCATGATCACGGCGAAGTCTTCGCGTGTTGCTTTGAACTGCTCTAGCATTTCAGACAGCGTGAGCGAATCTGGCACTACCAATGCAGTGCGCAAGGATAATTCTTGTACCTTGGAAAAAGCTTGATTGGTCAGTATGCGTTTGAGTATGTCTTTGGATTCAACATAGCCAACCACTTTGTCGATTTGTCCATCGCAGACCAGAAATTTGGTATGCGGATGCTCGGCGATTTTTTGCCTGATATTTTCTTCATTGTCCTGCAAACTCAGATACACGATGCTGTCGCGTTGCGACATCGCTGACGGTACTGTGCGACTTTCCAGTTCAAACACATTGCCTATCATGTCGTGTTCGCGGGTTTGTAAAATACCAGCTTCGGCGCCTGCATTCACGACGGCATAAATTTCATCCGACGTGATTTGGTCATCGCGTTCAGTTGGTAAATTGAAAGTCCTGAAGATGAGATTAGATAAACCGTTGAAGAGCCAGACCAAAGGCTTGAATAACTTCACGCATAACATCATCGGTGCCACGACAAACATCGCCACGCTTTCTGGTGCGACCATCGCCAGTTTTTTGGGCATGAGATCGGCGAAGAGAATAAAGACCGAGGTGACGAAAATGAACGAACTCATAAAACTGAGTGTGTCTATCCAACTGGCATTGCCAAATAGGGAGTGAAATACTTGGGCGAAGTAGGGCGTCAAGGATTGTTCACCTAAAATACCGCCTAGGATAGCGATCGCATTTAAGGCAATTTGTACGACCGTAAAGAAATGCCCGGGCTCCTGTTGTAAAGCCAGTACCCTGCTGGCGCGTCCATTTCCGTCGGCTTCCAGGATTTGCAATTTCACCTTACGCGCGGCGGCTAGGGCGATTTCGGACATAGAGAAGAAACCACTGATCGCAACTAATAGCAGGATAACGATAAGATGATCAAAGAGTGCCATGATGCCTCCAACATGTTGTGCTTAGAGAACATCATAGCTGAGCTTGGGGTAAAACTGGAAATAGTTCTGCGATCAACGTGGTATTGATCGATTGTCTAGGGGCGGACTAATTGGTGACGCTCGAGCGCGTGTTCTGCCCAGGCTTTGGCACTGGAAAAATCGGAAAAGAAATGGGGTAAGCCTATTCGTCGATAAGTGGAGAGCAGTAAATCTCTACCTTCTACATCGTCAGCCGCAACGATCAGATTACCCAGACAAGGTAATTGCGTCTGACTGTACTCTATTGCCTCAGCTATTCTGTCCAGCGCATTGCCCGGGCACAAAATAGACTCGTAGACTGTGGTGATTGCAATATAGGGACGCTCGGCGGTAAATTCTTGCGCCAGTTGTAATGCCTGTGCCGCCCAATACTCTATAAGCTCGCGGTTCCATGGACCTGTGACTTCGGTCAGTAAAAGCTGAGCTTCTATCCAAATTTTGAACCGGCCATGCGGTCGGAAGATAGCATTCATAAAATTCCAGTCGTACAGACACGACGATAGAGGTAAATATATTCAATGATGAAGCGATTATAGGCTTATTGAAGGCGCTGTTAGGTTTGAGATGAGGACAGAAAGCAAGATATTGTTAAATCCTGGTTTTGCCTTTACCCCCAATCCTCGCGCAGTGGCCGATCGCTGGTGCCGCTGTGGAAAAAATCATGAGACCCAGCTTTGCTCTCGTGCCTGTAGCGCAATAGCTAATTCTCGGCTCGATTTCAGTCCCACAAAAAATAAAGACGTAATACCTGCGGCATTACGTCTTGCACTACTGCTTAGTAATTCAAGCGATAGCTTGATCTCAGTGTGAGGGCCAGAGCTGCCAGAATACTACCGCGCTGACTGCACCGTAGATCAAAGAATCGAGAATATTTTTCAATGTAGCGGACCAAGGTCTGCCCATCCAGATCGACTCTTGCACACTACCGCAAGCATAGGCAATCATCGTAAACAGACCAATAAAATGTCCTGCGTAATGCGGATTGGCCTGTAGTCCCATTGTTTGCAAAGCCAATAATCCCCCCAAGCTGGCGATGACGATATTCAAAACAAACCACTGGAATAAATATTTGCCCATCGCTGGTGCGCCGGGAGCGCGAATTGTAATCAGTGCGACCGGTCCTTGAATAAACTTCTGCTGCATCGCGTCGGTTTGTATTTCCTTCATATCCGTGCAGTGCGGTGTCGAATACAAACCAGGATTAGTTTTAACGCTACCCAAGGCATTACGTACTTCATCCTCATTCGGCAAAGCGCGGTATTCCGAGTTATGCCATTTAAAAACCATGTGGATCAAACTGCTCGCAAAAAATACGCCGATCGCAGCGACGAGAATAGGCAGCCATAATTGTAGTAGGGTCATATTGTCTCCTCTGAATATTGTAGGATGGTCGAGTGTGACTATTTTGCTGCCGTTAAGATGTCGACAGTGCCTGAGCAATATACGCTAAGCCCTTGCAAAATTCAGCTTGAATATACTGAGGCGTAAGTTGCACGCAACAGAACAGCCGTATGCCGAGGTGACCAAGCGGGCAAAAATCACCTTTCATTTTTCAAACTGGTTTGCATCTTCAAATTTTGTTGCTGCAAACTCGCTTTCGCTGCGTCGATTTGTGCTTGTAATTTTGCCGTAACACCATGGACTGGAATACCCTGCATTTTGTCAAAAGCCTTCTGATACCAGTCCGCCCAGACCTCGATAATGTGCTGTTCGTCTTTTACCTTGGCACCCGCAGCAATTGCTTTCTGACTCAAGCTAAACTCTGTTTCCAGGCGCGCCGTCGCATTTTCCAGCAATTCCTGCACCAGATAAATACTGCTAGGTTCGTCAGCACTACTTAATGTAAAAGCAGCGGCTAAGGCGCTGATCCCAACATTTTGCATCGATGTTTTTGAAACCATATCTAGCCTATCCGCATCGGTGTGATAAAACACATCGGTGAAATGCCACATCAATAGTCCGGGAATTTTTGCATTCAAAAATGGCGTGTGATCACTGCCACCTTCATAAGGATTGGCATTCACTACCCAGCCATTGTCCTTACCTTGCTGACGACAGCGGTTAATTAAAAAATCAGTGAAATAATTGGGAACCATATCCGATTCCTTGAGCACAGCGCCACCCCATTCGCTATGCTTGTCGTTGCCGCGGGTCCAGATGGCTGACGGATCCGGCATTTTTTCGATCAAAAAACTACCGCCGGTTTTTGCCGTGTCTTCTCCCACCATATCTAAACTGAGACCCCACTTAATACCTTGGGCACGCTGAGAATTTTCGCGGATATAACGATCGGTGGAACGTATCTCATCGCCCCATAAAAAAGTGATCGTGCGTTGTGGTGCGAATTTATTATCTTGAATCAAACGCGCCGTAACACGTGCCATCTCAGCCAAAGTGCCAACGCCGCTAGCATTATCATTGGCGCCGGGCTCTTGTACATGGGCACTGAATACAAAACGTTCATCTGGTTTTGAGGTGCCGCGCGCATTCGCGATCAGAGTCAATTCTTCCGCCTGATAAATCGAGGTCTTAATATGGACGGTCACCACTGTTTGGCCCTGTGCCAAACGGGCTTTCAATTTCTCTTTGGCGCGATAAGATAAAACGAGACCCCATTTCTGCGTCTCCAATTGATCAGGATTTAAAAAAGGAATGCCTTGAAACTGAATTGAATTGATATGTTTTTCAGGCTGGGTATAGGCCGGCATCGCATACGACAAAACGCCAATCGCCCCCGCTTTAATGGCCTTCGTATAGAGCCCGGCGATGCCACCTTCCGCAAAGACGATTTTTCCTTTGATCTCTTTATCCGCAAAATCTTGCGCTCGTCCACGCCCCACATCAATGACTTCGGCAGTGACACCACCGGCAACGGTACTGGCGGAATTGATCGCCAACATATTTCGATTGCTACTAAACCGTAGTAGTGGTTCCGTGTCACCCGCCAGACTCAGGCTACCATCAATCGGCTCCCAAGTTGGCTGCTTCATTTTTCTAGATTCTATGCGGTAGGTCAAAGGCGCTTCAGCTTCGCCAGATATCTCTTTTTTATAGCCTGCTTGCTGCAAAATTTTTTCTACTTGCCAGATGCTTTCATTAAAACCGGTATTGCCAGCAATACGCCAACGTTGCTCAACAAAGGCCACAGTTTGATAGGCATTATCAGGGGCAAAATTGGCACGTAATAATTGGTAATACTGATTAATTGTGGCGTTTTCTTGGAGGTTTTGTGCTGATGTTGGCACGGTAAATATAGAAGCGACACAAGAAATTATCACAAGACGGGCAGTATTTTTAAAAGACATAATCATAAAGAACACAATCATCAGGCTGGAGGGGGGAATTGCGATTATAGATATGGAAAACGCAGTACCGATGATCGGTGTTTTCTCTTTATAAATCAAGTTGATGAATGAAATAAAGTGGCAAGGCTGTCATTGGTAAAGCTGTATTGCAGCATCCAAAGGGCACATCATAAACGGCGCAGCAATTCAAGTGACGGCGAGTGGAGATTGAAAAGAGTAAAAGGAATTGGCGATACGAGAGAAAACTGACTTCGGGGGAAGAAGTTAGCTGGCCATAAAAGCTGTCCACTACCTTCATTGTTAAGTGCTCGTTGAATTGCTGATTGTGATATTCGAGCTGTTATGAAATACTGAGTGAGAGTCGCTTGAATTTACTGATAGTCTGTGTGCATGGAGGTGGATGATGAAGACATCGCTACATCACTGGTTAAGGGGCGGCATGCTGACCCTGCTATTTGGGCTGAGTGCCTGCGGTGGCGGCAGCAGCGGGAGTGGTAGCGCTAGCACCGTCGATCCGGTGGCGGAATTACCCGGCACCTTAGTCGATACGGTCAGCTATTCCTCAACTGCCAACGCCTCGCTGTCCTCTGCGGTCGAGGCGACTGCCAATACGACGCACAGTATCACTTTGAACGGTGCAAGCATTCCATACACCGCCAAAGCTGGTCACTTGACGGCAAAGGCAATAGCAACTGGTCAAGATCAGGCTTCGTTTTTCTATGTTGCCTATACGGCAGATAATCAATCAGCGGCCACCCGACCTATCACTTTTTTTTATAACGGTGGACCTGGTTCGGCTAGCGTCTGGTTGCATTTGGGCTCCTATGGTCCGAAACGTCTGGCAACCGGCATGCCATCCACCTCTTTGCCTCGTCCCTTCGCTTTAGTGGATAACACCGAAAGCTTGTTGGATACCAGTGACTTGGTTTTTGTTGATGCCGTTGGTACTGGCTTGTCGCAAGCGATTGCGCCTTTTAGTAACCGTAGTTTTTGGAGCGTCGATGCCGATGCGGCGCTGTTCCGTGATTTTGTGCAGCGTTACATCACACTTAATGCGCGACAGGCTTCACCCAAATATTTGTTTGGTGAGTCGTATGGAGGGCCGCGTACCGCTGTGTTGGCAGCGCTGCTTGAGAGTGCAGGTGTAAAACTGACTGGCGTGGTGCTGCAGTCGCCAGCGATGGATTACAACAGCAATTGTGGTGTCGTTGGTCAGGCGACTATAACGTGTGGCGGCTATTTGCCTAGTTATGCGGCTACCGGCCAGTATTACCGCTTGACCCGACCTGTGGTAGATGATTTGAGTTCCTATATGACACAGATGCGCGATTTTAGCGCGCGTCGTTACACGCCTGCGGTGAACGCGTTGTTAGCTGGCGGCACCGTCTCCGCCGAGCTGCCGCCACTGCTCAGCGATTACACTGGCCTGGCGCTTACGCATTGGCAAAATAGTTTCAATATGCAAGCTGGATTATTCCGCAACCAGCTAATCCCCAACAGCTTGCTTGGCCGTTATGATGCGCGGGTGTCGGCACCAGTGGGTAGCGCGTTGGCCAGTGAGGGTGATCCCTCCAGCACGCTTATCAGTGCCTCATTTTCAAGCGCCATCACCAGCTATCTGCGCGATACGCTGCGCTATCGCAATGCATCGACCTATGTGTTATCGGGTAGCGCTATTGAAAACTGGGATTTTCGTCATGCAGGCAAAAATCTACCAGACACGATTCCAGACCTAGGTGCGGCCTTGCAACTGAACCCGCAATTACGTGTACTGACACTAAATGGCTATCACGATCTGGCGACGCCTTTTTACCAAACTGAACAAGATCTGGCGCGGCTGAATCTGCCCAGTCGCTTGTTCGTGCGCAATTATGCCGGTGGGCATATGACCTATTTAGACGACGCAGCACGTGTGGCGAGCAAGGCTGATCTTCAAGCTTTTTATCGTGGCACTTTAACAGGAGTGCAGACAAGCACGCCGACGTTTAGCACATTAGCCGCGCCACCAAGCTTTGCAGCGACTAGCATTGACATTGCACTTTCACCCGAGGCGATGCAAACTCCGCTACGTGACCCTTGGGTGTCGCCAATGCTACGCCCTCTGGCACCGCCGCCACCACCTAGTCAGGGATTGATATTGCAACGAGAGATTGAAGCGAGGAAGCGCGAGATGCGGCAGCGGGATGGTAAGTAAGGAGCGGAGTTGCGGTCGCTTACCAGATAGATCTTGGCAGCTCCAGAAAAGATGCCTGTATATTGTGTTTATCGGGATCTACAAGGTTCAATCATCATAATTAAGTCGATCGCTTTCATCTCCAGCCCAGTTTTCTGGATACAATCCATCCTGAACTAGTAAGTGAAACGTTGAATACGGCCAATCAATTACACGTGGTACTAAGCCATGTTTGAACGGATTGATGTGAACATAATCCATATGCGCAGAAAAATCACGCTCATCACGAATCAAATGCTCCCAAAAACGTCGCTGCCAAATGCCTCGTTCACCTCGACGAACGCGGGTCGCTGATAGACGCTCTGTTTTCGGTAGCGATTTTGAAAAATAAATCTTAATCAAACGCCAGCGCACAGCGAAGTCACGATCGCCAGGTTGCAATTCAATCACACAATGTAAATGTTCAGGTAACACAACCCAAGCGTGAATCGTGAACGGATACTGCACCTTCACTTTACGCACCGCTTCACGTAGTAACGTGATGTGACGCACCAGCAAATCATTACCAGTACGTTCCAAGAGATTCACAGTAAAGAAATAAGTACCGCCCGGATGCCAGGCGCGTCGATAGTTAGGCATGTAATAAATATAACATAAAAACAGTCTTGAAATATCGAAGAAAGATATTTGTGCCGTAAGTAGGGTGCAATAGGCGAAGCCGTATTGCACCGTCCAAGGGAAAGTCGCTCAACGGCAAAACAATTTATTTGGAATTCAAACGCACCAA
>NZ_JBXARG010000003.1:0-278956 GCF_058808015.1 Undibacterium sp. GW821-FHT11H02 | reverse complement strand
AAAGAAAATAATGGATCACCATAATCAACGTTCATACGGCGCAATACGCCTGCGGCTATTGACGCCTTACGAAAAGATTACGCAGGGTAGTGGAGTAACAAAGAAAAAGATTCGTGCCGTGAGTAGGGTGTGAGGCAAAGCCGTATTACACCGTCCGACAGTAAGACGAAAAATGGCGAAGCAATTTATTTGCAATTCAAACGCATTAAAGGAAATGATGGTTCGCCATGCTCAAGGTTCATGCGGCGCAATACGCCAGCGGCTATTGACGCCTTACGAAAGGATTGCAAAGGGTGGTGGAGTAGCAAAGGAAAATATTCGTGCCGTAAGTAGGGTGTGAGGCGAAGCCGTATTACACCGTCCGACAGTAAGGCGAAAAATGGCGAAGCAATTTATTTGCAATTCAAACGCATCAAAGAAAATAATGGATCACCATAATCAACGTTCATACGGCGCAATACGCCTGCGGCTATTGACGCCTTACGAAAAGATTGCAAAGGGTGGTGGAGTGGCAAAGAAAAATATTCGAGCCATACGTAGGGTGTAATAGGCGAAGCCGTATTACACCGTCCAAGGGAAAGTCGCTCAACGGCAAAACAATTTATTGGGAATGCAAACGCACCAAAGAAAATAATGGATCACCAAGATCAACGTTCATACGGCGCAATACGCCTGCGGCTATTGACGCCTTACGAAAGGATTACGCCTTACCGAGTTACGGTCCAAAAAAGGTGAAAAGAATAGAGGGCAGGGGGAGAGGTGTTCGTCGACAAACCAAGCAATCCGCGTGGGCACAAAATGCGTGCCCACAAGGCTGCGTTAGCGAAGGACGCCCGGATAGCAATTTAGGTCTTTACCAAAGAAAAGGTCGCGCATAGTTGGTTTGGTCGGATCCCAAAAACCAAATCCAGTGAGCTTGTGCTCGACGACAGCCTCTGGAATAGCTACAGTACATAGGGTATCTGAGGAAAATCGTCTTGGCAGCTTAAAAAGTGGTCGAGTCGGCAAATTACGAAATGCAAACCTGTAAACGGAAACAATTTCGCCCGACTCTGATCGCGTCACTTCTGATGCAGCTTCATCGAGTATGTCCTCAGCGGCGAGGACGTTCATGACGAAATATGGCTTGCCACCAATCATTGTGAAAAATCTGTATTCTGCGCAGTTTGGTGCAACATCATTAAGAATTTTCACCGCGCGTTCGGAAAGCAAAGGCCCAGGCATGTTGGATGCAACGCAATCTGATGGTCGGTAGGATGCACCTCGAATATAGTGTGGGGGTGGTACCCAACCTTCGGTGAGGGTTTGTCCATTAAAATTGTCTTTGAAATAGCCCCTAGGATGTGCATTTTCTAGCCAAACCGATGGTCTGCGGATTGAGCGCGATTCCAACTTGTAGATGTGAAGAGAAGTCATTTAACCACTACGAAACGTAATTTAAAAATCCAAAGATACTAGACCGCCACAAAAAGGCAATGGATTTCAGCATTAATGCTGAAAGCATTGTTTTTCTATCCCAGGCGCCTACGATTTGTGAACGAATTAGACTAGAAGTTTAAGGAGCGAACGATAAACCTGGATTCTACGTAACACAAAAATGCTTACGATTCGAAAATGACATAGCAATCAATGCGCCTCTTCCCAATTCAATCCAACCCCCACCTCGGCCAACAGCGGCACCTTCAACTCAGCCACTCCAGCCATTAACTCTGGAAGGCGACGCTTCACCAATTCCAACTCCTCAGCCACCACTTCCAACACCAATTCATCATGCACTTGCATAATCATTTTGGATTGCAAACCATCCGTCTCTAACCAACCCTGCACCGCAATCATCGCAAGCTTAATTAAGTCTGCCGCCGTACCCTGCATAGGGGCATTAATCGCCGCACGTTCTGCGCCTTGGCGGCGTGGGCCGTTGGGGCTGTTGATTTCTGGTAGCCAGAGGCGGCGGCCGAAGACGGTTTCTACGTAGCCGTGGGCTTTGGCTTGGAGTCGGGTGTCGGCCATGTATTGAGCGACGCCTGGGTAGCGTAGGAAATATTTGTCGATGTAGCTTTGCGCGGCGCTGCGTTCTATGCCTAAGTTGCCTGCTAAGCCGAATGCGCTCATGCCGTAAATCAGACCGAAGTTAATCACTTTGGCGTAACGTCTTTGTTCGCTCGTGACGTCTGATAATTCGACACCAAAAATCTCTGATGCTGTCGCGCGATGTACGTCTTCGCCGTCGGCAAAGGCTTTTAATAAGCTCGCGTCGCCCGAGATGTGCGCCATGATGCGTAATTCGATTTGGGAATAATCGGCAGAGACGATGCTATTGCCAGGTGCTGCGACAAAGGCTTCGCGGATGCGGCGACCTTCGGCGGTGCGTACTGGGATGTTTTGCAAGTTGGGATCATTAGATGCCAAGCGACCTGTGACCGCCACTGCTTGCGCGTAGTTGGTGTGGACGCGACCGGTATCACTGTTGACCATTCTCGGCAATTTGTCGGTGTAGGTCGATTTGAGTTTGGCGAGGCCTCGGTATTCCAACAGCACTTTGGGCAAAGGATAATCCTCAGCCAGTTTTTGCAACACTTCTTCATCGGTCGATGGTGCGCCTGACGGCGTTTTTTTGACGACGGGCAGGCCGAGTTTGCCGAAGAAAATTTCACCGAGTTGTTTAGGTGAATTTAAGTTAAACGGTTGCTCTGCTAGCTCGTAGGCTTTTTGCTCCAGCTCTAATAAGCGATTGCCGATTTCATGCGACTGCGTGGCGAGTAAATCGCGATTGATCAAGACACCATTGCGTTCTATTTTTTGCAGAACGACTGATGTCGGTAGTTCGATCTTATCGTAGATGAAGCGCAGCTTGTCGTAAGGTTCGACTTGTGGCCACATCGCTTGATGCAATTGTAAAGTGATGTCGGCATCTTCCGCCGCGTAAGCGGTGGCGCGTTCAATCTCAACCTGGTCGAAACCAATTTGGGATGCGCCTTTGCCGCAGACTTCTTCAAAGCTAATCGTTTTGCGTTCCAAGTGGCGTAGCGCAAGGCTATCCATGTCGTGCGATTTGTGGGATTCAAACACATAAGATTGCAGCAAAGTGTCGTGCAGAATGCCGCGTAAATGCACACCGTGATTGGCGAAAATGTGCGTGTCGTATTTGAGGTTTTGTCCTACCTTAGCTTTGCTGGTGTCCTCTAACCAAGTCTTCATTTTGCCTAAAACGATTTCACGATTTAATTGTTCGGGTGCGCCGGGATAATTATGTGCGAGCGGAATATACGCTGCTATGCCCGCTTCGCAGCACAAAGAAATACCGACCATTTGTGCATTCATTGGTTCTAGCGAGGTGGTTTCGGTATCGACTGAGGTGAGGGCGGCTTGATTGATTTTATCTAGCCAAGTATCGAGCTGGGCTTCGGTCAAAATCATTTCGTAATGTGTGACGGCGGGCGCGGCTGGGATTGCTGTGGGCGTATTGCTTGTGACAGCATTGTTGGCAGTGTCGTCGCCAAACAATCCCCCTTGCGCTGGCGCGGCTTTAGCTGGCGCAGAACCTGCGACCGGATCAACACCAAACTCACGCAATAAACTCTTGAAGCCTTGGTGCTGCAAGAAGGCGATCATTTCTTCGCGATTTTCTTCTTTGGCTTTCAGTGATTCATCGATGGAAATATGATGACCGGCGAGATCGCAATCGGTCTTTACGGTGATCAAGACGCGGCCTTGTGGCAGCCAATCTAAAGCGGCACGCAGATTGTCGCCGACTACGCCTTTGATCTTGTCGGCATTCGCGATCACGCCATCTAAGCTATCGTATTCAGTCAGCCATTTAACCGCAGTCTTAGGGCCACATTTGCTCACGCCGGGAACATTATCGACGGTGTCGCCGATCAGGGTTAAGTAGTCGATGATGCGATTCGGTGGTACACCAAATTTGGCGAGCACGCCCGCTTCATCGAGCTTTTCATTGCTCATGGTGTTGATCAGAGTCACGTTAGCATTGACCAATTGCGCCAGATCTTTGTCGCCGGTGGAGACGATGGTATTCATGCCGCGTGCGGTGGCTTCCACCGCCAACGTGCCGATTACGTCGTCGGCTTCTACACCTTCGACCATCAAGATAGGCCAACCCATCGCCGCGACTGCCTGATGGATAGGTGCTATTTGTAAGCGCAAATCGTCTGGCATAGGCGCGCGCTGTGCTTTATATTCTGGATACAGGTCGTCGCGGAAGGTCTTGCCCTTGGCATCGAACACACAAGCCATGTAAGCTGCGGGATAATCTTGGCGCAGCTTGCGCATCATATTGACCATGCCATGTATCGCACCAGTCGGTTCGCCGCGCATATTGCGCAAATCGGGCAAGGCGTGGAAAGCGCGGTATAAATAGCTGGAGCCGTCGACTAATAACAGAGTTTTTTGCATAAGGATTTTAGGTATGAATGACAGCAGAAAAAGAATTTTGAAACTGCGCCAGATTGCGGATAAAGACAAAGCAACAGCCCTTAAGGCACGCGAATCGTGGCATATGTTCACGATTATGGCAGAGTTTATTGAATCCACCGAACGTCTATCGGCGCTAGGTCCGGCTGTGACCATCTTTGGTTCAGCCCGATTGCAGCACGATAATCCCTATTATCAAGATTGTGTCGATGTCGCCAAACGCTTGTCAGATGAAGGATTTGCCGTGATTTCGGGTGGTGGTCCCGGGATTATGGAGGCGGCAAACCGAGGTGCATTTGATGGCGCTTCGGCCTCAGTCGGTTTAAATATTGAATTGCCACATGAACAAAAAACCAATCCTTGGCAGAATATTTCTTTAAATTTTCGTCATTTTTTCGCCCGTAAAGTGGCATTCGTTAAGTATGCGGATGCTTATGTTATTTTCCCCGGTGGCTTCGGTACTTTGGACGAATTAATGGAAGTGTTGACCTTGATGCAAACCGGTAAAACCAAGCGTATCCCGGTGATCTTGGTGGGTACAAGTTTTTGGCAGGGTTTTTTAGATTGGATACGGATGCAGATGGCGGATAAAGGTCTCATCGAGGATAAGGACTTGAATTTGGTGCAGATCATTGATGAGCCTGCCAATGTTGTTGATGCAATTTTCGCCTTTTACGAGGCGCATGATATCGAGCCATCGGATGAAGAGCGTCAGCGTATGCTGTATTTGTAAGATGTCGTTTCGTGATGGAACGATATTGCTTTTTCTCCTTGGAAGTCACTTGCTTTGCTACAATGTCGGACAATTCGCTGTATCTTTCTCGTATTTAAATGCATCTAAAGTGAAAATCATGAAAAGCTCATTGAAGTTAATCGCCAGTCTTGTGGCGGCCTGTTTTGCTATCTCTGCATCGCCTTTAGTCGCGGCGCAGGAAAAGACTGCACCGCCACCACCACCGCCAAAATTAGAAAAATTGGAAGAAGGCCCAGATTCCGATGTCAAGCTGATTAAGCAGGAGAGTAATAAGCTGAAAACCGTAGAGCGTAAAGACAACGGCAAGGTAACCGAGGTGCAGGTTCGTACCGGAAAGAGCACTTATACCGTGAAACCTAACAATGCACCAAAAGGTACGCCTGAAGGTGACGCTAATCGTGCGGCGCAGTGGAAGGTGATGGAATTTGGTGGTAAGAAGCAAAGCAAGGAAGTCGAATCCTTGCCAGTATTACCAGTTGGTCCAAACTCCACATCGAAGATTGGTTCTGCTAAATCCTTGCCAGCAAGCGCAACTGCCAGCGCAGCAGCTAGTGCAGCTAGCGCGGCGAGTGCAGCCAGCTCGGACGCCAAGGCGACTACACCCGTTAAAAAATAATCCTCTTTACGTAGAATAGACATGGCTGTATTTACATCGGTAACATTGCAGGACCTGGCACCTTGGATGACGCAATTCCCCTTAGGAAAAGCGTTAGCTATTCGCGGTATTGCATCAGGCATAGAAAATAGTAATTTCTTTATTGATACCGAAAAGGGTGAATACGTCCTCACCATTTTTGAAAATCTGGATTTTGATCAACTACCGTTTTACTTAAAGTTGATGCGGCATTTGGCTGATCGTGGTGTCTTGGTGCCGGCACCCATCGCAAATCTGGAGGGTGAATTGTGTGTCGCTTTGCACGGAAAACCTGCCGCTATCGTCAGTAAGCTAGAAGGCAGTTCACAAATGGCGCCTGCACCTGTCCATTGTGCGGAAGTTGGTACCATGCTGGCACGTATGCATTTGGCGGGCCAGGATTTTTCCATCCGTCAGCCGAATTTGCGTGGGTTAGATTGGTGGCAAATCACGGTGCCCCAAGTGCTGGAATTTTTATCCGATTCTAATCGTAGTTTGATGCAAGATGAGATCGCATTTCAAGCTGCATTTGCACAGACTGCCACGTATCAAGCGCTGCAAAGTGGCCCTGTGCATGCCGATTTATTCCGCAATAATGTGATGTTTGATGGCGAGCACTTGACTGGTTTTTTTGATTTCTATTTTGCGGGTTGCGATACCTGGTTGTTCGATGTCGCTGTGACGATTAATGACTGGTGCATCGATGTGGCGAGTGGCGAACTCGATATGGCACGTGTGAATGCCATGCTCAACGCCTATCATGCGGTGCGTCCATTTACAGTGGCTGAAGGCGAAGCCTGGCAAGCGATGTTGCGCGCCGCGGCGTTCCGTTTTTGGCTGTCACGTGTTTATGATTTTTATAAGCCACGCGATGCCGAGATGCTGACGCCGCATGATCCCGGACATTTTGAGCGTATTTTACGCTTGCGCGTCTCCCAGCCTACGCCGGCTTTACCTATTGCTCCCCAATAATTAGTATGAACACTCCTCAGGCAATTGCAGGCTGGCATTGGATACAACAAGGTTTTTCAACCTTCAAGAAGAAACCATTTGAGCTTTTGTTTATGTTCTTTGGTTTGATTTTTGTGAACTTGGGTTTAAGCCTGGTGCCGTTTATTGGCGCGCTGATACCCTTCGTTTTTGGGCCGACCTTGGGTATGGGCATTATGCATGCCTGTCGCGATATTGATGAAGGTAAGCCTGTCACAACGGGATCTTTGTTCATTGCCTTTCGCTCACCAGCATTTCGCACTTTGCTGTTGTTGGGTACTTTATATACATTGGCTTTGGTGGCGGCGTTGGCGAGTTCCATTCCTTTCGATGATGGAGCGCTGTGGAATTATATTTCCGATCCTGCTAAGGCAGACCCCAAAGCCTTGGTGAAGTCGAATATAGGTACGGGTATGCTCATTTTCTTTGCTGTGTATACTCCAGCAGCGATGGGGTTTTGGTATGGCGGGCCTTTGGTTATGTGGCACGGTATGGGGGCAGCGAAGGCGATTTTTTATAGTTTTTTTGCGGTATGGCGTGCTCGCAAAGCGTTTTTGGTCTATCTACTGGCTTGGTGCGGGCTGCTCAGTTTGGTCGCGCTCTTGATGGCATTAAGTGGCGGTAAGTTGGGTGTGTTGATTTTGCCTTTGATGCTGAGTGTTTCTTTGGTGATGTATTGCACGTTTTATTTCAGTTATAAAGACGTGTTTAGTCGTGAGCAGAGTGCATAAGAATCTGTTGGAAATCACTTGAATTTCTCGGGTGAAAAATGTCAAATGCCGGATTGTTTCCGGCATTTTTTTTGGTGATTTTTTTCGCTTATTCGGCTTTCGCATTACGTTCGTGTTCTGATGGCAAGTTCAGATCATCGATTATTTCATAGCTATGCGTCATTTCGGCAGTCTTGCTCAGCATAATCGACGCCGAGCAATATTTTTCGTGAGACAAAGCAATCGCACGTTCGACCAGATTGGCTTTTAAATTGCGACCAGTGACGATGAAGTGGAAATGAATTTTGGTGAACACTTTAGGTTCTGTATTTGCACGTTCGGCTGATAATTTGACTTCGCATCCACGCACGTCTTGTTTGCCTTTACGCAAAATCAGTACGACGTCGTAGGCTGAACAGCCGCCTGTACCAAGTAAGACCATTTCCATAGGGCGAGGCGCTAAGTTATGCCCGCCACCTTCAGGGGCACCATCCATCAAAACCGCATGACCGGAGCCGGTCTCAGCCAAAAAACTCATGCCGGATACACCGGTCCAACGTACATTTGCTTCCATTGAAACTCCTGCCTTGTTAATGAGCAACTTTAAGAAATCAAACTTCGTTCTGATATCTCGATGCGAGCGAAATTCTGAATTCTTAGTGCTGCCCTGATTGCTATTGTGCTTAAGTGAATCGGATATTGTAACTGAGCTGCCCTTATTCTTGTTTGGGACTTTTGGGCACCTTGTCCTTATTCCTGTATTGAGATCTCTGCACGCGCTGCCGCTCAGGCTCAAACTTTGACTGTTTGCCAGGCATGTGCAAAGGCCTCTCTTTGCCTCATCTAATGAAATTCGAAAATTCTTTATGAGCTGTTTTTCTACTGATTACACGAGAAATCTTGATAAAAGTTCGCTTATTGCTATTTTCGGGCGCATTTTCTGCTACTTTCTAGATTGCATTAAGTTTTCCTGGCGCAACATGATTTCTTGACCTAGTATGAAGGCAGTTGTTTTCTTTGCCTTTACTCGTATCTCCTCCGTCACTCCTAGTGACTTAATCCCGAAGCAAGACTTCGGGTTTTTTTTGCCCGAGCAAAACATAACAATTGTCGATAAGTTCTTCAGGGAACTGCCTAAAACTTAAACAGTGCTTGCACTAAGTCTTTGAAAATACTATAATTTCCGACTCTCTGTTCGCCCAGGGGAGAATTTAACAAGGGAGCGTCTGCTAGGCGCGGTTAGTCTGAGCATTAGCAGAACCACCGAAATCAGGGTGTTTTTAATATTTTTTATTTAGGATTCAACATGAAAACCTTTTCCGCTAAGGGCCATGAGGTTCAGCGCGACTGGTTCGTGATTGACGCGACAGACAAAGTTCTCGGACGTGTTGCCAGCGAAGTGGCACTCCGTTTACGCGGCAAGCATAAACCAGAATTTACTCCACACGTCGACACGGGCGATTTCATCGTCGTAGTTAATGCAGCTAAACTGCGCGTGACTGGTACTAAAGCTCTGAACAAGATTTACTATCGTCATACTGGATACCCAGGTGGTATCTACGAAACGAACTTCCAAAAAATGCAAGCTCGCTTCCCAGGTCGCGCATTAGAGAAGGCTGTTAAAGGCATGTTGCCTAAAGGCCCGCTCGGTTACGCAATGATCAAGAAGTTGAAAGTGTACGCAGATGCAACGCATCCGCATGCAGCTCAGCAACCACAAGTACTCGATATCTAAGGAATAGCCATGATCGGTAATTACAACTACGGAACTGGCCGTCGCAAGAGCGCAGTTGCTCGCGTATTCCTGAAAACAGGTAGCGGCAAGATTGTTGTCAACGGCAAACCAGCTGACGAATATTTCTCTCGTAAAACTGGCTTGATGGTTATCCGTCAACCACTCGAGTTGACTAATCACCTCGAAACATTCGACATTATGATCAATGTACACGGTGGTGGTGAATCTGGCCAATACGGCGCGGTTCGTCACGGTATCACACGTGCTTTGATCGACTACGATGCAACTTTGAAATCTGAATTGTCCAAAGCTGGCTTCGTTACTCGTGATGCTCGTGAAGTTGAACGTAAAAAAGTTGGTTTGCGCAAAGCACGTCGCGCAAAGCAATTCTCCAAGCGTTAATTTGCTTATTGCAGATTTTTGCTGGAACAAAAAAACCGCCAAATTTTGGCGGTTTTTTTTCGCCCGGGATGAAGCTATCTTTCGCAGGACAGGGATGTGGATCATCGATACTCTTAGTTTGGCTTGCGATCTACCAAATCCGGAGTCAGGCGGTTTTGAATCGGCTCAAACATGGGTGGATGCCAAAATAGGAATCAAAAAAAAGCTGCAAAGCCTCGTCAGGTTTTGCAGCTTTTTGTTTGGTGTGAAGATCGATTACTTGAGTGTCTCTGTTAAAACCCGACCTTCAGCACCCGATGGCATCCTTATCCGTAACAGGTGCGACAGCGTTGATGCGATATCGACGACCTCGGCGTATTGACTATAGGCGCCCGCTTTAATCCAGGGTTTGCCCATGAACATCAAAGGCACATTGGTATCGTAGTTGTAAGGGGTTCCGTGTGAAGTGCCTGAAGGCGTACTGCCAAAATACCAGAACGGTTTTACCACGACCGTCACATCACCCGATAATTGTTTATTCCAGCCGCGTTGCATTAATCGACTGATACGGTCATTCGGTATCATGCCATTTTCAAATTGACTGCGAGTGTAAGCGTTGGCAATGCCTTTGTGGTTCAGTAAGAAGCGTGCCGTTGCATTTTCCAATTCGCTGCGGGTAATTCCTTTGGCTTCAGCGGCGCTATAGTTTAAGAAAAAATACGGTGCGGACCATTTACGGACTAATTTTTCTACGCCAAATTTTTCTTGTAAGTGTTGATTCAAAGCCTGCGACATTTTGCTGCCTTCGAGACGATATGCATCGCGCTTCATACTTTGTGAAAACTCAGGCACATTGGCAAAACCATGATCGGCTGTCAGTACCACCAAGGTGTTGTCGAGTCCGACCTTTTTGTCCACATCGTTTAAGAATTTGGCGAGTAAGCGATCCAAACGTTGCAGGTGATCGTGCGACATTTTGCTTTCTGGGCCCCAGGTATGATTGACATAATCATGGCTGGATAAACTTACGCCCAATACGTCGGTCACGCCAGCCGGATTATTACCAAGCTTTTCACCATCGATAGCCGCTCTGGCAAAATCTAAAGTCAACTCATCGACATACGGCCCGGTGAATAATTTCTCATAATATTCAGCATCGGGTTTGCCGGATTTACTGTCATAGGTATAAGGGAAACGTTTGCTGCTGGTCGTATCGGCAGGCGCCACAATATCGTCATGTGCGTCATCGTGATACGCCTGCTCTGGCAACATAGGCGTCCATTGCTTGCCATAAAAACGATCCTGCGGTTTATCAGCGACAAATTTCTGACGCCACTCGGGATAGTTTTGCATGTAGTAGGTGCTGCTGGCGAAGTTGCCGGATTTTTTCATCAGCATATAGGCCGTGCCAGTTTTGCCTGCCAATAAAATGGCACCACGATCTTTACCCGACACGGTAATCACTTTTGACTGATTGCCAGTGGCATAACGTAATTCATCGCCAACCGTGCTGACTCTCAAATTGGCTGGAGACGTGCCATCGCTGGCTTTGGTATCTTCGTTCAGGTAACTGTGTTGAGTATCTTCGGTGCAGTAGACCGAAGTCAGGGTTTGCGGATCTAACCAATTATTCCCTATGATGCCGTGTTGATACGGATAGGCTCCAGTTAACACTGCTGTATGACCGACCGCAGTCACCGTTATGCCATGTGCTTGATGCGCATTGCCAAACCATGCACCTTGCTCTAACAGGCGTTTAAAACCACCTTCGCCGAATTGATGACGATAGCGTTGCACCTGCTCATTCGGCAGGCCGTCAACGACTAATACCAAAACTAACTTCGGTGCTTTGGCGACCTTTGTGCCTGGCTCATTGGCGGCAAAAGAGGTTTGGAATGTACTGCTAAATGTAAGCGCAGCCAGGCTGGTGAGTAGAGTACGGCGCAGTTTAGAGTGGCGGTTAAGTGAAGTGGATTTTGGCATCATGGGCGCTGATTAAATTAGATAATCTGTAGAAAATCAAAGTAAGCCATAGGATACCGCAAGTGGGGGCTTAGTTCGATTCTTCACTAGCAAATTTATCGTAGTCACGCATGGTCAGTATGCTTGTCGTTTGCCTTATTATCATCTCTCCTAAGCGTCCATCATCGGCATAGCAAAGTGTCTGCACCGTCTTTACTGTGAACGAACTTATTCATAATCGGCAAGCAAATCTACTTCACATTTTGGGGAATGTTTTTTAGCAAGCGCCTATCCACTTTTGCAGCCAGTCCGACGCTACGTCCTGCCAGATTGACGACGCGATATTCCATCGATGCTCCCAGTATTTGCGCGCTTTCCGATAAGCTCAATCCGTAATCCTCAGCCAGCCATTGCGTCATCCCACTGGTGGCCAGCTTAAGCGCTTCATCTAAAGAGCCGGCTTGGCCCAAGCTCATGAGGTGCGTTGGTGAGACTACACGTGGCATGGCAATTTGTTTGTGCTTGATCACTTCCACACTAAATTCCACATCCATAGACGTTTCTAAAGCGTATTGCGAAGTTTCGCCATCACCTTGCAGCGCATGGGCATCCCCGAGGTAGAGCAAAGCGCCTGGTTGGTTAACGGGCAGATAAACCGTATTGCCTGCGACGACTTCATTGAAATCCATATTGCCGCCGAAGTTGCCTGCGTCGCCTGTCGAGATGGCTGGCATGCCGTTGCCTGGCGCGACCGCTAATCCACCTAGCATAGGTTTCACCGGGACTTTGAAATTCTTCAACTTTTCACTCGCACTATCTGGGCTGGCAAGTCCGTGTTGTAAATCGAGTTTCCAGCGTACGGCTTGCCCCAGTTCTGTACTGCGAGATGCTAAGCGCGTGGTTTGGGCTTTGTGTACGATCATGTCCAAGCTATCTGCGTAGTCACGATTGAGTCGCAGACGCTTAATATGAATCGCCAGTACATCGCCCACATCGGCATCGGCGACATAGAAGGGACCCGTTTGTGGATTGCCATACAGTGCTACCGTCACGCCATGTTCATCAACGCCGCCAGAATCGACAGTTTTTGTTTGAACCGTGTCGCCAGACCAGATAGTTAAGACTGGCGAGCGGTCTGGTGAAAAGGTGTTTGAATACGAAGTTGGAACGTAGTGGTACGTACGCGGATTGCCATCAGGACGAGCTGGAATCTTGTTCGCGCTAAATGGATGTTGAACCCGCACTAGTGGCTGATTACTATCTGGGAAATCAGCGCTGCCGCTTAAACCATCCGGGGTGATTTTGGCGCGATAAGTGTAAGTCGTCTTATCTGCGGCCGTCGCTGTGAAGAGGTAAGTGTCGCCTGTGCGAACACCAACCAAGGGATCACGATTAATACTCCCGCTGATCTTGCCACCTTGTTCGTCGAGTTCGAGGCTTTGATAAATCGTATTGCCCCAACGATCTAGTTTCATGACGTAGGAGTGATGCAGCGCGTTCGACACTTGTGATTGCGCGATATTCGTGGACAGAAGCGTGCAGACGAAGATGATTGGTAGGGCGAAGACAGAGCGCATAGTTGATGTTCCCGATAGTGGAGGTCTCGATGCGAGAATACTAATCGGGGTTTGTGGAGGAATTGTGGAGGGACAGGGGGAAGTGTGATGCTGCGCGAAATGCTGTTCCTGTCAAGAACTAGGCGCTTGCTAGTAGATATGTGGATGAGGGAGTATGGCCTTAAGCCGATGTGAAATTTCACATCGGCTTCTTCGACATAGGCCTTAAGTTTGACATTTGCAATCGCCGTGACCCCGGCACGTTTTTTTGTAGGGGGTGACGATAGACCTTAATTGAATTGTTTAAAGTCTGGCTTACGCTTTTGGAAAAACGCCATCATTGCTTCGCGTGCTTCAGGCTGCGATAACATTGCGCCGAAGTGGGCGTTTTCTTCGTTCATTTTTTCGCGAATGGCTTGCGGTTGATTCGCCTTCATCAAGCTCTTGGTCAGGCGTATGGATTTTGCTGGTAACGCGGCGATCTTCGCAGCTTGTTTTTCTGCGTAGGGTAATAATTCTTCGAGCGGGAGAACCTTGTTCACTAAGCCCATTTCATGCGCTTGTTGTGCGCTGAATGCTTCGCCTAATAAGAGCATTTCCGCTGCGCGTTGATAGCCTGCGATTTGCGGTAAAACCATACTGGACGCGAATTCTGGGCATAAGCCTAATTGCGTGAATGGCATAGAAAATTTCGCATTGTCTGCGGCGTATACCAATTCGCAATGCATCAAGAGTGTGGTGCCGATGCCGACCGCGCCACCGGAGACCGCAGCGATCACGGGTTTTTGTGCATCGTTCAAGGCATGCATGAATTGATACACAGGAGGCATTTCTGTCGATGCCAAACTGCCAGCGTGTTTCATGAAGTCTTCCAGATCATTACCAGCAGTGAAAATTTCTGGTTTGCCAGTGATCAAAATCACGCTGACGTTTTTGTCGTCGTTCGATGCATTGATGGCGTTTGCCATCGCTTCATACATGCCAAAGGTAATGGCGTTTTTCTTTTCTGGACGGTTGAAGTTGATGGTCAAAATACCGTCATTAATGTGGGTCAGAATTTCCATGATGTCTTTTGAATTAAATGATGCGTTGAATGGAAGTGGTGCTGTCTTGTTGGCTCAGCCATTGTAAAGCTTGTTGCCATAAACTATGACGAAATTCAGGACGAAAGAAACCAAAATGTCCTATGCGTTTCACTTGAATATCTTGTGGCTGTATATAGTGTCGTTCAACTTCGGCATGGGTAAAATAATCGTGCAGACCATCGATATTTTTGCGTCCCATCATTTCATCATCGGTGAAGCTCAGGCTTAAGATAGGCGCACGAAATTGATGGTGATAAGTTTGCATGGCATTGCCGGTTGCATCGACAAAATAGCGGTGATCTTTGCACCAGCGCGACCATTGATAAATTACGCCCTTGGGAAGATTGCCGACTTTTCGCAATTTTTTTCCGGGGAAGTAACCGCATATGCCGGTATACAAGGGAACCAGAAAATACCATAGCAACCAAACGATGCGTTTGAGTTGCGGCGCGTTGTAGCGCCAATAACCTGTTCCCGAACCTATCGTCAGCATGCCATCGATCAAATGATTATCCGGCAGCAAACCAGCGAGTTGGCCACCGAGAGAATGCCCAATCACCAGCAAAGGTACTTTGTCATGCCAAGCGCGCGCCGCCAGTAGTGCCGAGTTGTAATCGAGTTCCGCCCAATCACTGAGATCGGCATCAAAGCCACGCAAGGAGCGGGTAAACTGAGGCGGCAATGATTCACCCATACCGCGATAATCAAAACTCAACACCGCAAAACCATGCTCACACAAAAACTCTGCAAAAGGCGCATAAAACTGCTGCTTCACACCCATCGCCGCAGGCATTAACACAACAGCACGTACCGGGGCCGAAGGAGAATACTTACGCCCGACGAGGCGAGTACCATCTTTCGCAATGACTACAATTGTCTCAATCCTACTCATGGTAACTCCGTAAAAAAACCGCACAGAATTCGGTGTGCGGTTTAGTTTTTTGGGTTTTTGGGGGAAACAAAAAATTGCCCTCAGAAATTCAATTATAGGGATGCTGCGCTAGGCGCAAGACGGAGCAATATGTCGATATTGCGAGTACTTGCAACAACGCGCAGCGCCCTAGAATTGGATTTATGCGGGCAATGACTACATGCGTTCAAAAATACCCGCTGCACCCATACCCGTTCCCACACACATAGTCACCATACCGTACTTCAACTTATTACGATGTAAAGCATGGATAGTCGTAGCAGAACGAATCGCACCAGTAGCACCGAGTGGATGACCCAAAGCAATCGCCCCACCCATAGGATTCACTTTAGCAGGATCGAGGCCGAGGTCTTGTACCACCGCCAAAGATTGCGCCGCAAACGCTTCATTCAATTCAAACCAGTCGATTTGGTCTTGTGTGATGCCCGCAGCTTTACATGCTGCTGGAATCGCTTCTTTAGGACCAATACCCATGATTTCTGGTGGAACACCGCGTACTGCAAATGAGGCGAAACGTGCGAGTGGTGTCAGATTGAATTGCTTCAGGATTTTTTCGCTGACCAAAATCAAGGCACCTGCGCCGTCAGAAGTTTGTGAACTATTACCAGCAGTCACAGAACCTTTAGCAGCAAATACCGCTTTCAGTTTTGCCAAACCTTCGAGTGATGTATCTGGACGTGCGCCTTCGTCACGATTCACTGTACGGGTTTTGAGTTCGATTTCGCCAGTGACCAAATTAGGTACACGGTCGATGATTTCGAACGGTGTCGTTTCTGCGTCGAAGTAACCAGCTGCTTGCGCCGCCAATGCACGTTGATGCGATTGCAGAGCGAAAGCATCTTGTGCTTCACGGCTAACCTTCCATTGCGTTGCAACTTTTTCTGCAGTCAAACCCATGCCATAAGCGATACCAGCGTTTTCATCTTTCAGAATCGCCATGTTCATCGATGGATTGCTTCCCATCATAGGGACCATGGACATGGATTCCACACCCGCTGCGATCATCACATCGGCTTGGCCAACACGGATACGATCCGCTGCCATGGCGACTGCTGTGATACCAGAAGCGCAGTAACGATTGATCGTTACGCCGCCTATGGTGTTTGGCAAACCTGCCAGCAGGATGCTCATGCGCGCCAGATTCAAGCCTTGTGGGCCTTCAGGGAACGAGCAACCAACGATGGCGTCTTCGATCAGTTTAGGGTCAAGATTAGGCACTTGTGCCAATGCGGATTTCAATACACCGACCAGCAAGTCATCTGGGCGTGTGTTGCGGAACATACCACGGCCCGATTTACCAATAGGGGAACGAGTTGCCGCTACGATGTAAGCGTCTTGTAATTGAGTAGTCATTGTATTCTTCCTCGTAGAGTAGTGATGCTCAGTTCATCACGAAAACCATAAAACCTCTCAACACAGAGACACAGAGACACAGAGGGAAAACGGAGGAATCCGTTTCAAATTAACCGTGAAGCTGTACCGCTCGCCCTTGATAAAGTTTTGGTTTGATCAAATTTCTTACAACCTTACAACCTTGAATTACCGAGACTCAGAGAATGCCTTTTCAATTTGCTTTTTCTCTGTGCCTCTGTGTCTCTGTGTTGAGAGGTTTTCCTTTAGTTTCTAACTGGTTTGCCTGTTTGCATCATGCCCATGATGCGCTCTTGGGTTTTTGGATGATTCAACAATTCCATAAACGCTTTGCGCTCCATGTCGAGCAACCATTGTTCGCTGACCATGCTGCCATTGTCGATGTCGCCACCGCACACCACTTCAGCAATCATCTTGCCGAGTTTGAAGTCATGTGCAGAGATGAAACCACCGTCACGCATATTGATTAATTGTGCGCCAATAGTCGCGATACCGTGACGACCGGTGACTGGTACCAGCTTGCGCATCGCTGGACGATAGCCGGCGTCAAACATCGCGCGTGCTTCAACTTTTGCGACATGCAATAACTCATAGGCATTGAAGACGATCACATCGTTTTGATCGAGGTAACCCATCTTTTGTGCTTCTAAAGCTGATTTAGACACATTCGCTGTCGCTGCATTCGTGAAGTAGTTCTTCAAGAATTGCAACAGGTCAGTACCTTTCGCATCTTTGGCTGCGCGCACCGCGGCTTCTTTTAAACCACCACCGCCAGGAACCAGACCGACGCCAACTTCAACCAAACCGATATACGATTCCAAAGCGGCTACACGTTTAGCTGCATGCATCATCAGTTCGCAACCACCACCGAGTGCCAGACCTGCGACTGCCGCAACGACTGGAACATTCGCGTATTTCAAAGCTTGATGCGCGTTTTGTAATTGTGAAATGGCCGGTTCTATCGCCTTCACGCCACCAGACATAAACAATGGCAACATTGCTTGCAAATCTGCACCGGCAGAGAAAGCACCGCCTTCAGCGGCATCTGCATGCCAGATCACCAAGCCTTTGAAGTTTTTCTCAGCTTCTGCAATCGCTTTTTCCATGCCAGCGACCACGCCTGGTCCAATCACGTGCATCTTGGTCTTGAATGACAAAATCAAGACGTCGTCGTTCTGATGCCAGATACGAACGGAATCGTCTTCGAAGAAAGTCACACCAGCCGTCGCACCTGTTTCTGCGCCAGCACCCATCACAGGTGCGCGGAAAGCTTGACGCTCGTACACGGCCAAACTTGAACGCGGTGCGAAAGTATTACGGCTGATAGACCATGAACCTTCTGGAGTATGTACACCCGCTTTGTCAGCCACTGGGCCTTCAAATACCCACGCTGGCAATGGTGTTGCGCACAGTGTTTTGCCTGCTTCGATATCTTCTTTGACCCAAGTCGCGACTTGCTGCCAACCAGATGCTTGCCATGTTTCGAATGGACCGACATTCCAACCGAAGCCCCAACGCATAGCGAAGTCGATATCGCGTGCATTGTCGGCAATCGTTGCGCCATGAATCGCGATGTAGTGGAATGCATCACGGAAAATAGACCACAAGAATTGTGCTTGTTTGTTGGTCGATTCACGCAAAGATTTCATCTTCTTAACTGGATCTTTTTCCTTCAAGATGCGAGCGACCAAGTCATCCGCTTTGGCGCCGCCTGGAACGTATTCACCACTGGCGAAATCCAAACGTAGAATATCTTTTCCGACTTTCTTGTAGAAACCTGCACCTGATTTTTGACCTAAGGTGCCAGCTGCTACTAATTTCGCCAAGACTTCTGGTGTTTTGTAGACAGCGAAGAATGGATCATCTTGCAAGTTATCTTGCATGGTTTTGATGACGTGTGCCATGGTATCGAGACCGACGACGTCAGCCGTACGGAAAGTACCAGAAGAAGCACGGCCCAATTTTTTACCAGTCAAATCATCGACCACGTCAACGCTCAAGCCGAATTGTTCAGCTTGATAAATCGTTGCCAGCATACCGAAGATACCAACGCGGTTAGCGATGAAGTTCGGTGTGTCTTTAGCGTGAACCACGCCTTTACCCAAAGTCGTCGTCAAGAAACCTTCGAGTTGATCGAGGATGTCAGAACGGGTCGCTGCAGTTGGGATCAATTCAACCAAGTGCATATAGCGTGGTGGGTTGAAGAAGTGGACGCCGCAGAAGCGTGCTTTCAATTCTGCATCGAAGCCTTCAGATAAAGCCGTGATCGACAGACCTGAAGTGTTAGAAGCGAAGATCGCATTTGGCGCGATATGCGGTGCGACTTTTTTGTACAGATCGTGTTTCCAATCCATACGCTCAGCAATCGCTTCGATGATCAAATCGCAGCCAGCTAAAACGTCGAGGTTATCTTCGTAGTTGGCGACTTCGATCAAGCCTGCATCGTCTTTATCACCGAGTGGTGCTGGATTGAGTTTTTTCAGATTCTCAATGGCTTTGAGAACGATACCGTTTTTCGGACCTTCTTTAGCTGGCAAGTCGAATAAAACGACAGGAACTTTGGCATTGACACAGTGCGCAGCAATTTGCGCTCCCATCACACCAGCGCCGAGCACGGCGACTTTTTTGACGATGAAATTAGGCATTGGATAACCTTTACATTAAATTCAAACTTGGTTGGGGGTAGTTCAAAACAATTGACCTACATTTCTTGTTCCCCTCTCTCGCAAGCGGGAGAGGGGGGAGGGGTGAGGGACGTTCAGCAAATCAAAAGCAATATGTATCGTGCTGTTTGAGTTCGCGAGATAAAAAATTTCATCTTTTCTGAAGCACCCTCACCCCAACCCTCTCCCGCTTACGGGAGAGGGGGCTTAAAAACTATTTAAAACAGGTCCGCTTCCAACGACAACAAATTCGCAGAACCAGAACGCGCCTGACGGATGCACATGGCTGTTTCTGGGTACAAGCGCGCAAAGTAGAAACGGATAGTCGCTAATTTCGCTTTGTAGAAAGTATCGCCAGAATCTTGTTTAGCCAAAGCGATTTTCGCCATTTGTGCGAAGAAGTAGCTGTACACTAAATGACCAGCAACACGCAGATACGGAACCGCAGCAGCGCCGACTTCATCTGGATTTTGGAAGGCCTTCATACCAATTTCCATTGTCAGCTTGGTGACTTTGTCGCCCAGTTCTGCGAGTGGCGTGATGAATTCTGACATCGCTTCATCCGTGCCATTTTCTTCGACGAAAGCTTGTACTTTTGCACCGAATTTACGGAGTTTTGCGCCATTGTCTTGCAAAATTTTACGACCTAACAAATCCAAAGATTGCACCGTATTCGTGCCTTCGTAGATCATATTGATACGGGCATCGCGTACATATTGCTCCATGCCCCATTCGGCGATGTAACCGTGACCGCCGAATACTTGTAAGCATTCAGAAGTCGCTGTCCATGCGTTGTCAGTGATGAAGGCTTTGATGATCGGTGTCAGCAAAGCGACTTCGTCCGCGCATTCTTTACGCACTTCTTCGTCTGGGTGATTCAGTTCTTTGTCTAGTTGTAAAGCAACATAAGAACAGAAAGCACGACCACCTTCAGCCCAGGCTTTTGCCGTCAATAACATGCGACGTACATCCGCGTGAACGATGATAGGATCAGCTGGTTTGTCTGGTGCTTTTGGACCGGACAAGCTACGCATTTGAATACGGTCTTTCGCGTAGACCAAGGCATTTTGGTAAGCGACTTCGGTCAAACCCAAACCTTGCATACCCACGCCTAAACGTGCTGCGTTCATGAACACGAACATCGCGTTCAAACCTTTGTGTGGTTGACCGATCAAAGTACCGACCGCGCCATCCAAATTCATTTGGCAAGTGGAGTTGCCGTGGATACCCATTTTTTCTTCGATTGCGCCGCAGAAGATAGGATTACGTGCACCGAGGCTGCCATCTGCATTTGGCATGAACTTAGGTACTAAGAACAGCGAGATACCTTTAGAACCTTCCGGTGCATCTGGCAAACGCGCTAATACCAAGTGAATGATATTTTCTGCGCAGTCATGTTCGCCGGCAGAGATAAAGATTTTCGCGCCAGTAATTTTGTAAGTACCGTCGCCTTGTGGTTCTGCTTTAGAACGCAACATGCCGAGATCGGTACCGCAGTGTGGTTCGGTCAGGCACATCGTGCCTGTCCATTCGCCAGAAGTCAGTTTCGGCAAATACAAAGCTTTTTGTTCTGGTGTGCCATGTTCATGCAAGCATTCGTAGGCGCCATGTGACAAACCTGGATACATAGTCCAAGCCTGATTACCGGAGTTCATCATCTCGTACATGGAGTTGTTCATCACCAGTGGCAAACCTTGGCCGCCGTATTCCGGATCGCAAGAGAGTGCAGGCCAGCCCGCTTCTACGTATTGTTTGTACGCTTCTTTGAAGCCTTTTGGTGTAGTGACAGTGTGATTAGTTTTATCGTGATGACAGCCTTCGCGATCACCGGAGTGATTGATAGGGAAAATCACTTCTGAGCAAAATTTACCGCCTTCTTCCATCACCTGATTGATGATGTCGGCATCAATTTCAGCGTATTTTGGCAATTCTTTGAGTGCCGCTTCTACTCCCAACAATTCATGTAAAACGAATTGCATATCGCGTAACGGAGCGATGTATTGACCCATGATTTTCTCCTCTGGACTAAATAAGTTCTAAATAAGTTCTAAAAATTTGCATCTATATTGTTTTATACGCTGGATTTGACTGGCGCATAAGATTGAATCATTCTTTCAAAACCTCGTTCCGCACGGTTCACGCTACCTGTTTTTTTCAAAAAACGTGCATCGTGATGTAAAGCTAAAATCAAACCATACATTTCATAGACTATCTGTTCAGGATCGATATCTTGTTGCAGATGTTTTAATTCTATGGCCTGAACGCTTGCTCGTAATAGGGCGCCTTGCCAGGCATTAACCATCGCCACCAGTGCATCGCGAATCGGACCCTGTCTATCGTCATATTCAGTGGCGCCACTGATGTAAATGCAACCGGATGCAATTTCATGCGTCACTCTTTGCACCCACAAACTAAACATAGAACGCAAACGAGGTAAGCCGCGAGCTTCTTTCATACTAGGATAAAAAACTTCCTGTTCAAACGTATGGTGGTACAACCTGAGTACTTCAATCTGTAAATCTTCGCGTGAACCGAAGTGGGCAAATACGCCCGATTTGCTCATATTCATTTGTTCTGCGAGCAAGCCTATGGTTAAGCCTTCCAGTCCATTTCGACTTGCTGATTCCAGTGCTGTTTCCAATATTGCCGCTCGGGTTAATTCACCCTTGCGCATAAATTTCGAAGTGATATTCATTGTTGTAATTGATTTTTTCTGAATGGGTACCGCGATTTCTGGACACTGGAAAATAGTCTGAGCTGTAAAAAAAGCACGCTCAAGAAAATAATCGAACGACCGTACTATTCAACATGCGCCTTTAAATGTCAATCAGAAAAAACTCATTAGAATGGAATACCTACAACCATGTGCGCGATTACGACAATGCCTGCTGACAGTCTTAAATTGTTCACGCTGATCGCCTGAAAATTCAGGCAATGTAAAGGCGCTGGTGGTATGCGCACAATTGAAAGTCAGATAAAAACGCCATCTGTGCCTGAGTTTAGGTACAGATGGCGTTGTCTTTGGGGACCACACAGTGTGAGACTTTAGAACTCTTCCCAAGCATCAGCACTAGCAGGAGCCGCTTTTGGTTCTGCTTTTAGGCGCGCAGTTTGAGTGGGTCTATTGGTAGAAGGGGCTTTTTTGGCAGCGGGGCGGCTACTGGATCTGGTGGCGGCCTTAGGTGGGCTATAGGCTTGTTGATCTAGTTTAAATACACTGACCACTTGTACCAGGTTAGCGGATTGTTCTTGTAAAGTGGCCGCTGCGGCGGCTGCTTCTTCTACTAATGCCGAGTTCTGTTGCGTGACGCTATCCATTTGTATGATGGCTTGATTGATTTGCTCTATGCCGCTGGTCTGTTCCTGACCCGCCGCCGTGATTTCACTGATGATGTCACTGACCCGTTTTACGCTGTCTACCACTTCTTGCATGGTGCTGCCTGCGCTATCGACCAGGCGTGTGCCCTGACCGACTTTTTCTACGGAGTCATTAATTAATTCTTTGATCTCCTTGGCGGCACTGGCAGAGCGTTGTGCCAAGCTGCGTACTTCCGACGCCACCACTGCAAAGCCGCGCCCTTGTTCGCCTGCACGCGCGGCTTCTACCGCAGCATTCAATGCCAGAATATTGGTTTGAAAGGCGATCCCGTCAATGACACTGATGATGTCGACAATTTTTTTGGAGGATTCATTAATTGAGGTCATGGTCGCGACCACTTCCGAGACAACGTTGCCGCCTTTCTCCGCAATTGAAGTTGCAGTTTGTGACAGGATATTGGCTTGTCTGGCATTGTCGCTATTATGTTTAACCGTCGAGGTGATCTCTTCCATGGAAGACGCCGTCTCTTCTAGGGAGCTGGCTTGTTCTTCGGTACGGCTGGACAGGTTGAGGTTGCCGTTGGCAATTTCAATTGCGGCACTATTGATTTGTTCTGTGCCAGCCCTGACTTCGCTGACGACGGTGAGCAAGCTGGTGTTCATTTCTGATAGCGCACGAATCAATTGACCAGTTTCACAGGTGCTCTCGACTTCAACACTTCTGGTCAAGTCGCCGGCAGCAATCGATTGCGCCAGACTGACCGCATTTCTGAGTGGTGCAGAAACAATTCTAGCCAGCCAAATAGCCATGGAAAAACCTATTGCTATGCTGGCGATTATGGCGATGATGATCATCATGCGAGCATTGAGAAATAGCTTATTACTATTGCTGGTCGCTGTCTGTCCTGCAACAATTTGCGCGTCGACTATCTTGTCTAACATGCCGCGCATTTTTTTATTGCTACTAGACGACTCTGTACGCAGAACCGCAACGGCTTCCTTGGTTTTACCCTCTTTGGCCAAACTGCTTATTTTGTTTGAGATCTGAGCGTATTCATTAAATGACAGCAATAACTCATCCAGCGCTTTTTTGTCTTCCGCGGTGTCGGCTTTTTTTAAGAATGCAGCATGATTCTTTCGGAATGCTTCTACCGCCTCATTGGTGCGCTCCCCATATTTCTTGGCTTCTTCAGGATTTTCTGCAGTAGCAAGCTGAGCTTCTTGCGAGCGCATACGAGAGACGCTCTCTTTCATGCCCATACCCGCAATTGAGCTAGGCATCAAATCATTGCTGATTTCATCCGTAGATCGGTTCAGGTTGGTTAATTGGAAGATGGAAAATACACCAAGAAAACAGGTGAGAAGTAAGACCGCAATAAAGCCCAGTATCAGCTTGGCGGCTATTTTTAGATCGTAAAACGCTTGCATTTGAATCTCCTTGGAGGATCACTACAAAGTCTCAGATAACTAAATAAAATAAAATTGTTTCAATGAAACAATATACATCTAAAGCGCAAGTGAATTGTAGAAAGATATTAAAAATCTTGCTCGAAACCGCTAAGTTGAGGCGAGTTGTTGCTTCTTTAGCCTAAGCTTATTCCAAGTGGATATTGCTCAGTTGTCGTCGCTGCCGTTTGGTTGGACGTTCGCTGATTTGGGCCGCTGGCTCTTGTTGGTAGCGCCGGTTTTCCGCACGCTGCTGGCGTTTGAGTTGGCTTTCGGGAGTCTCTGCGTAAAGCGTTTGAGCAATGCTGGCAGCACCTCGTACATCAGATAATTTCAACACTTCAACCAGCCACACTTGTTCCCCTTGATGAATTTCTAACAAATCGCCTATCTTGACATTGTGTGCTGGCTTTACTCTCTGTTCATTCTGCAACACGCGCCCTAATTCGATAGCATTCGTCGCCAAACTACGTGTTTTAAAGAAGCGGGCTGCCCATAGCCATTTATCGATTCGGATAGAGAGTGTCATGTTATTGATGAAATTTTAATTAACGGTATTCACCTAATGTTGCCAGTCGCATCAAGCTGCGATAAAACCAGTAAGCGAGCCGGTGTTTAAACCGTTTGATCCAACTCTGCTTTACCACACAATGCGGATCTACCTGAATCGCATCTTTTAGGCCTTGCACTAAATGCTGCTTGAGCTGACTGGCGAAATTTTGATCGAGCACCACAATATTCGCTTCATGATTGACGAATAAGCTTAAGCCATCAAAATTACTGGAGCCGACGGTGGCCCAGCTGCCATCTATTACGGCGACTTTAGCATGCAGATTGGTCTTGCGGTATTCATAAATTTTTATACCACTCGCTAGAAGTTTAGGATAGTACGACTGTGTTACTGCATCCTGCCAGTCGAATTCTCCCACACCCAAAAGAAGACTGACATCGACACCGCGTTGTGCCGCGCGGATAAGACCGTTACGCATTCTGCGTCCAGGTGCAAAGTAGGGATTGGCTAAAATCGCAGTCTGACGCGCCGAACCTAGGGCTTTTAAGTAGGCTTTTTGAATGGTGCTGCGATTGCGCAAATTGTCGCGTACCACCATTGCAGCTTGAGTTAAATGTTGACCGTTGCTCTTGATTTGTGAGCGCAAATCGACAGTTAGCTTTAGCCTTTGCAATAATTGTAGTTTACCCATCTTCAGCCATTGCGTGCTGATCTCTTTGTGTATGTTCTGCACCAGATTGCCATTTACTAGCACGGCGAAGTCCCAGCGCGGGAAAGGCAGGGGCGTATTTTTGCCATCATCCGACCTACAATCATCGATGATATTGATACCGCCAATAAACGCGATAGCCTGATCGACGACGGCTAGCTTTCTATGCGTACGTGCCAAGCCTCGTTTAAACCAAGGGTTAAACAGACGACATTGCACGCCTGCATTTAGGAAGTCTGTTTGCAATTGCTGAGTATGATTACCACCGCCCAACCAGTCGATGATAACTTGTACAGACACGCCACGCTGCGCCGCCTGACATAAGGCAAGCGTAATGGTTTGGGCAATATGATCTGTCGCGTAAATATAGGTTTCTAATAGTATTTCGTGCTGTGCTTTGTGTATAGCGTCAATCAAAGCAGCAAAATATTGCTCACCTGTGTGTAGCAATTGGACTTGGTTGCCATCGCTGAAAACCAGCTTAGCCATGGCGCAATTGCAGATGATTGAGTTTAAGGTCGACACAAATGGGCACGTGGTCAGACAGTTGTGACCATGGTTTTCCACTCAAGACCTGGGCTTGTTCTACATGAAAGCCGCGCAGATAGACGCGATCTAAACTTAGCCACGGCAGGCCGGCGGGAAAAGTACGTGCATGATTTGATTTGGATTGAAATAAAGTCTTTACCGATGCCATAGCGCTGCGCTTTAGTGGCAATTCCGCGTGATGGTGAGTTGCGACATCGAATGCCTCTATAACGCCTAACTCTTTGTACAGAGTGTGACTCAGTCTTTGGCTCCAATCATTGAAATCACCGGCAATAATCAAGGCCTGATCGGGCTCGACCTGCTCTTGAATTTGTGCAATCAAGGCTTGAATCTGACGCCTTCGACTGGCTGCAAACAAACCTAGGTGTATCACAAAGCAATGTGTCAAGACCTGACCTAATTGCACCCTGACATGCAAAATGCCGCGCTGCTCATACGCATGATCGGAGACGTCATGATTGCTCGCATGCAAAATGGGTAAGCGGCTTAATAGCGCATTGCCATGATGACCATGCTGGTAAACCGCATTCATACCATAAGCCGATGTGTGAGAATCGCCTGCTAAAAATTCATGTTGCCCTTGCTCAGGCCAGTCCGCATGTTTTTTAGCATGATGATCGTGTTGACCTTGAACTTCTTGGAGAAATACCAGATCAGCATCGAGCAATTTGATAGCTTCTTTTAAGTCATGAATATGCGCCTTGCGTCCGAACGCACTCACACCTTTGTGGATGTTGTAGGTGGCAATACGTAGTTTCATGATCTTGCCTTTGATGGTGCGAATTGAATTTGGATGAGGAATTTAAATCTGCTTATCGCCATTGTTGCAGCGCTGACGCAATTGCAAAATCGCTTCGGCATTTGAGGCGGAAAAGCATAAGTCAGCCGCTTCTTGTAGTGGTAACCATTGATAGCGTAAATGTTCTCTCGGCGCTAGTGTAACCGAGGTGTTGCGTGGCACACAAAGGCCAAAGACATATTCTTTGTTGTGGGTCACACCCGGCGCATAACGATGACGCCAGGTTGGATAAATTTCATATACATTCGAGAGCTGCCAATCGCTTAAGTGGTGAGCTTGTGTATCTATCCCGGTTTCTTCCATCACTTCACGTTGCGCAGTCCATTCCAAAGCTTCATTTAAACTGTCTTTGGAGCCTGTGACGGACTGCCAAAAGCCAGGTTTATCGGCGCGTTCAAGTAATAGAACTTCGAGTTCTGGCGTGTAGATGACGACTAAAACGGATTCGGGGATTTTGAAAGTGCTGCTCATGATTTTTTTGATGATTGCGCTTGGCTAGATGTGTCCATAGTATGCCATAAAACCATCTGTTGATAGTTCAGGAGCGGTAAGAAGTCTAAGGCAATCACTTGAAGAAAATCATGAGAGAAATTTTTGAAAAAAACATGAAAATCCCAATAAAACCTCACCGCAGAGGCGCAGAGCACGGAGAGAAAAACTGCCTTTCTCTGCGCCTCTGCGGTTAGCACTTTTTTCATTCGTTTGATTCGCATTAGCTTCATACGATTGCCTTGGTACGAATTCGACTGATCGTTTGACTGTGCGTTCGATTGTGATGTGCATATAAAACGTCACAGGGCAAAAAAAACGGCAGAATGATCTGCCGTTTTGATTTGTCGCGACATACAGCGCCTTGACGCCGTTTTAAATCACTTAAACGACTTTAGGCTCCGCAGCACGCAAACGAATATGCAATTCTTTCAATTGCTTTTCGTCGACTTCAGACGGTGCTTGTGTCAACAAACATTGTGCGCGTTGTGTTTTCGGGAAGGCGATCACGTCACGGATCGATTCTGCACCGGTCATCATTGTCACGATACGATCCAAGCCGAACGCTAAACCGCCATGTGGAGGCGCGCCATATTGCAGAGCGTCGAGCAAGAAGCCGAATTTCAATTGCGCTTCATCGTCGTTGATCTTCAAAGCACGGAATACTTTGCTTTGTACATCAGCGCGGTGAATACGTACGGAACCGCCACCGAGTTCCCAACCGTTCAAGACCATATCGTAAGCTTTGGCGATACATTTGCCCGGATCCGTTTCCATCAAATCTTCATGACCATCTTTGGGTGCGGTGAATGGATGGTGGGTTGCGGTCCAGCGATCGTTTTCTTCATCGTGCTCGAACATAGGGAAGTCGATCACCCACAATGGCTTCCATGCGTCTTCGAACAGGCCATTATTTTTGCCGAATTCGCTATGACCAATCTTCACGCGTAAGGCGCCAATCGCATCGTTGACGACTTTCGCTTTGTCCGCACCGAAGAAAATCAAATCGCCATCATTGGCGCCAGTCAATTCCAAAATTTTTGCCAAGGCGGCATCGTGCAAATTCTTCACGATAGGCGCTTGCAAACCATCGCGACCAGCGGCTTTGTCATTGACTTTGATGTAAGCCAGGCCTTTCGCGCCGTAAATGCGAACGAATTGATCATAAGCGTCGATTTCAGAACGTGGCATACTGCCGCCGCCTGGAACTAACATACCAACGACGCGGCCATTGTGCATATTGGCTGCGTTGGAGAAGACTTTGAAATCCACGTCTTTCATGACTTCAGTCAAATCGGTGAATTGCAATTTAACGCGCATATCCGGTTTGTCGGAACCATACAGACCCATGGCTTCAGCGAAATCCATGACTGGGAATGGGTTAGGCAAATCGATATCCAAGGTCTTCTTGAATACCCCACGGATCATGCCTTCAAACATATCGCGAATTTCTTGTTCGTTCATGAACGAAGTTTCGCAATCGATCTGCGTAAATTCTGGCTGGCGATCCGCACGCAAATCTTCATCGCGGAAGCATTTGGTGATTTGGTAGTAACGGTCAAAGTTCGCCACCATTAATAATTGTTTGAACAATTGTGGTGATTGCGGCAAGGCGAAGAAATTGCCTGCGTTGACACGGGATGGCACTAGATAATCACGTGCGCCTTCTGGTGTGGATTTGGTCAACATCGGTGTTTCGATATCGATGAAGCCATTTTCATCGAGGAACTTACGCACTTCCATTGCGACCTTATAACGCAGACGCAAATTGTTTTGCATTTGAGGACGGCGCAAATCCAAGACGCGGTGTGTCAAGCGGGTTGTCTCAGATAAATTGTCATCATCGAGTTGGAATGGTGGCGTGACGGATGGATTCAGAATTTCCAATTCGTGGCACAGAACTTCGATTTTGCCTGACTTTAAATTATTGTTGATAGTGCCGTCTGGGCGATTGCGTACGATACCGGTGATGCGCAAACAGAATTCATTACGTACCGTCTCTGCATTTTTGAAGACTTCAGCGCGATCAGGATCGCATACGACTTGCACCAAACCTTCGCGGTCACGCAAATCGATAAAAATCACCCCACCGTGATCACGACGGCGATGCACCCAGCCGCACAGGCTGACGGTTTGGCCGAGTAATGCTTCAGTAGTAAGGCCGCAGTAGTTGGTACGCATGGACATAATTTCTTACCTGTCTTCTTAAAAGTTAATAGCTTTGATGTTAATTCGTCGAGTTTAATTTGCTAGTTTTAATTCACTATGTATTAATTTACTATGTATTAGCTTTGCTCAAGCTGCATTGCTAATCCTAGTTACAAATCTTATTTTGTGCCGCTGCTACTTGTTCTGCCACTTCTGGCGCGACGACACCCATAGAAACTACGTATTTGAGTGCCGTATCGACACTCATATCAAGTTCAATCGCATCCTTTTTGGGGATAATCAGAAAATACCCAGATGTTGGGTTAGGGGTAGTTGGTACGTAGACACTAATGAAGTCGCCATCGAGATGTTGAGCCACAGCATGGCCTGGTTTGCCGGTCAGAAAAGCGATAGTCCAAGAGCCTTCGCGTGGATATTGAATCAACAGTGCTTTACTAAAGGCATTACCCGATGAAGAAAACAGCGTGTCAGAAACTTGCTTGACGCTGGAGTAAATGGAGCTGACGATGGGGATGTGATTAAGTAATTTTTCCCATAAACTGACAACATATTTACCAATAAAGTTTTTGGTCAAAAGGCCGGTAAAGAAGATGATCAATACGGTAAGCACTGCACCTAAGCCAGGAATCTTAAAACCAATTAAGGCTTCGGGACGCCACTGTTCTGGCAATAAGAGTAAGGACTGATCCATGGTGCTGATGACGGCATGCAGTACCCACGCGGTGATGGCGAGTGGGACAAGTATCAATAAACCAGTAATAAAATATTTACGCATGGATCTTGGATCTTTTCGGTTTGATGTGCTTATGCTGCTTTGTTGTCGCTGGTGCTGCTAGTGCTGCTTGCTGAACTGCTGTCGCTACTTGATGAGCTAACCGCTGGTGCAGCGCTACTTGGTGCATCTGATGTTTTAGATTCACCGCTTTTATCTTCATTTTTTGCAGCGACACCGGTCGCTGCAGCATTACCTGTTCCACCACGGAAGTCGGTTACATACCAACCCGAGCCCTTTAATTGAAAGCCCGCCGCGGTGACTTGTTTTTTAAAGCTAGCCTGATGGCATTCAGGGCAAACCGTGAGTGGGTCTTCCGACATTTTTTGCAGCACATCTTTGGCAAAGCCACAGGCATCGCAGCGATAAGCGTAGATAGGCATTTTTATCCTTAGGAAAACTTGTAAAACCCTGAATTATAACGGTTTACCGGCAATTTTTGCAGAATTGCCTAAGGGCTTAAGAATATCCTAAGGATACTTGACTGGATTTGAATTCTAAATTGCCATGTAAAAGTGAATTCCTTCGGCGAATTTGTTTAATAGGCAATCTTGGTCTTAACTTGCGGTAGAAGTGAGCCGAACAGCATCCCCGCTAAACTCATTAAGACACCGACTAATTGGGGTGGCCAGAATTCTTCGGGTGCATTAATTTCCAATAAAATCCAGGAACTTAATCCCAAAACGATAGACAAAAGCGCCCCTTGTCGTGTTGCATGCTTCCAGTAAAGACCAAATGCTAAAGGTATGAACGCAGCGACTAAAGTGACTTTGTAAGCGTTTTCGACCATTTTGTAGATACTTGCCTCGGTATTCATTGCAAAATAAGTCACGATGACGGTGAAGACCAATACCACGGCTCGCATCATGAATAAGAATTGCTTATCGCTTTGCGCTGGTAATAAAGGCTTCAGAATATTTTCAGAAAAGGTCACCGATGGCGCTAGCAAAGTCGCGCTGGCGCAGCTCTTGATGGCTGATAGCAACGCACCAAAGAACATGACTTGCGCCAATAATGGCATTTTTGTCATGATTAAGGTGGGCAAAATCATCTGTGAATCTGTGCCTATCAATCTCGCCACCATCTCAGGATCAATCAAGGTCGCGGAATAGGCGAGGAACATAGGAATGAAGGCAAACAAAAAATACAAACTACCGCCGAGTACCGCTGAATTGGCCGCTGCGTTTTCAGAATGCGCTGAGGCCACGCGCTGGAATACGTCTTGTTGCGGTATCGAACCTAGCATCATGGTAATCCAGGCGGCGAAGAACCATAGCACCTCGCGTGAGGTCGGTGCTGGCCAGAATTCCATTTTGCCCGCATTCACCGCATGCGTAATGACAGTGCCGGCGCCACCCACCATGTTGGAGACTTCCCAGCCCATATACAACATGCCTATCATGATGATGATCATTTGCAGAAAATCAGTAATCGCCACCGACCACATACCCCCCATTAAGGTATAGATCAAAACGCTGCCGGCACCTATCATCATGCCCATATCCATGCTAACCGCACCACCAGAGACTACGCTAAATACTAATCCTAGTGCTTTGATCTGAGCCGCTACCCAGCCCAGATAAGAAACAACGATACACAGCGAGACCAAAATTTCGACAGTACGACCGTATTTTGCTTTGTAATAGTCGCCTATGGTTAGCAAATTCATGCGGTAGAGGGGGCGGGCGAAGAAGAGTCCAACGAAAATCAGACACAGCGATGAGCCAAAGGGATCGGCTACTACGCCTTTCAATCCTTCTTTGACGAAGGTAGAGGAAATACCCAAAACCGTTTCTGAACCAAACCAGGTGGCAAACACGGTTGCGGTGACGATATACATGGGCAGAGAACGACCCGCCACTGCAAAATCTTTTGAGTTCTTAACATAGCGGGCGGCATAAAGTCCTATGCCCACAGAAATAATCCAATACAGAACGACCAGCCAAAGCAAAGTATTCATGGGAAAAATCGTAAAAAAAAGGAAAAAGAATAAAAATGCCCGCGTCATTTTTGCGGGCATTATAAGACAATTCGCTTAGGATCAGCACAGTGTCAGTTCATGCCGAGATTCTATCGAAAAATTGTGTAAGTTGGTGTTCAACTGCCAACAAATGCTTTTAAATTAGGCAGGTTTAGGGGTAATGCCGTTCAGTGAAGACGAATATGAGGACATCTCAATGCGAAAAAGCGAGATTTTATCCGGAATAAAAAACCTAAACGGCTAGAATCTGAGGCGCGGAGATACGCAGAGAAACGCAGTAAAATCTTCGCCTTTCTCTGCACTCCTTATCGACTCTGCGTCTCGGTGTTGAGGGGTTATGACGCACAATTAAGCACCTTGTCCATTAACGATCATTGGTCCGATTTTTTTCCACGATACTGGTTTTGTAGAACGATTTTGCAGTCCTTTTAGAAAATGCTGACTTGATCAATGCAACGAAAGCTTTTTTAGTGTTGGCGTTTCAGTTTTTTCTCCCAGGCGATTTTCCAATCGATGAACTCATTCGCAGGCATTGCTTGTGCGACACAGAAACCTTGAATTTCATCGCAACCTGAGTCCGCAATGAAATCCCAATCCTGTTGTGTTTCTACGCCTTCAGCGACCAGATTTAAGTGAAATATTTTGCCCAGTTGTATGCTGGAATTCATAATGGCGCGGGCCGCTTCGTCATCCCCTGCACCATTGACAAAAGCGCGATCGATTTTCAATTCCGTAAACGGTAATTGCTTGAGATTTTCCATCGTCGAAAAGCCAGTACCAAAATCGTCAATGGACAGTCCGAATCCCTTCAGTCGCAAGCGTGTCAAAATTTCCAGACTGACGGTTAAATTTTCCATCAAACGAGACTCGGTCAACTCCAATATAAATTGTGAAGGACGCACTCCTACGGCTTGCAAAATCGCTTCAAATTGCTCGGGTAAATCCAGTTGATTTAGATTATCCATAGAGACATTGACGGCTAATTTGATCTGATGTCCTTGCTTATACCACTGACGTAATTGCAAGGCGCTTTTTTCTAAAATGATTTTACTCATCGTATCGATCAAACCATGCGACTCGATCACGGAGACAAAGGCAGCCGGGCCCAGCAGACCACGTATAGGATGACGCCATCGCGCCAGACATTCAGCACCGGTAATACGCTTGCTACTGATAGAAATTTTGGGCTGGAAATGAATTTCCAAGCAATCATCAATCAAACCTTTCTGCAACTCATCCAAAGAAAGTAAAGTTACTTTTGAGACCTTATTTGGATGGATGGGCAGCGAAGACTGGCGCGCTACCGTTTCCAGCATTTCTTCTTCAATTAATGGTTTGTGCAGTGAACCCAGTAAATGTAAGCCATACGCACGCACTAAATTCTCAGTAGCCTTAATGACACTACGATCTGCCGAACTCAGGATCACGATACCACCCTGATAAGCACTTTCTGCGACGATACGTAAAAAACTGACGCCGTCCATGCCAGGCATGGTCAAATCGCAAAAAATGATTTCGGGTTGGTAGGTACTCAGTACGGCGAGGGCCTGAGGCCCGTTTTGACAGTTGGAGATGCGATTGATACCCAGCTTTCGCAAAGTGGTACAGGCAATCTCCATATCGATAGGGTCGTCTTCTAAAACCAAGACATGTAAGTCTGGCTTTGGTGTGAAACGAAGTTCTGACTTTGGCTGAGCCTTAATCTTGACTGGACTGGCGACTTTTTGTTGATTGTCGTTTGGATTGAGATAATGTTGGATCTCAATGTCTATCTGTGCCAGCATAGGGCTTAGTTGGGCAATTAACTGATCTGCCTGGCTCAGCGTACCTGCATGCTGTAAGTTCTCCAACTGATGGCAAAGTTCACCGAATTGCATCGCGCCCACGGTACGTGCGCTCGATTTTAATCGGTGTCCTAAAGCTGTCAGCGCCGCAAGATTTTTTTCCTGTTGCGCAGCCTCAATTTCTTGCATGCCACGCTTGGCGGAGTCTAAAAATTTTAATGCGAATTTACCGATTTTTTCCGGTACATTGCCCACTAATTTTGCCAGTACGTTTAAGTCAATATAGCGAATTTCCGTCATGCCTTCAGATGACTTATCTAACCCGGTCTCATTTTCCTCCTCCTCACTGATAAGTGCCGTATCCTGATCCACCCAACGTAATAGCGTCGCGTATAAAAGATCGGGAGAGAAGGGCTTGGGGATAAAGTCATTCATACCCGCCGTCAGACAATGCAGGCGATCTTCTTTCATGGCATTGGCGGTGATAGCGATAATCGGTAATTCGGCAAATTCAGGCAAAGCACGAATCTGTCGAGTGGCTTCCAAGCCGTCCATCACTGGCATTTGTATATCCATCAAAACACAATCAAATTTCTGTGTTTTTTGTTTGACCAAGTTGACGGCTTGTAGACCGTCGGCCGCTAGTATCACAGAGCAGTTTGCCGATTCTAAAAGCTCGGTGCCAACTTGTTGATTGAACTCATTGTCATCTACAAATAAAATCTGAATCGCTGGCTGGTTTTGATTGATGGCTTTTAATCGTGCAAATGGATTGTATTGGTTGAGTTTGCGTGCCGCATCGATAGCCGGTAACTTGGTTTGTTCTAACATGGCGGAAAACCAGAACGTGCTGCCTTTACCAAGTTGACTGGAAACGCCTACCTCACCGCCCATGAGTAATGCCAGTTGTTTGCTGATTGCTAAGCCTAACCCTGTACCGCCAAACTTACGGGTGGTTGAACTGTCGGCCTGTTCAAAAGACTGAAATAATTTACTCTGCTGTTCCTCACTCATACCGATGCCGGGATCTTCGACCTCGAAACGAATCAACCATCCACCGGGTAAGTCTCGTACGCATTTAACCCGAATTTTTATTTCACCACGCTCGGTAAATTTGATCGCATTATTCGTGTAATTGATTAAGATTTGGTTGAGTCTATGTGGGTCGCCGTGCATTTGACGCGGAACATCTGCGTCCACATGTATATTCAATTGCAACTGACGTCCTGCCACCTTGGTGTTGACGAGGTTGAGTAGTTTGCTGAGCAAGTCGTCGAGACTGAAATCGACACCTTCTATCGTCATTTTGCCGGCTTCAATTTTTGAGAAATCCAGGATGTCGTCAACAATATGCAGCAGATGTTGCCCCGATAGGTGAATTTTTTGCAGATAGTCGCGCTGTTTGGGATCGGTTGCCGCTGCGAGGGCCAGATAGGTCATGCCCATCACCCCATTCATAGGCGTGCGGATTTCATGGCTCATATTCGCAATGAAATTACTTTTTGCCTGATTCGCCGCTTCTGCTAATTGTCTTGCGACCGCTAATTCCCTGGTGCGGCTTTCAACTAACTCTTCTAAATGATGGCGATGTTTATCCAATTCCTCGCCTAACTTTTTCTTTTCATTGATGTCTTCCTGGGTCGACACAAAATGGGAAATGATGCCATCGGCCTGACGTAGAGGAGAAATAGTGGCGTACTCGAGTGACAAGCTGCCGTCTTTGCGACGATTGATCAGCTCACCTTTCCAGGTATTACCGGCACGTATGGTTCGCCATAGCATGGTGAAGGTTTCTGGTGCGGTCTGACCCGAATTCAGTATGTTCGGGTAGCGACCTATGACTTCCGCTTTGCTAAACCCTGATTTCTTGACGAAGGTATCGTTGACATATTCGATTTTGCCTATGACGTCAGTGATAATGATCGCTTCGGTACTTTGTTCTACCGCTTGTGACAATTGATTCAAATGCGCTTCTGCACTCAGGCGTTGTGTGATATCTTGAATTTGGGTGACGAAGTTGAGTGGCGTTCCTTCGGTATCGCGCAATAAGGAGACATTTATTTGCAACCAGATCAAGTTACCGTCTTTGTGATAATAGCGCTTGTAGATTTCGTAACGCTCTATTTGACCACCTAACAATTGTTGTAGCAGGTGCTTATCATTTTGAATGTCATCTGGGTGGCTGAATTTTCGCCAGTCACAGCCTAAAAGTTCATCGACACGGTAGCCGAGCATGACACACAAAACGCGATTAACTCTGAGAAATTTTCCCTGAATATCAATTAATGCCATGCCTATAGGTGAGCTACCAAATGCTTGTTCCATCAAGGCGTGATTTAAGCGGCGTTCCTCTTCTTCCTGTTTGCGCTCGGTTATATCTTGTACCGTGCCGGTCAGGCGAATGATTTTTCCATGAGCATCCTTTTTCTTGCGACCTGTTTTAGCCCAAATCAGGCGTATGCTGCCGTCGGGTAAGAAGATACGATACTCGAAAGGATGATAGTCCTCTTTAGATTCAAAGGCTTCTTTGCACGTAGCAATCACAAGCGCTTGGTCTTCAGGGTAAACGGTGCGCTTGATCATCTCAAATAAATCGCCGCCAAATTCTTCAGGATCGCGCTGCCAGATTCGCTTCATCTCATTTGACCAAGCGATTTTGTTTGTCTCTGCGTCCCAAATCCAATGCCCCACATGACTGGAGTTTTCCGCTTCTAATAAATCTTGTTCACTTTGCCGTAATGCTTCTAAAGTGTTTTTTCTGTCGGTGACATCGCGGGTGATTCCTACAAAATGGGTTAATTGCCCTTGATCGTCAAAAGCTGGTGTTATGCTTAGTTCGTTCCAAAACGTACTGCCATCTTTGCGGTAATTGAGTATTTCACCGTTGTAGGCTTGTACCGCACTGAGTGCTTCACGTATAGCTAATCTAGATTCCTTGCTAGTTAAGGGACCCTGAATCAGGCTGCAGGTTTTACCCACGATGTCCTGACTGCTGTATCCAGTTTGTCTGGTAAATGCTTCGTTGACCGATAGAATGACTTGATCTGGGGTGGTGATGATCACACCCTGAGAAATAACCTTGAGGGCGAGGTCACTGATTAATAAGCGAGCCTCCGCTTTATGCTTATACAAAGCCATTTCGATCACAGTACGTAGCTCTTGATCGGAGAAAGGCTTGATGATGTAGCCAAATCCATTGGCTCGGGTGCTACGCTCTAATTCTTCATCGGAGCGTTGATTCGTCAAGAAAATCACGGGCACGGTGTAATGCTTGCGGATTTGCTCGGCCGCGGTGATACCGTCAACATCGCCCGCTAATTGTATACTCATCAAAATTAAATCAGGCTTTAACTCGCAGGCCAGACGAATCGCGTCTTCACCACGAGTTGCTTGTCCTATAGTTTGATAACCATATAGTTCTATTTTGAGCTGAATGAAAATCCTAACCAATTCGTCATCTTCGACAATCAGGATTTTCGGTTTATTCAACGAACCCAGCATGGTGGACTCCGCGATGACATGGACAGGGAAGAGTAGAAAGACAGCGAGCGTTTTCGGGCAGTTTCTATTGTACTGCCCAGCATGCTAAAAAGTCATAATAAAGTCGATTCCTATCTTTAGTTCGCAAACCGTTTATCCGATTTTTTGAAAATAATTGCACTAAATTTCTATCCATTTTTGATTGGACTAATGCGTGGCACCCGAGCCGAAACGAATGTCCTTTTCTTGAGAAATGCTGGTTTCTAAGAGGAGATGGAAGGCTTTTTCCAAAGAGTCTAGGGACATACTTGGGGCACCTGGATGGGCACTGGCCTGGCTGGGCAGGTAAGGAATATGCACAAATCCCGCACGTAATATATGAGCATTTTTGTTGGCATAATGCATCAAACCATAGAAAACATGGTTGCAAACATAGGTGCCTGCAGTCTGTGAAACGCTGGCCGGCGTACCGGCTTCTCGCAAATTTTTGACTATGGCTTTGATCGGCAATGTACTGAAGTAGGCGGCTGGTCCGTCAGGATCAATGCTCAGGTCTACCGGTTGTGCGCCAACATTATCGGGAATCCGGGCGTCATCAATATTGATCGCGATACGCTCCAGGCTGATGTCGACCCGACCACCCGCTTGACCTACGCAAATAACGATTTCTGGTTGAATCTGAGTGAGTAGTTTGGTTAACACGGTATTGGCTCTACCAAACTCACAGGGTAATTGTGCGATGTGGATAAGATGAGTTTGGCGGATTTTTTTGCCTTCGAATAGCTTTACTACTTCCCAGGCTGGATTGGTGGTCTCATTATTGAAGGGTTCAAACCCGGTGAGTAAGATGTGTGGCATAGCGTAGGTCAATTTAGACGATAAAATACATCAAGCCGATATTGCAGATTAATACGGCGATAGCAGTTGGGATTTGATACTTAATGACTTGGTATTTGTCTTTCAGCTCGAGTAAAGCAGCGGGAACAATATTGAAATTCGCCGCCATAGGCGTCATCAAGGTGCCACAGTAACCGGATAGCATGCCCATCGCTACCAGCGGTGCAGGATTCGCGTGATGCTGTTGTATCAAAAAAGGTAGTGCAATACCGGCCGCCATGACGGGGAATGCGGCGAAAGCATTTCCCATAATCATGGTGAACAAAGCCATACCCAAGCAGTAAATAATAATTAAGGCTAAACGACTATCCGGATTGACCATTAAGCTAACCAGAGTCTGTATCGACGCGCCTGTTTTGGCTGTGACAAATACACCGCCTAACATGGCGAGCATTAAAGGCAAAATTAAAGCCCAACCGATTGCATCAACCAGACGACGTGATTCTTGTATGGCGTTGACAGGTGTGCCGCCGGTAATTTTGCAGGCATACAAAACGCTGATGATACAGGCTAAAGTCAGGCAGGCGAGTGTCAGATTTTTAGGGTCGAGCAAAGCATAGTTTCCTAAGACCACATCTTTCCCCGCGATACTCAGGATGACGGTAATAATAGGAATACAGATGGCAGGTAAAAACAGTTTGTTGCCTAGGCGTTGCGCAGAAGCTGACTTGGCTGCATCGGCCGTGGCTTTATCAATGGTATTGTATTTGCCACCACCTAAGAGATTGAATCCGGCCAGCAAGGCCAAGAGCAAAACCACGATACCCTGCAGTCGATTGGTCAGCGTTTTGCCTAAATACATTAGCATCAGATCGCCGAATAAAAATCCTAAACCAAACAAAAACCAAAACAGCGCGGTCGTCAGGCGTTTAGGATTGCTAAGATCACGCCAGCTCATCCAGGCGATCGCCATGACGATGAATCCGATCAAATAAAAGATCAGGTTAATGCTAATTAAGGTCTGCGGTGAATTCATGATGTTTGCTCCGCGCTGTTGCTAAGTTCTTGCGAACTTGAGCGATTCCGGTATTCCTCAAGCTCACGCGCGATTTTTGCATCTAACAATGACAAACGGAACAAGTGAATAATTAAAGCGCAAAGTCCAGTTGGGATCGCCCACAAGCCGATCGCGAGTGGCTCGACATTGCTGATACCGTTTTCTTTGAGAAATCCACTCATGAGTAGTACCGCACCAAAAGCAATGAAGATGTCTTCACCAAAAAATAAGGCAACATTATCGCAAGCGGCAGCATGGGCAGCGATGCGGTCGCGTAATGCTTCCGGCAAATCGCCATATTGACTAGTTGCAGCGCCTTCTGCCATAGGAAATAGTAGGGGCCGCACCGTTTGTGCCTGGCCGCCCAGGCTAATCAAGCCCAGCGAGCAGGTGAACTGACGTAAGACCATATACAACATCAGTATGCGTCCCGTGGTTGCGCTACGAATTCCGGCCACCCAGTTTTGGGCTCTTTCTTTGAGGCCGAATTTTTCCAACAAAGCGATGACCGGTAAAATGAGCACGATGCTGGCAAGCTGTCGGCTATTCATAAATTTTTCGCCGAAGGTTTCGAGCAGTAAACCGAAATCCATGCCCACAGCCAGGCCTGTGGCTAAGCCCGCACTGACAACAACCAATAAGGGATTAAATTTCAGGGCGAAGCCCAGCACAATAATGGGAATGCCGACTAAGGGAAGTAAGGTTGCCAAGTCCATCTGTGTCTCCGTACGGTTTGTTGTTTGACTTTTTTTGTTTGTTTTTTACTAGTTACAGGTAAATGATGCGCCAATAGGGGAATCGTCAGGAAGTATTTTGAAGCAAACGAAAGACAAAAGCCTTCGCCGCAGAGACCCAGAGAGTGCGGAGAGCGCAAAGAAAGGCAAAGCCAAGTTTTTTCTCTGTGCTCTCTGCGCCACTGCGGCGAGATTTTTCTGAGGGCATCTGATTTCAATAATTTCGCTTGTGATTGTCTTCATGCGCTTGTGTTGAACTCGTGTTGACCGGACTCTTGACTTCTATATGGCGTTCATCAAATGCTGCTCTTAATGCCTGTATCGTCGCGAGTGCATGTACTCCATCGCCATGGACGCAGATGGTATCCGCCTGTACTTTAATTATGTCTCCGTCAGCGCAAACCAGCTGATGCTTTTCTATGAGTTGCAAACTTTGTGCTACGGCCTCGTCGCTTTGCTCTATGCAAGCATGCACTTGCGAACGTGGCACCAGGCTGCCATCAGATCGATACCGTCGGTCTGCAAATGCTTCGCGAATGACACGTAGTCCAGCAGCTTGTGCTCGTGCGACTATAGGACTACCCGCTAATGCGACCAAGGCGAGCTGAGGTGCGATTTCTTGCATGACTTGGATAACAATGTCCGCCAGAACCGGGTCGAAAGCCGCTTGATTGTATAAAGCACCGTGTGGTTTTACGTGCTGTAGTTGCGCGCCTTGTTCCGCAGTAATCCGCATCAACGCATTAATCTGATCGCGTAGATCTTGCGCCACATGATCATAGGGCGGCGCTTGAATTTTTCGCCCAAAATTTTCTCTGTCAGCGAAGCTGGGATGCGCGCCTATGGCAACACCATAGTGCTGCGCGAGTTGAACTGCGACACGCATACTGTCACCGTCACCAGTATGCCCACCGCAAGCGATATTGGCTGAGCTGACTAGTGCAAGTATTTGCGCATCACAATTCGCGCCTTCGCCCAAATCCGCATTTAAGTCAATGGAGTAGAGTTGTCTTGGGTTGGATTGCGGTTCAGGCATGAATAATCCAATCAATGCGAGCAAATTCTTTGCGCCATTTTTCCTGCGCCATAGTCGCTGTATCTCTGTCTACCGGGATAAAACAAAAACTATGACCGGGTGGAGTCTGCGCCACTTTCCACAGATCGGCTTCGATAACGCAAGCAATTTTCGGATAACCACCTGTTGTTTGCGCATCGGCTAATAAGATGATGGGCTGGCCGTTCGGCGGGACTTGTACCACGCCGGGCAAAACACCGTGCGATAACAAATCCTGCGACACCGTCCGTTGTAAAGCCACGCCTTGTAAGCGACTACCCATACGATTACTTTGCGGGCTGAGTTTCCACGCTTGCTGCCAGAATTGCTGGCGTGCGGCTGGGCTGAATTGTTCATATTCTGGGCCGGGGATGGCGCGAATTTCTGGCGACCAGATGCGCTGCTGCACGCCTATGGTTTTTTGTAAATGGTGTGCCGGACCTAATTCCAGAACATCTCCAGCCTTTAAAGCGCGCCCTTGATAGCCGCCGAAGCCGGCCTGCATATCGGTTGAGCGCGAGCCTAAGAGTGGAGGAACTTCTATGCCCCCATCAATCGCCAGATAGGCTCGGGCTTCTTTGAGCGCGCCTGATAGTCGCAGAATTTGACCCGCTTTGGCAAAGTGGCGCCATGCTTTGGCGACCGATACGCCGTCAAGCTGCGCAGCAAAATTAGCACCGCCTATGGCAAACCAACTATCGCGTAGATATTGAATTTCTACTGGTCCGATAAAAATCTCTAAGCCCGCACTATGCACGGTATTGCCGACTAATTTATTCGCTAACATCAGCGAATAGCGGTCAAGCGCACCGCTTTGGCTAATGCCTAAGTGCCGTTGTCCGTGCCGCCCCAAATCTTGCACCGAGGTCTGTATGCCCGCTTTAATGACACGTAGCTGATCCGACGGACCCTTTTTGCCAGAAGCGCTACTTGCATTTGCATTGTAGTGTGGGCTGATGGTCATAGGTATTCAGTCTGTCTTGTTAAAACTGGATGTGCTCGGCAACAAAACGAACGGTGTCACCCGGTTGCAAAAGCGTCGGTGTGTTCTGCTGTGTATCGAAAAGTTTGAGCGTCGTATGACCAATCAATTGCCAACCACCTGGGCTAGCAGCAGGGTAGATACCGGTTTGATTGCCACCAATTCCTACCGAGCCTGCCGGCACACGCAAACGCGGCTCGCTACGTCTTGGTGTTGCCAAATTTTCCGGCAAACCACCTAGATAGGCAAAGCCGGGTTGGAAACCTAAAAAATACACGACATAGTTAGCAGCACAATGTTGTTTGACGAGGCTTTCCGGTGTTAGCCGACAATGTTCAGCGACGAATGCTAAATCGGGTCCAGCATCGCCGCCATAATGTACTGGAATTGCCACTTCACGCCCGCCCTGAAATTCGTCTTTGCTACGCAGAAACAGAGCCTTCAAAGTGTGCAAAATCTCATCGCCAGAATGCTGTACCGGATCGAAAATCGCTGTCAGATTATTCATCCCAGGCACGATGTCGATGCAGAGATTCAGATCTCGCAATTGCTGCGCCACATGCCATATTTTTTTCTGATAAATCAGATCTATTTTGTCCGTATGGGCTTGCATGACGACAGCACGTTCGCCCAGACAAAAATAGGACATGGTTGGCGCAGACATAGTCGATGGCGTGGTTTAGATTGAAATAATCGACATCAGATTTACCAGCGAAAGCCTACTTTGACGCTGAGTGTATCGTTGTCACCGGTACGGTCCAGCTCAGCCGCCAGATTCACAAGGCCCAAATTGGCGTTAATGCCCGCGAAAAGTTTATTCGCTGTTGGTGATACTCTTTGTAAGCCCGCGACGTTCGGTGTGACAGCGCCCCAGACACGACCTATACCAACATAGGGCGTAAACATGACGAAACCCTTGGAGGCGAGCAGTTCTACACTTTTGGTATTTGCAGCGAATTGGCTGACACCAGACAATTTACTGTAAGCACCGCGTATGGCGACAGCAGGAATGGCAACGCCACCTTCGATTAAAGCGTAGCGCGCTTCCATACCGAATAATTTAATATCAGAATCAGGCACTGCGCTGAGCGAAGCGCCGACATCAATGTTAAATGGTAAACCTTTGTGCACGTGAATCTTAGGGACGAACAAAGTGGAGACATCGGCACCTGCTTTTTTCCAGACGGCGCTATTGTCTAATCGGGTGGAACTCAATTCGCCACCAATATCAAAGCCGGTGATGCCTAAGGGGGCAGCTGGCGTTACACCTTTATAACTGCTAAGCGAAGTAAAGTCGGTTGCGAGACGATGGAATTCGCTTTGACTCAAACTCTTCAATTGCGTGAAATCAGTACCGGCCAATGCAGGTGTTGCGACACCTGCCATCACACTAGTGACTAAGCAAGCGCACACGGTTTTGAAAATCGGTTTAGCTATCATTGTTACTCCAAAAAAGTGAGTGTCGTGCTGCTGAGGGGGGGCTAGCTCTGGCAGCAGTACAGGCAAAAATGCGATTTTACTCTGCGCTGGTGATTCCACCTAGTACTCCGCTAGGTATATGGCCGGGTGTTGAGCATTATTTGAGCCTAGATCTCATTGCCAAGTTCAAATACCTGAGATTTAGCGGGGATGATGACGTCGCTTTTGCTTGCCGCGTTGAGATTTTTGGCAAAAATATGCATCACTTCTTCTTCGCCGTGTACTAAGAAAGTTTTTTTCGCTTGCGTTTGTTGATGCCAGGCCAGTAACTCATCGCGGTCAGCGTGGGCTGAAAATCCATTGATGGTATAGATGTTGGCATTTACAGAAATATCTTCACCGAGAAAATGCACGCTGCGTGCGCCATCGATAATTTTGCGTGCCAAGGTGCCGTGTGCCGCGAAGCCAACGAATATCACACTGGCGTTTTTGCGCCACAGATGGTGCTTGAGATGATGCCGCACCCGACCACCTGTACACATGCCTGATCCAGCCATAATTACAGCACCGCTATTGATACGATTAATTGCCATACTATCGGCCAGATCGCGCGTGATATGCAAATTCGATAAATGAAATGGATCTCTGCCTTGTTTAAACAGCGCAGCGCTCTCTTCATCGTAGCATTCAGGATGCTGACGGAAAATTTGGGTTGCAGATATGGCCATCGGTGAGTCTAAGAACACATGCATAGATGCGGACAAAATGCCGCGCTCTACGCCTTCTCGCAAATACCAAAGGATCTCTTGTGCACGTTCTAGTGCGAAGGTAGGAATGATGACATTGCCACCATGGGAAAAAGTATCATTGATAGCTTGGTAGAGTTCTGCCACTGAATCGTCTAAGGAGCGATGTAAACGATCACCGTAGGTGGTCTCCATCACGACGATATCTGCTTTAGGCGGTTGGGCGGGATCGCGCAAAATCTTTCTGCCATTGCTACCTAGATCGCCAGAGAATAAAACACGTGCATGTTTGCCTTCTTCTTTTAGGTCCAGATAAACACAGGCCGAGCCTAAGATGTGACCAGCCTCGTAGAAGGTGGCACTGATCCCATGTGCAATATGGATGCTCTGTCCATATTCTGCCTCCCGGCCAAAATAGTCAAAACAACGGGTGGCATCATACAGCGTGTATAAGGCTTCTGGCGGCGGTGCGTCGCTGTGCCGTGCAAATTTTTTTGCTTGAAATTTTGCTTCAGATTCTTGCAAGTGGGCGGAATCGAGTAAGACTAAGCGCGCTAAATCTTTAGTCGCGGAAGTAGCAATAATCTCGCCACGAAAACCGCGTTTCGCCAATAAGGGCAAGCGTCCACAATGATCGAGATGAGCGTGCGTTAGCAGGACATAATCGATTTCGCTGGCAACAAAGCCAAAGTCTTCTGCATTCTCTTCAGATAAATCGCGACCACCTTGGAACATGCCGCAGTCGATTAAAATTTTTTTACCGGCACATTGAATTAAGTGGCAAGAGCCAGTGACATCCTTGTCTGCACCATGAAATGAAATTCTCATTACGTCCCCTCATTGTTTTTTGAAAACCGCTTGAGTGTAGTCTGCTATTTCGTGAATGCCTTTAATCTGGCGCAGGGAATGTCAAGTTAGATTTTTGTTCACCAAGGCTTGCTTTCGCAGAGTTTGCAGACTAGCACCGGGGGTAATTAAATTGCCGTCGTAGCGCAGTTCTATCAATACAGGTAAATTCTGCTCTCGCGTATGTGCCAATGCACGGGCTAAAGCTGGGGCGAATTCCTCAGTTTTTTCCACAATCTCGCCGCTCGCACCATAAGCCCTGGCTAAGGCGGCGAAATCAGGATTGTGTAATTCGGTACCAGACACGCGGCCAGGAAATTCTTTCTCCTGATGCATGCGTATGGTGCCGTACATGCCGTTGTTGAACACCACAATTATGACACCCGCTCGATATTGCACAGCGGTGGCCAGTTCTTGCCCATTCATCAGATATTCGCCGTCACCCGCGAATACGACTACTGTGCGTTCGGGTTGCACTATTTTTGCTGCAATCGCTGAGGGCATGCTATAGCCCATCGCACCCGAGGTGGGGGCTAGTTGGGTACGGAAACCACCATATTGGAAATAACGGTGTGCCCAGGTCGCGTAATTGCCCGCGCCATTCGTGATTATGGTGTCGGCAGGACAGGCTTGCTGGATGCTGCGGACAACTTGCCATAAATTGAGTGGTGCTTGTTCTTGGGTAAAGAGTGCAGGTTCGGTTTGCCATGCGCATAATTCGGCTTTGGCCTCGACCACGGTGTTGCGCCAAGCGTCGCTGTTGACCGGCTGCATTTGACTTAAAACCTCGGCGATCTGCGGCATACCGCTATTGATCATTAATTCGCCTTGATAAACCCGGCCTAATTCCAATGCGTCGCTGTGTATGTGTATCAGTTTTTGTTTGGGCACTGGAGCATCCAGCAAGCTGTAGCCGCTAGTCGTCATTTCACCTAAGCGTGGCCCTATGGCTAAAATCAGATCAGCTTCCTTAATCCGCTGTGCTAATTTCGGGTTAATACCAATACCAATATCACCGATGTAATTAGGATGCGAATTCGGCAGCAAATCCTGAAAACGAAAAGCACAGCCTGCGGGTAAGTGATTCGCTTCGATAAAATGAGCAATCTTGGCACAGGCTGCTGCATTCCAACCGCCACCTCCTAAAATCACAACAGGTCGTTTTGCTTCTGCCAAGTAATGTCTGATCTGTGCCGTTTGTGCAATTGAAGGGGCGGCTTGAATTGCTGTATAAGCACGGGTGTCGGCAACGCTGGCTTGCGCTGCCAGACAGTCTTCTGGTAAGGCGAGCACTACAGGTCCGGGGCGACCGCTGGTTGTGACCTGAAAAGCGTGGGCAATGTATTCAGGTATTCGGTCGGCGCGATCAATTTGTGCTACCCACTTCGCCATCGTTCCGTACATGCGTCGGTAATCGATTTCTTGGAATGCTTCGCGCTCGACAAAATCATTGCCGACTTGACCAACGAAAAGGATCATTGGTGTGGAATCTTGTTGCGCCGTGTGCACACCTATCGCAGCATTGGTCGCACCCGGACCGCGTGTGACAAAGCAAATCCCGGGTTTGCCTGTCAGCTTGCCGTAGGCTTCCGCCATAAACGCAGAGCCGCCTTCCTGCCGGTTGATGATGAAGCGGATAGGGCTATCATGCAGCGCATCGAGGACGGGTAAATAACTCTCACCCGGGACACCAAAAATAAACTCCACACCATGCACTTGCAGGGCATCGACGACTAATTGGCCACCAGATCGGGATATAGACATAGAGATTTTGAATTGTGATGATGAAGCGAAAAGGCGAAAAGTAATACGCTAACAGAATTGTAGTTGTTTCGACAAACTCGATGCAAAAGGCTGGGCTAAGATTATAGAAATTCGATAAAAATGATTTTTTACTACTTTTGGAGGGATCATTCGAAAATTCTGCTTTTCAGAATGATTTGCTTGCGTGTAATTGGGAATTTCACTATCTTTTACTAACGAAAAAATACGGTCGTTCGAAAAATATTTTTTTGAAATGACTTTTAAAAAACCTAGGAGACACCATGAACTTCGTATCATTCACCAAGCATCGTTTGACGCATCAGTTGGCACTACTCAGCCTTGCCTGCGCCGCTTTTTTATCCACGCCCGCTGGCGCTGACACGGTGACAGTATCCGGGATCAAACTCGACGAAACGGTACAGGTCGGTACTCAAGCCCTAAAGTTAAATGGTGCTGGCGTACGTTACAAAGTCTTTTTTAAAGTTTATGTGGCGGCGCTCTATTTACCCGAAGCAAAGTCAAGTACTTCAGATGTCTTGGCCTTGCCGGGCGCAAAACGCGTAACCCTGGTCATGCTGCGAGAATTGAGCAATGATGACTTGGGTCAGCGATTTATGGATGGTTTGAGAAATAATCTGGACATCGCCGAACGTTCAAAATTAGTGAAACCTATGATCACCTTCGGACAAATGTTCTCCTTGGTGCCGGTATTGAAAAAAGGCGATATCTTGACCTTTGACTGGATACCGGGCACCGGTATCGTGTGCCAGTTTAATGGCCAAAAAGTTGGTGAAACGATTAATGATGCCGCGTTTTATAATGCCGTTCTGAAGATTTGGCTAGGTAATGTACCTGCCGATGAATCCTTGAAGCAAAAAATGTTAAACGTGAAGAATTAGTTTTAGTATAGATGGGTTCTTAAGGAGCCAAGCTATGTTCTGTAATGCACTGCTTAGGTGGTAATGCCGTTCAGATAAGCGAACCAGGTAGTTAATTATGCTTCAAAACCCCTCAACGCCGAGACGCAGAGTCGCCGAGGAGCGCAGAGAAAAGCGAATATTGTACTGGGTTACTCTGCGTGTCTCTGCCCCTCAGCGCCTCGGCGTTGAGGGGTTTTCATTTTTGTCCAAAGCTACAAAGTCAATTCGAATAAATCTCGCATTTTCTCGCAGAGATGTTCTCATTTTCGCTTTAACTGAAAGGCATTACTGCTTCGACAGTGCATTTTTTCTTACATATATTATTTGATATAGCTATTGAAATATAGTTTTGTACTGATTGTTGCGATAGGTCGAGTCCACGCTTGCAAGCTGATACAATAGCGCCCGAAGCAGGCCAGACAATCGCTGGTTGCCGTGTTCGCACGGTGACGGGAGGAAGGTCCGGACTCCATAGAGCAGGGTGACGGCTAACGGCCGTACGTTGAAAGCTGAGGCGCAAGCTGAGGTATAAGACGAGGAATAGGGCCACAGAGACGAGTCTTTGGGGAGTAGCGGGCGCAAGCCTATGCTAAACCACAAAGGGTGAAACGCGGTAACCTCCACCCGGAGCAATTTCAAATAGGCACGCGTTGAGGTGGCTCGCTGAGCGTGCGGGTAGAAAGCTTGAGCGGCGGAGTAATCTGTCGCCTAGAGGAATGATTGTCATAGCGTGATGCAGCAATGTAAAGCGCCGTAACAGAATCCGGCCTACCGGCCTGCTTCAATTTTTATTCGCGATCTTGTATTGAACAAGATCCATCGCCAGTCCCACATACCCTAAGTTAATTCGAACCCTAGTTTTGCTCATTATCTCTTATGTTTGTTGGTACTCTGCAAATGCAGTGATACACTTTAACAAATAGATATTCTCCATATCGTTAGGCAATTTGTTGATATCCAAGGTTTATCAAGGATCACCAACAAGTCATGTCTATGCTTAAAATTACAAATACGCAAAATTGACTGAGTGGCATTCACAGGCCAAATTGGTTCAGGAAGAGGTGAAGCATGGCGAGTAGTAAGAAGAAACGCGAAGCTTGGGAAGTCCCGATTTGGGCTTTACTTTCTTGTGTCTTATTAATCGTTAGCGTCATAGTTGCGCAAACCTGGTGGTCGATAATTCAGGATAAAAGTCTGACCCTGGCGGCGGCCAATAGAAATAGTTTGCTTAGCGTTAGAATTTTAGAAGAGCATGCCAACCGCGTCTTAAACGATACGTCCAGAGTGGTGATCGCGATCGGTGAAGAATTACAGAGCAAGAATGAAAGCTTGCCACGTGACGAAGCTAGTGCACGTCAAATTCTCAGCCATCAGCGTCGTGATTCGCAGTTTATTTATGCACTTTCATTCATTGATCATCATGGGATGCTATGGGCATCATCGCTGCGCTTCCCGATTGATCCTGTCGATATGAGTGCGCAGACGCATATTGTCGCACTCAACAAAACGATGAATGCGTATCAACGCAACGTCCTTATCGGCCAACCTTTCGTGGTGAAGAAAACCAATCAATATGTGTTGCCAATGGCACGTAATCTATTCGATGCCAGTGGTCGACCCGTAGGGCAAGTGCAGGCTGATATCAGCCTCAGTTATTTTCAGGAATTTTACGAGCGAGTGGCAAAAGATGCCGGTGCCAAAATATCGCTCTACGATAAAGACGGCAAATTAATCGTGCAAGCCGGCAACGCCCACACCTCAAGCCGTGACCAAACTATAGATACAGCACTGGCGCAGAGTATACAAAATAGCTTTGCCGAAAATGGCAGAGTGGAAAATTCCCTATTGGGTAGCGATCAGGCGATGGCTTATACCTATCTGAAAATGAGTGATTTTTCTTTGGTGGTGGTGTTTGGGCGAGATCTGGACACGATACTGCTGGAGTGGCACAAACGCCTAGAACAAAAATTGCTGATCGCATTGCTGTCAATTAGTTTTACCCTGCTGCTTGCCTACCTGCTGTATCGCAAAGTAAATAGCCTGCGCTTGTCGCGCGAGAAGCTCAGTGAGAGTGAGCGTCGTTATCGTATGTTATTTCAGGACGCGCAAGATGGGATATTGTTGATTGATAAGAACTACAATTTTGTTGATGCGAATCAGAATGCATTAGAAATGCTTGCGGTCGATAGCAAAGCAGATTTAGTGATGCTCGATATTGGTGAGTTTTCGGCTGATCTGCGTTATACCCAACCCACTGTCGCCGCGAAAAAAGCGGAGTCGATTAAGAAATTTGTAGACTTGGCCTTTCAAAATAAGGTGCAAAAATTTGAATGGATTGCCCATAGGCGAGGTAAAGACTGGTACAGCGAAGTGACACTGAGCCGTGTCAAAATTGCGGTTGAACCTATGGTGTTTTGTGTCATGCGAGATATCTCTCAGCGCAAGCATGCTGAGCGCTTATTGCAAGGTCAAAATCAGCTCTTGCAACTGATAGGGAGCAGTGAAAGTCTGGATTCTATCTTGATTGACACCTGCCATTTTGTAGAGCGAAATAACCCGCACTGGCATTGCGGCGTGCAATTGTTGTCGCTGGATCAGAAAGTATTTACTGAGACAATTGGACATCATTTTCCGGAAATTTTACGACGTCAACTCACCGAAGCCCCGGTATGCTATGGCAATGGTGTCTGGAGTGAAGCCGTCATTGATGTGGTACCGGTCTGGACACAAGATATCCCACGCTCGCCTTCTATGGAATTTATCGCACAACGTAAGTTGCTGGCCAATTATGCAGCGGTTGGATCGTGGCCGATTATGGGAAAAACCGGATTAATTCTGGGCACATTCACCTTATTCTCCGAATCAACGGCAGCTTTGAGCAATGAAGACTTGAGCTTGATTAGTATTGCCACCGATGTCTCTAGTATCGCGATTGAGGGTAAGCGCGCAGAAGAAAAGGCCATACGTTTGGCACATTATGATGAATTAACTAAGCTGCCGAACCGGTTTTTGTTTAATCAGTATTTGTCCAAAGCCCTCATCTATGCTGAGGATACTAAGGGAAGTCTGGCGGTACTTTTGCTTGATTTGGATAGATTCAAGGCGATTAACGATAGCTTCGATCATGCAGAAGGCGACAACTTGTTGCGCGATGTTGCAATGCGTTTAAAGCAGAGTCTCTCTGAGTCAGATACGATCGCACGAGTGGGGGGCGATGAGTTCATGCTTTTATTGGATCGCTACAAGACGCCGCGTGAATTGACCGATATCGCGGATAAGCTTCTGCAGGCAGTCGTCACGCCCTTCGAGATCAATGGGCAAACATTGCAAATTAGCGCGAGTATCGGTATCGCGACGTTTCCTGAGGATGGTACCGAAGCCCAGGTGCTGATGAAAAATTCAGAAATTGCGATGTACCGGGCGAAACATAATGGCAAGAACAATTATCAGTTCTATGACGCAAATATGAACGTGCATACCACGGAGCGTCTGGCCTTTGAGTCGCAACTCAGGCGCGCATTGGATAATCGGGAATTCGTCGTACATTATCAACCCAAAGTGTGTATTCAGAGCGGGAAGATTGTGGGGGCGGAAGCCTTGGTGCGGTGGAATCATCCAGAAAAGGGCATAGTCTTGCCAAGCGAGTTTATTGGCTTTATGGAAGAGGCTGGGCTGATCGGCAAGATGGGTATGCAAGTTTTGGATATCGTTTGTCGTGATCTTGCCCAGTGTAAAACCAGCTCAGGCGAGTTTGGTCGAGTCGCAATTAATTTATCTGGCATGCAATTCAGTAATGAATTTTTATTGGATGAGCTGCAAAAAGTAATCGACTTTTGGCAAATTAAACCTGAAGATTTGGAATTTGAAATCACCGAGAGTATGGTGATGGATAATCATGAGCAAGTCATACAGCACATGCATGGCCTGAATGCTGCTGGTTATACTTTGTCGATTGACGATTTTGGTACTGGTTATTCTTCCTTGGCTTATCTGAAGCGTTTCCCAGTAAGTAGCTTGAAAATTGATAGGTCTTTTATTCAAGACATGCCTGCCGATTCTAATGACACGGCGATTGTTCTTGCTATCGTTGCTATGGCAAAAACTTTGGGCTTAAAAGTCGTGGCAGAAGGTGTGGAAAATGCACTCCAACTGACGACACTGGTATCGTGTCAATGTGACGAGTATCAGGGCTTCTTTTTTTCAGAGGCTATTCCTATCGATCAATTTATGAACTTGCTACTTAAAGAACGTAAATAAAGAGATAGGATCTTCATAGGTAGGGCATTCGTCGTTTGCGACTTGTACCTATAAGTTTCACGTAGATACTGAACTCATTATTGACTTGCACTTGTTCCTATCGGCATGCTTGGATTTGGCTTATCCAAGCACAGCCACAACGATAGCGCCATTTCCCTCGCTCCCCAATATTGCACATTCCTACTGGCGGCACTGTTATTAAACAGTGTGGCATTTATCGCCTTTAACGATATTCAGGGTCTATCCCTTAAACACATGGGTATAGCTGATGTCCTACTTTCAGTATCTTCCGTAAGTCCCTAATTTATTGAGATATTCTGTTCGTCTCTGGTTTAGCTATGTGCGCTAAGTCATTGACTTTATTCAATAATTTCGCATTTCACGTATAAATTTGCTTGACCATGCTCAAGTGATCCTCTAAAGTGGGGAAAAGTGTGAAAAAGTGTTTTTTTGTGGCATAAATTAGCAAGTCATGAAATAACTCAAATCTTCTAAAGGTATTTCTCGAAAGTAAGGATAAGGCCAAAACCGTGTTTCAAGGCGCGTCAGCACTCAATTTAGATGCAAAAGGCAGGATGTCTATACCGGCCCGGCATCGTGACGCGCTCGCTTTGCAATGCGAAGGTCGGGTGACTTTGACCCGTCATCCTCATGGCTGCCTCTTACTATTTCCTCGCCCAATCTGGGAATCGCATCGCGAACAGATCGCCGCCTGGCCTATGGCCGCGCGTGCTTGGCAACGTATTTTTCTCGGTAATGCTTCTGATGTGGAAATGGATGGTTCCGGTCGTATTTTGGTGACGCCTGAATTGCGTAATGCGGTCGGTATGGAGCGCGATGTTATGTTGCTCGGTATGGGTTCGCACTTTGAAATTTGGGATGCTGCCAAGTTAGCCGAAAATGAAGCGCAAGCCATCGCCGGTGGCATGCCCGAAGCACTCAGCAATTTCTCTTTCTGATAGCGCGTCATGACTGTGAATCATCAGGAAGAATTCATTCACCACACGGTGTTGTTGGACGATGCAGTTAACGCGCTCGAGATACAAGGTGTGCGTGCGAACGGGATTTTCGTTGACGGTACTTTCGGTCGCGGCGGGCATAGCCGCAAGATCTTAAGCCAGCTTGGTGCTCAAGGTCGACTGATTTCCTTTGATAAAGACTTATATGCGATCGCCAATGCGCAGCAAATTGCTGACGCGCGTTTCCACATCGTGCACGACAGTTTTGCCACTATGTCCGAAGCTTTGCAGGAGCAAGGCGTGGCACAAGTGGACGGTATTTTGATGGACCTCGGGATTTCCTCGCCACAGGTGGATGATGCGGAGCGGGGTTTTAGTTTTAGAAATGATGGCCCATTAGACATGCGTATGGATACGACACGCGGCATTTCTGCGGCGGAGTGGTTGGCGCAAGAGGATGAGCAAAAAATTAGGGAGGTCATAGAAAATTATGGGGAAGAACGGTTTGCTTTTCAGATTGCAAAGGCGATTGTTGCTCGCAGGGCGAGCGAGTCCATTTCAAGTACTCGGCAGCTTGCCGAACTCGTCGCACACGCCGTCAAAACTCGCGAGAAGGGCAAAGACCCGGCAACTCGCACCTTTCAAGCTATACGGATTTTCGTCAATAAGGAGCTTGAAGACCTCGAGATCGGTTTAGCAGCCGCCTATTCGAGTTTGGCTCCGGGCGGACGTATGGTGGTCATTAGTTTTCATTCGCTGGAAGATCGTATCGTGAAGCAGTTCTTCGCATCTAAAGCGAAGGTGGTACAGCCGGATCGTCGTCTGCCGATTCGTGAAGCTGATTTGCCTAAGCCTCAAATGCGCTTAGTCTCTCGAGTAAAACCGAGTGAGGAAGAAGTGCTGCGCAATCCGCGCGCACGTTCTGCCATCATGCGCGTTGCCGAACGTATTGCAGGAGACATGTAATGGGTGCGCGTTTGAATATCTTGTTAGGTGCCGCATTGGTAATTTGTGCCTTGACCTTGATTAATTCTCAGTATCAGGCACGTCGCTTGTTTATTGAGTTGGAACGCGCTCAGACTTTGAGTAAACAGTACGAAGTTGAATGGGCGCAGCTCAAATTGGATCAATCGACTTTTGGTAAGCATTCTCGGATTGAAGCGGTGGCCAATCAAGAATTGGGCATGGCACATGTGACGCCAGATCGCACGCAATACTTAACCGCCGAGGTGGTCAAGTGAGCCGCGTCAACTCAAATTCCCGTACCGCTGCTGGTAAAGGCGTTTCATTCTCATCGAATCCCGTGTTAGCAGTGAAATTGCCAGTTTGGCGTTCGCGCCTATTATTGTTCTTTTTGTTTGCAGCGTTTTTTGCACTGATGACGCGCGCCTTGTACTTGCAAGGTATGACGACCGAATTTTTGCAAAAGCAGGGCGAGAATCGGTACGCTCGCACCTTGGAGTTATCAGCAACTCGCGGCAAGATCACTGATAGACATGGTCAGGTATTGGCATCATCGGTGCCGGTAAAGGCTATTTGGGCGATCCCGGAAGATGTTTTGAATGCGCCAGACTCTAAGTTGCGTGAGTTGGCGACCTTATTGGATATGCCAGAAGCGGAGTTGAGAAAGAAGTTAGATTCAGATCGTCAGTTTGTTTACCTGAAACGTCAGGTGGAGCAAGCTGCGGCAGATAAGATAGTTGCACTCGGTATACCAGGCATAGAAACGCGTAAAGAATATAAGCGCTTTTATCCTGAGAGTGAAGTAATGGCACACGTCGTCGGTTTTACCAACGTCGAAGACAAAGGCCAGGAGGGCATTGAGCTCGCTTCTGAGAAGAATCTGGCTGGCAAGACGGGTAGTCGTCGTGTAATTAAAGATCGCCTCGGTCGTATCGTAGAAGATATTGAATCGATTCGTCCGCCGCATGATGGTAAAGATCTAAAGCTATCGATCGACAGCAAGATTCAATACATCGCTTATACGCATGTCAAAGAAGCGGTCGAAAAATTCAAAGCAAAAGCCGGTGCTGCCGTCGTCTTGGATGTACAAACGGGTGAAGTATTGGCGCTGGTGAATCTGCCTACCTACAATCCCAATGATCGTTCAGTTTTGACCGGTGCTCAATTGCGTAATCGTGTGATTACCGATACCTTCGAGCCAGGCTCGACGATGAAGCCTTTTACGATTGCTTTGGCATTAGAAACCGGTCGTGTCACACCAGAGACATTAATTCAAACCGCACCCGGCGCTATGACCATCGGTAGTCAAACGATACATGACGCGCATAAGCAAGGAACTTTGACGGTAGCGGGCGTCATACAAAAATCCTCCAATATTGGCACCGCAAAAATTGCATTGCAAATGCCACCAAAAGAAATGTGGGAAATGTTTGCAACCCTAGGTTTTGGGCAGCAACCCAATATAGGATTTCCTGGTGCGGTCGCTGGGCGTATGCGCAACTTTAAGACTTGGAAACCAATCGAGCAAGCCACTATGAGCTATGGTCATGGTTTGTCGGTTTCCTTATTGCAGATCGCACGCTCTTATATGATCTTTGCGCGCAAAGGGGATTTGATTCCACTCACCTTCCAGCAATCGAGCGAAATGCCGATCGGTACTCGTGTTATCTCAGAAGCGACCGCAATGAAAATGCGCGACATGTTGGAGAGTGTGACGCAACCTGGCGGCACAGCAACACAGGCACGCGTTCCCGGTTATCGTGTGGGCGGCAAAACAGGTACTGCGCACAAGATAGAAGGTGGTCGTTACGTGAATAAATATGTGAGCGATTTTGTCGGTTTTGCGCCTATGTCAAATCCACGCATCATTGTTGCGGTGATGTTAGACGAGCCAAGTAGTGGCGGCTACTACGCCGGTACGGTCGCAGGCCCGGTCTTCGCTGCGATTACCGCCAATGTTTTACGTTCTATGAACGTGGTACCAGATTCTTCAGTCATGAATATCATTCCTGAGCCAAGTGTGCCGGAGACATTGTAATGACGACTCAAATTATGATTCCAGTACAGATACAAGAAATAGTCGATTGGTTGCGCGCCAATGTGGCGGATGCAGCGAAAGCGCAATTAACGTCCGATTCCCGTGAGATTGGACCAGGCGATGTTTTTTTTGCTTTCCCTATTACTCCCGGTATCGCGGGTAAGGGGGATGGCCGTGCGTTTATTCAAAACGCTATAGAGCGCGGTGCTGCGGCCATTGTGTACGAAAAAACGGATGAACCAACAGCGCTGGAAATCAGCGTGCCGCATTTAGCTGTGGTGGATTTGATCAATCAACTTGGTGCAATTGCCAGTGCTTGGTATGGCAAACCTGATAGCGCCATGTTCAGCGTCGCCGTGACCGGAACCAACGGTAAGACTTCATGTTCGCAATGGATAGCAAAAGCCTTGTCCTTGCATAACACGCCATGTGCCGTAATTGGTACTTTGGGGGTGGGTACTTATCGTGACGGCATGGTCGCTAGTTTGCAAGAAACCGGATTCACGACGCCCGACGCATTGCAACTACAACGTCGCCTGGCAACATTGAAGAAAAATGGTGCAACTGGACTGGCGATAGAAGCCTCATCCATAGGATTACACCAAGGGCGTTTAAATGCCTTGCACTTCGATCTTGCTTTGTTCACGAATTTAACCCGTGATCATCTCGATTACCATGAGACCATGGAAGCCTATGCGGCGGCAAAACAAGCGCTGTTTCAATGGCCGGGTTTGCAAGCCGCGGTGATTAATGCCGATGATGTTTTTGGTCTAGAGCTAATACAAGGACTCTCTGCGAAGCAACCCGAACTTACATTGCTTGCTTACGGCATCGATAGTAGTTGGGAATTAAGCGTTCCGGCCCTGCGTGCGAGTCAATTGAAGACCACACACACAGGTACGCAGTTTTATCTGGAATCGCCATATGGAAACGGCGTAGTCAAAACGCAGACCATAGGTCGATTCAATATCAGTAATGTACTAGGTGTTCTTGGTGTGCTTTTGATACGCGGCATTGCTTGGGAACGCGCAATTTCTACGATTGAAAAATTGACTTCCGTACCAGGTCGTATGCAACAACTGGGTTCTGCAGGGCAGGCCATGGTCGTGGTTGATTATGCGCACACCCCCGATGCGTTGGAAAAAACTTTAACAGCCTTAAAGCAAGTCGCAGTTGAACGCCAAGGTAATTTGTGGTGTGTATTTGGCTGCGGCGGTGATCGCGACCCGGGCAAGCGTCCACAAATGGGGAAGATTGCGCAAATGGCTGAGCACGTGGTGGTCACCAGTGATAATCCACGAACCGAAGCGCCTGCAAAAATTATTCAAGATATTTTGCAAGGTATGAGTGGCACACCGCAAGCGATTGAGGACAGAGCCAGCGCAATCTTATTTGCAGTCAAACATGCCCAAGTCAATGATGTCATCTTGATCGCAGGGAAAGGTCACGAAACCTATCAAGACATCAATGGTAAAAAATGGCCGTTCTCCGATGAAGAACATGCGCTACTAGCACTCGCCACCGTCGCGACCAATAGCACTATGAGGAGAACAACGTGATTCGCTCTTCTCTATTAGCCCTACAAAAAGTGGTCGCGAATTCTATCGTGACGGCTGATGCGCAATTCAGTGGATTGAGTACGGATAGTCGCAAAGTTGAGCAAGGCAACATCTTCCTTGCCTTATGCGGTGAGACGTTTGATGCGCATGATTTTCTTAGTGAGGTTGTGAAGTCAGGCGCGGTTGCGGTGATTGCCGAACGTATTCCCGCCGATCTGTCTGTGCCAGCTCTGATAGTCCCCGACACCAAACTAGCACTAGCGGCCATCGCCACTTACTGGCGCCAACAATTTACTTTGCCCGTGATCGGTGTTACTGGGAGTAATGGCAAGACCACGGTGAAAGAAATGATCGCGTCTATTTTGCTTGCGCAGTTTGGCAGCGAACACATGATTTCTACCAAGGGTAATCTGAACAATGAGATTGGCCTGCCTTTAACTGTTTTTCGCCTAGACGCGCAACATCAGGCAGCCGTGTTCGAACTTGGAATGAATCATCCTGGCGAAATTGCCGTATTAAGCACGATAGCACAAGTTAATGTGGCCTTGGTGAATAATGCGCAGCGCGAACATCAAGAATTTATGCAAACTGTGGAAGCCGTCGCGATCGAGAATGGTGCGCTTATTCAAAGCTTGCCAACGGATGGCATTGCTGTGTTTCCGGCTGAAGATACTTATACCCCGATCTGGCGTCAATTTGCGGCGGATCGCCAGTGCATCACATTTGGCTTAAGCTCGACTTCAAACTCAACTTTAGGTAGTCAAGCCGAAGTACACGCTAGTTTTGTGCCACAAGATTTCGGTAGTGAATTACAGCTGTCTGTCCTGGGTGAAGTGATGACCGTGCAATTACGCGCAGCAGGTCAACACAATGTTCTCAATGCTTTGGCCGCCGCGGCATGCTGTAAAGCCATTGGCGTTTCAAATGAAAAAATTGTGGAAGGCTTACAAGCATTTGCGCCAGTGTCTGGTCGCTTGCAAGCCAAGCAGGCCGCGGCCGGTGCCTTGGTGATTGATGATACGTATAACGCTAACCCTGATTCCGTGAAAGCGGCGATTGATGTATTAGCTGCCGCAAAAAAAACAACGACTTTAGTGCTCGGTGATATGGGCGAAGTAGGTGCTGATGGTGCGGCATTTCATCAAGAAGTAGGGCAGTACGCAAAAACGCGCGGCATCAATTTTTTGTTCACGTTTGGCAACTTGGCATTGGCTTCGGCACAGGCATTTGGCAGTGGCGCACAGCACTGCGAAGACTTCGATCAGTTGCTAATGCAACTGAAAGACAAAGCACTAGCGGGTAATACGATTTTAGTAAAAGGTTCGCGCTTCATGAAAATGGAACGTGTCGTTGCGCATTTAGTCGCTGGCGAACCGGTTTAGAGATTTTAAAAAATAATTAGAAAAGAAATTAGGGAAAAATATTATGTTGCTTTGGTTGGCGGAACTTTTTAAACAAGACATCGGTTTCTTCCGCGTGTTCGGATTTATTACTTTCCGCGCGGTGTTCGCTACGATGACGGCGATCTCTATAGGCTTGATCGCGGGTCCTGCCGTGATTCGTATGTTGACACGTTTGAAGGTTGGTCAAGCGGTACGTACCGATGGTCCACAAACCCACTTGATTAAATCAGGTACTCCGACTATGGGGGGGGCTTTGGTCTTGATCTCGATAGGCATTTCCACTTTGTTGTGGTCAGACTTGAGTAATCGATTTGTGTGGGTAGTGTTGATTGTAACTTTGGGTTTTGGGGCAATCGGTTGGGTCGATGACTATCGTAAAGTGGTCTATCGTGATCCAAATGGGATGGCCTCACGCGAAAAATTTTTCTGGCAGTCTTTGATCGGTATTGTGGCAGCCGTATATTTGGCATTTTCCGTGTCGGCACCGACCAATACGAAAGTGATGGAATTGTTCGTGGCATGGGTGCAATCTGGATTTAGTATGGATTTACCACCCAAGGCGGATTTGATTATTCCTTTCTTCAAAACCTTTAACTATCCACTCGGCGTATGGGGTTTTATCGCACTGACTTTCTGCGTGATTGTGGGTACTAGTAATGCCGTGAATTTAACTGATGGTCTGGATGGCTTGGCAATCATGCCAACGATTATGGTTGGTTCTGCACTAGGCCTTTTCGCTTATCTGACAGGTCATGCGGGTTACTCCAAGTATTTATTGATTCCTTATATTCCAGGTGCGGGCGAGCTCTTAATTTTCTGTGGTGCGATGGCCGGTGCAGGTTTAGCTTTTCTGTGGTTCAACGCTCATCCTGCACAAGTGTTTATGGGTGACGTCGGTGCTTTGGCATTGGGCGGAGCGCTTGGTACAGTGGCCGTGATTGTGCGCCAAGAAGTCGTGCTATTTATTATGGGCGGCATCTTTGTCGTAGAAACTTTCTCAGTGATGTTGCAAGTGACTTATTTTAAATTCACTAAGAAAAAATATGGAGTGGGTAAACGTCTGTTTTTGATGGCACCGCTGCACCACCATTTTGAACAAAAAGGTTGGAAAGAAACGCAAGTCGTTGTGCGTTTCTGGATCATTACGATGTTGTTAGTGTTGTTAGGTTTGTCGTCATTGAAATTGCGCTAATCGCTCGTAGTAGGCGAACCGTAAATCAGGCTTGGATGTGGGTTGAAAATAAGGTTGAGCATGAATTCTTCGGATTTATTGAATAAGCAGGTATTGATCGTCGGACTGGGAGAATCAGGTCTGGCGATGGCACGCTGGCTGTCGCGCTGTGGCGCACATCTGCGCGTGGTCGATACGCGTGCGAATCCTGAGCGCTTGCCAGCTTTGAAGGACATGGCACCAGAGTCTGAATTCTTTGGTGGTGAATTTCAGGCGGAACATGTCGAAGGTGTAGATCTGATCGTATTGAGTCCAGGTTTATCACCGCAGGGTGAATTGCAAACAATTTTGCAGCGCGCACAGGAATTGGGATTGCCAGTCTGGGGTGAGGTGGAGTTGTTTGCGCAAGCCTTGGCTGAACTGAAATCGACTAATAGTTATGCGCCGAAAATGATTGCGATTACGGGCACCAATGGCAAAACAACGGTAACCAGCCTGACCGGACAATTGTGCGCTCGTGCTGGCATGAGTGTCAAAGTTGCCGGGAATATCAGTCCGGCCATGTTAGATGTTTTATGCGAATGCATCGCCACAGAAAGTCTGCCGCAAGTCTGGGTCTTGGAGTTGTCGAGTTTTCAGTTGCACACCAATTTAAGTCTAAATCCTGATGTCGCGACGGTATTGAATGTGACCCAAGATCATCTGGACTGGCACGGCGACATGAAGAATTATTGCGCTGATAAAGCTAAAATTTTCGGCGCCACCACTTTGCGCTTGCTGAATCGTGATGATGAACAAGTCATGGCGATGCAAGCTGCCGACGGTCACTTTTTAAGTTTTTCCTGTCACGCGCCACAGCACGATGGCGAATTCGGTTTGTTGAATGAGCAGGGTATGACTTGGCTGGCAGTTGCTACTGCAGATGAAGATGAGCAGCCCGTATCACGCAAACGTAAAAAAGAAGTAATCGAAGTTCCCGTCACGATTACCCGTCTGATGCCTGCCGATGCCCTGAAAATTCGTGGTCAACATAATGCGAGTAACGCGCTCGCTGCGTTGGCTTTGTGTCGCGGTATTGGTCTTCCCTTGGCACCCTTGTTGCATGGGCTGCGCGAATACAAGGGTGAACCGCATCGCGTTGAATTAGTAACGACCATCGCTGGTGTGGATTATTTTGACGATAGCAAAGGCACGAACGTCGGTGCCACTGTTGCTGCGTTAAAAGGTCTGGGCGAAGAAGCGGGTGGTGCGGAGAAGCGAATTATTTTGATCGCAGGTGGTGACGGCAAAGGCCAGGATTTTTCTCCTTTGGCAGAACCAGTGTCGCGCTATGTCAAAACGGTTTTACTGATTGGTAAAGATGCGCGTGAGATTCAAACTGCTTTAGAAATTACATCCGTAGACATGCGTAGTTTCGATAGTCTGGAAAACGCTGTGATCAGTGCCGGTGAAACAGCACAGGAAGGCGATATCGTCTTGTTGTCGCCAGCATGCGCCAGTTTGGATATGTTTAGAAATTACGCGCACAGAGCGCAGGTGTTTATCGATGCTGTGCGTGAGATTGCTTTAAATCGCGGTGAGATTTGCTGATGAAGCAGTTACTCCTGAATTTGAACCCATGGCGTTCGTCTGGCAGTAGTCAGAATGGAACTCATTTTGTACAACGTTCAAAAATGATGGAGTACGACCAGGCTTTAGTATGGGTGACTTTGATCTTGATGGTGTTTGGTATGGTGATGGTGTACTCAGCGTCTATCTCATTACCGGATTCGCCGAAGTATGCAAACTATAAAAACAATCATTTTTTAGTGCGCCAAGCGATGTTTGTCAGCTTCTCTATTTTGATGAGTTTTATTGTTTTTCGGGTGAGAGTGGAAGACTGGCAGAAAGCTGCACCTTACCTGTTCATATTTACTTTGGTTTTGTTGGTGTTGGTGTTAATCCCGGGCTTAGGCAAGGGCGTGAACGGCGCAAAGCGCTGGTTGTCATTCAAGGTGTTTAATCTTCAGCCTTCGGAATTGATGAAATTATTTATGGTCTTGTACGCTGCAGATTACACCGTGCGTAAACAAGAGTATATGCATAAATTGACCAAAGGTTTTTTGCCTATGATGGTGACGGTGGCGGTATTAGGCCTGCTTTTACTATTGGAGCCCGATCTCGGTGCTTTTGGTGTGATCGTTTGTATTGCGATGGGTATTCTATTTTTAGGTGGGATTAACGGTATTTGGTTTGGTGGTATTGCGACTACGTTAGTTGGGATTTTTGCTTCGGTCATTTTGCTTTCACCATGGCGTCGCGAACGTATTTTTGCCTATTTAAATCCTTTCGAAGAAGACAATGCTCTAGGCAAAGCGTATCAATTGACACATTCGTTGATTGCATTTGGTCGCGGTGAGTTATTTGGTGTCGGCTTAGGCGCTAGTGTGGAAAAGCTGCATTACTTACCGGAAGCACACACCGATTTTTTGTTAGCGGTGATCGGTGAAGAGCTTGGCTTTGTGGGTGTCGTTACAGTAATTTTTATGTTTTATTGGATAGTGAAACGAGCATTTGATATTGGACGTCAAGCCATAGTATTGGATGCGACTTTTGCGGGACTGGCGGCGAAGGGAATTGGTATCTGGATCGGTGTGCAAACCTTCATCAATATGGGCGTGAATTTAGGCTTGTTACCAACCAAGGGTTTGACTTTGCCTTTAATGAGTTATGGTGGTTCCGGTGTTTTAATTAACTGTATAGGTTTAACTCTGTTGCTCCGTATCGATTATGAAAATCGACGCATGATGCGTGGAGGGCGAGTATGACGAATTCAAATAGAGTGAAAAAAAATTTAATGATAATGGCCGCCGGTACGGGTGGACATATTTTCCCCGGCTTAGCGATTGCCGACGAAATGCAAAGCCGTGGTTGGAATGTGTCATGGTTGGGAACTAAGACTGGTATGGAATCCGAGATCGTCGCAAGGCACGGCATCTCCATGGATCAACTAGATTTTACGGGACTGCGCGGCAAAGGCTGGAAACATAGTTTGACTGGTGCTTATAAATTAGTGGCAAGTTTTTTTTCATGCATTGATATCGTCAGAATACGCCGTCCCGATGTCGTGCTTGGTATGGGCGGTTATGTGACTGTGCCGGGCGGTGTTAGTAGTGCGTTGATGGGTAAACCTTTGGTGCTGATGAATGCGGATGCTCCATTGCTTTTATCAAATAAGACTTTAAAACCATTCGCAAAAAAACTGATGTTTGGTTTGCCTTCCAATGCGCCTATGCAAGAACGCAAATTTGTATTCACAGGAAACCCTATCCGTCGCGAAATTTGTGATCTGGATTTGCCGCAGCAACGTTATGCACAGCATCAAGGGGCATTAAGAATTTTGGTGGTCGGTGGTAGTTTGGGTGCGCGCGTTTTGAATGAAGCTGTACCCGATGCATTGGCATTAATCCCTGAAGCGCAACGCCCGCTGGTTACGCATCAATCGGGCAAACAACATGTAAATGATTTGCGTCAGCGTTACGAAAAAAATGGCGTACAGGCTGAAGTGGTAGATTTTATTAATGACATGCCGCATCGTTATGCGGAGGCCGATTTGGTAATTTGCCGTGCCGGCGCCATCACAGTATCAGAATTGACCGCAGCGGGCGTCGCTAGTGTGTTGATACCTTTGGTCGCCTCAAGTACCTCGCATCAAAAAGCGAATGCAGAATGGTTGAGTGGTGCGGGCGGCGCGCTTCATTTGCCACAAACAGAATTAAACGCTGCGAGTTTGGCGCAGCTCATACAAAGTATGACTCGCGAACGTTGTTTGCAATTGGCTGCAAAAGCCTACGATTTAGGGAAACGCGATGCGAGTGCGACGATAGCAGCGATTTTAGAAGAACTAGTTAATAAGAAATAACAGAGAAATATTATGAAACATAAAGTGAAGCACTTACATTTTGTCGGTATTGGTGGCTCAGGGATGAGTGGCATCGCCGAGGTGCTATTGAATCTCGGTTATGTGATTTCTGGTTCGGATTTAAGTAGTAATGTGGCTTCACAACGTTTAGCGAGTTTAGGTGCAAAAGTAACGGTAGGTCATGCAGCAGAAAATATTGAAGGTGCGGATGCCGTGGTGACCTCAACTGCGGTCAAGTCGGACAATCCAGAAGTGATTGCTGCACGCGAAAAACACATTCCCATCGTGCCACGCGCTTTGATGTTAACCGAGCTGATGCGTTTAAAAAGCGGTATTGCGATTGCTGGAACACATGGCAAGACCACGACGACTAGTCTGGTCGCGAGTATTTTGGCTGAAGGTGGTCTGGATCCTACTTTTGTGATTGGTGGATTGTTGAACAGTGCGGGTGCCAATGCAAGGCTGGGTAGTGGTCAATACATTGTGGCTGAAGCGGATGAATCTGATGCATCATTTCTAAATCTTTTGCCGATGATAGAAGTGATCACGAACATCGATGCCGATCATATGGAAACTTATGATCACGATTTCGCTAAGTTGAAACAAGCTTTCGTCGATTTCACTCAACGCTTGCCGTTCTATGGCGTTGCGATGCTGTGCATGGATGATCCAAATATTCGCGAGATCATGCCGAGAATAACCAAGACCATCGTCACCTATGGTTTTCACGAAGAAGCCGAAGTGCGTGCAGTCAACGCAAGTGCTGCAAACGGCAAGATGCATTTCACCGTAGTACAAAAAGGCTATGAAGATATGCAGGTGAGTTTAAATCAACCTGGTATGCATAACGTACAAAATGCCTGCGCCGCGATAGCCATTGCGCGTGAAGTCGGCGTTGAAGATAGCGCTACACAAAAAGCCTTGAGTGAATTCAATGGCGTGGGACGTCGCTTCACTCGCTATGGAGAAATTGCATTGGAAAGTGGCGGTAGTTTTGCTTTGGTTGACGATTATGGTCATCATCCAGTGGAGATGGCAGCGACGTTGGCGGCGGCACGCGGTGCCTATCCTGGTCGTCGCCTGGTCTTGGCTTTTCAACCGCATCGCTATACCCGTACCCGCGACTTATTTGAAGATTTTGTAAAAGTGATTTCTACGGCTGATGCTGTGGTATTAGCCGAAGTCTATGCAGCAGGGGAAACAGCGATCGTCGCAGCTGATGGACGTGCCATGACGCGCGCATTGCGTGTGCTGGGAAAAGTGGAGCCTATTTTTGTCGAGCAAATGCAAGAAATGCCAGAAGCTTTGTTGGCGATGTTGCGCGATGGCGATGTACTGATAGTGATGGGCGCGGGTTCAATCAGTTCGGTGCCGGGAAAACTTGCGGGAAAATAAGGGTGAGCAGTGAAAGTAAGTCACTATAAAAATTATTGAATTGGATGGGTGCAAGATGAAAGATTTAGGCAAAGTTGGTGTGTTATTCGGCGGTCGTTCCGCCGAGCGTGAAGTGTCTAACATGTCAGGCACGGGTGTGTTGAACGCCTTAAAGAGTCGCGGTATTGATGCCCATGGCTTTGACCCTGCAGAGCGCAGTCTGGCAGAGTTAGCTGCAGAAAAATTTGATCGAGTCTTTATCGCATTGCATGGTCGTTATGGCGAAGATGGCAGTCTGCAAGGCGCGCTGGAACAACTAGGCATTCCTTACACAGGTAGTGGCGTGATGGCATCGTCGGTGGCGATGGATAAAATTTTTACGAAAAAAATATGGCTCTATCATCAGCTCACCACACCGAAATATGCAGTGTTGAGTGCCGACAGTGATTTGGCTCAAGTCACTCAGGAACTTGGACTGCCATTGATCGTCAAACCACCGCACGAGGGTTCTACGATAGGTATCACTAAAGTAAGTGCGGCCGAGGCTTTACCTGGCGCTTATCAATTGGCTGCGCAATTCGATGAAGAAGTGTTGGCAGAAGAATTTATTCAAGGTCGCGAATTGACCGTCGCAGTATTGGGTCGTGGCGCTGGTGCACGTGCATTGCCACTCATTGAAATCGTGGCACCTGATGGTAATTACGATTACCAAAATAAATATTTTACTGACGATACAAAATATCTGTGTCCAGCACCTTTGGATGAATCCTTGACCTTAGAAATTCAGCGTATGTGCGAAGAAGCCTATCGTGCCGTGAATTGTGAAGGTTGGGCACGTATCGATGTTTTATTACGAGCGCGTGATAACCAACCGTTCTTGATCGAAATTAATACTTCGCCCGGTATGACTGGACACTCTTTAGTTCCTATGGCCGCCAAGGCAGCTGGGATGAGTTATGAAGATGTTTGTGTTGAGATTTTAAAGACCGCGCGATTGAAGATCGCAGCAGATTCTCAATAATTTGTTGCCCGAAAGAGTGTAAAAGAATTTATGTGGCAAGACGCAAAATTGCTAAATGCAACCGCCAATGTTCTATTTAGCATCGTGTTGCTTGCCATGTTGGTGTCAGGTGTCTGGTGGGTGATTCATCGCCCTGTATTTGCCTTGCAGATAGTACGGGTGGAAAGCGAAAAAGCTGGCGTGAAGCAAACCGAGTTAAGGCATGTGAATACCTTAACGATACGAGATCAGGCTGTGCCAAAAATCACTGGCAATTTTTTTACGACAAATTTGGAAGAGGTGAAGCAGGCTTTTGAAGTAGTGCCATGGGTGCGCAAAGCGAGCGTACGACGAGTTTGGCCAGACACCTTAGTAGTACAGATTGAAGAACACGAAGTACTGGGAACTTGGGGCGAAGATGGTCGCCTGATTTCGGTGGCAGGTGATGTCTTTACTGCGAACTTGGCCGAAGCGGAAGAAGACGTGCAACTGATAGCATTTTCTGGACCCGATGGCAGTGAGAAGGAAGTCGTGGCGCAGTATCTGCAATTTAAACAGTGGTTCGCCAGTTTAAGTCTGGAGCCAGAAGCGGTGCAATACTCGAGTCGTTATGCATGGAGCGTCAAGCTGAACAACGGTTTGCAAGTAGAGTTGGGCAAAGTGCAGGACGCGACTGCTTTGAAGAGAAGGGTGGATCAGTTGATTAAGGTCTATCCGCAGTTAGTGACAAGATTGCAGGGCAGTATTGTCAGTGTCGATATGCGCTACCCGAACGGCCTGGCGTTAAAGACCAGTAATCAGTTCGTTGGACCAAGTCGTAAGTAATAGAAATAACAAAACTAGTAGCGCAAAAATAGAGTAATCAAGTGTCATTCGGAATGTAACGAGTACCTTAATATAAGTAAGTGGAAGACTATGACAAAAGACGCAAAAAACCTGATCGTTGGCCTCGATATTGGCACATCGAAAATTGTGGCGGTCGTTGCTGAAGTGATGCCAGACGGTCGTCATGAAGTAATCGGTTTAGGTCAACATGAATCGAAAGGTTTGAAAAAAGGCGTGGTCGTGAATATCGAAGCGACTGTCGAATCGATACAACGAGCCTTAGAAGAAGCCGAATTGATGGCGGACTGCAAGATACGTACGGTGTACACCGGCATTGCAGGGAGTCATATTCGCAGTTTTAATTCTAGCGGCATGGTCGCGATCAAAGATAAAGAAGTCACTGCGGCCGACGTATCGCGCGTGATCGAAACAGCGAAGGCCGTGAATATTCCTACCGACCAGCAGTTGCTGCACACTTTGCCGCAAGAATTTATCGTTGATAGTCAAGACGATGTGCGTGAGCCTATAGGTATGAGTGGCATACGGCTCGAAGTCAAAGTGCATATCGTGACCGGTGCAGTTTCCGCAGTTCAAAATATTGTGAAGTGTGTGCGTCGTTGTGGACTGGAAGTGTCCGATTTGATTTTGCAACCGATGGCATCTGCAGATGCGGTATTGACCAATGACGAAAAAGAATTGGGCGTGGTGTTGATTGATATCGGCGGCGGTACGACGGATGTCGCGGTATTTAGTGAAGGCTCGATTCGTCACACCGCAGTAATTCCGATTGCTGGTGATCAGATTACGAATGATATTGCAATGGCTTTGCGCACACCTACTTCGGAAGCCGAGGAAATTAAAATTCGTTTCGGTGTTGCGAAACAAGTGCTGGCTGATCCCGCAGATACCCTTGAAGTGCCAGGCTTAGGTGATCGTGGTCCACGTTCATTATCACGTCAGGCATTGGCCGCAGTGATAGAACCGCGGGTTGAAGAATTGTTCGCCTTGGTGCATCAGGTCGTGCGTGAATCCGGGTACGAAGACGTACTGTCATCGGGCATTGTGTTGACGGGCGGTTCATCCACCATGCAAGGCATGGTAGAAATGGCCGAAGATATTTTCTTGAAGCCGGCACGTTTGGGTATGCCAGCTTACTCAGGTCAGTTAGCTGATGTGGTGCGCAGTCCGCGTTATGCGACCGTTTTAGGTTTGTTGTTGGAAGCGAAGAAGCAGTACTTACGAGGTCATATCGTGACGCGCCAGGCAGGTTCGGCAAGTGCAGTTTGGCAGCGTATGAAAGAGTGGTTTCAAGGGAATTTTTAATTCCATCTTTTGTTTTGAAAAATAGTGTTTGTTTTATAGACGAAATGAGGCGATTTGCAGCAGATTTTTTACTATAATTTGCTGCAATCATTTTATAATGGTGTGAATTACAGTTTTTATTCGCTAGGCGTCACATAGGGTGAGGATTAGCGACTGAAAACTGCCTACTTGGGGGATTCATGATGGAGTTCGATATGGTCGATAACGCTACGCAAGGCACAGTGATCAAAGTCGTTGGTGTCGGTGGCGCAGGTGGTAATGCAGTTCAGCACATGATTAACAAAGGTGTTTCAGGCGTCGAGTTCATCGCTGCGAATACTGATGCGCAAGCGCTGACGCAATCTAATGCACATAATGTGATACAGATCGGTGAAACTGGTTTGGGCGCAGGGATGAAACCAGAAGTAGGCCGTCAATTGGCGGAAGAATCTCGTTCACGTATTGAAGACGCTTTGCGTGGTTCGCACATGGTGTTTATCGCTGCTGGTATGGGTGGCGGTACAGGTACTGGTGCGGCACCTGTGGTCGCACAAATCGCTAAAGAATTGGGTGCATTGACTGTTGCGGTGGTTTCCAAACCATTTTCTTACGAAGGTAAGAAATGCATGGACATCGCTGATGAGGGTTTAGAGGCACTGTCCAAACATGTCGATTCTTTGATCATCATCTTGAATGAAAAACTCGAAGAAATTTACGAAGACGACAGCATGATCGAATGGTTAGGTCATGCAGATAACGTGTTGAATAATGCGGTCGCTGGTATTGCAGAAATCATCAATGTGCCTGGTCATATCAACGTCGATTTCAATGACGTGAAAACGATCATGGGCGAACAAGGTAAGGCGATGATGGGAACGGCTACTGCTTCTGGTGTTGACCGTGCACGTATCGCAGCCGAACAAGCTGTGGCTTCACCATTGTTGGATGGTATCGATTTGTCTGGTGCGCGTGGCGTACTGGTCAACGTAACGGCCAGCCGTGGTTTGAAGGGTAAAGAAATCAAAGAAGTGATGGCAGCAGTGCGAGCATTTGCAGCACCTGACGCTTCTATCGCTCAAGGTATCGCTTACGATGAAAGCATGGGTGATGATATTCGTGTGACTGTCGTTGCGACTGGTTTGGGGCGCGGCAAGAAAAATATTCAATTGGTACAAACGCCGATGTTACGTACCGGTACGCATGATGAACCGATGATGATGGCAACGCCGGTAGCTGCCGCAACTTCGGGTAAAGCAAGTACTTCCGTCAGTGCTGGTTTTGATAGTTTGACTAAGCCTGCAGTATGGCGTCATTCTGCAACTGAACAAGTACGTGCCTTAGAAAAGAACGGCATGGAAACTTATGATATTCCTGCATTTCTGCGTAAGCAAGCGGACTGAGTAAGTAGAGCAAGCAGAGTAAGTAGTGTTTAATTGAGTTAAAGTAGGAATCAAGCAAAACGCCAGTCGATTGACTGGCGTTTTGCTTTCTGCAGAAATTTTTTGTTTAAGGCATACTTGCACACTTCCCTGCATCGCATTTGATCAGGTGAGAGTCCACTTATTATTTCATTTTTAGGGAGTTCGTTATGAGCATCAAGATTGGTGACACATTACCAGCAGGCAGCCTGGCCGAGTTTATTGAAGTGGAGTCTGAAGCTTGTTCTTTAGGCCCGAATACTTTTGATGTCGCCGAATTGACGAAGGGTAAAACCATTGCTATTTTCGGTTTGCCTGGTGCATACACACCAACTTGCTCCGCTAAACATGTACCTGGTTACGTAGAACATGCTGCTGCTTTGAAAGCAAAAGGCGTGGATGAAATCTGGTGTATCTCCGTCAATGATGCTTTTGTTATGGGTGCCTGGGGTCGTGATCAAAAAGCGACTGGCGTTGTGCGTATGATGGCCGATGGCAATGCGACTTTCAGTAAAGCTTTAGGCTTGGATGCAGATTTTAGTAAGTTTGGTATGGGCGTGCGCTCACAACGTTATTCACTGCTTGCTGTGGACGGTGTGGTAAAACATTTGAACGTGGAAGAGGGTGGTAATTTCGCGGTTTCAAATGCGGAAACGATGTTGGCACAGTTGGCATAATCGAATTTTGCTTAGTCATGAAAATGCGCATCGCTTGGTGCGCTTTTTTTTGAAATTTATTTTTAGTTGATCCGTTTTGTAATTTTCTGCGTAAATTGGCTTTGCGAATTATAATCTCGGGATGTTAAAACAAAGAACCATACAGCAAGAAGTGAAAACAATCGGTGTCGGTGTGCATTCCGGCACCAAAGTAACACTGACTTTGCGTCCCGCTCCCATTGATAGCGGCATCATTTTTACGCGGGTAGATTTACAACCTCCGGTGGTATTTCCTGCGACTGCTTTAAATATTGGTGATACCAAGATGGCATCTACGCTGACGATGGGCGGTGCCAAAGTATCTACCGTAGAACACTTATTGTCGGCCTGTGCTGGCTTGGGTATTGATAATCTATTTATTGATGTCAGTGCGGAAGAAATTCCGATTATGGATGGCTCAGCCTCATCGTTTGTTTATTTGTTGCAGCAAGCTGGTTTTGCTGAGCAAAATGCGGCTAGAAAATTTATCCGAATTTTAAAGCCGATAGAAATCCGCGAGGGAACGGGTAAGTCGGAAAAGTGGGCCAGACTTGAGCCATATGATGGCTTTAAATTGCATTTTTTCATAGAATTTAATCACCCCGCGGTCGACGGCACTATGCAAACAGCCGAGGTTGATTTTGAAAAAGTCTCTTATGTAAAAGACGTGGCGCGCGCCCGTACTTTCGGCTTTATGCAAGATGTGGAGATGTTACGCGGCATAGGTTTGGCGCGTGGTGGTTCTTTGGAAAACGCGATCGTGATGGACGAATATCGCATTTTGAATGCGGATGGTTTGCGCTTCGATGATGAATTCGTACGACATAAAATTCTGGATGCGATTGGCGATTTATATCTGATCGGGCATCCTTTCCTGGCGAGTTATACCGCGCATAAGTCAGGTCATGGCTTGAATAATCAATTGCTGCGTGTCTTGCTATCACAGCCAGATGCCTATGAGATCGTTACTTTTGATGAGGCCAGACAGGCACCTGTTTCCTATTTTGAGCAAGAGCAGCGAGAATGGGCACTTAACTAAGTTGGGCGTGACTCAAACATATACTTGCTAAGCATTTCTTCGTAAAAGCCGCTCTAGTGCGGCTTTCAAATCGGCATTCTGCGGCGTCGTCGGCAGACTGCTTTCCAGACTGGCAAAAGCTGAAAGCGCCTTGCTGCTTAATATTGCCTGTTTGACAGGTACCTGCTTTTCTACCGTTCGTTTGACTTGTACTTTAATCTTGATTGCGTTAATCTGCCAACCTCGCTGCTGCAGATGAGCTTGTAATTTAGGTAATTGCTGCTTGAGTTTGCTGGCAATTGAGGCATTTGGTGTGGAGAGAACTAGCTGTTCATCAGCCAAGTTCAATACTTCACAGCTATCAAAGATCGGTGGGAGTAAGCTCCCACATTCTTTTTGTAGCGAAAGATTTCGCTTAATAGTAGGTAATAGTGGAGAGAGTTTGTCGCTTTGTTGTAAGAAGGCAGCGACACCACTGGCATCTGTGAGCTTTTTGCCACGCTTGATATTTAATCGATAAGGTTGTTGAGGTGCTTGCATAGTCGGCACATTACCACAATTCATTCTTGTTGATCATGGGGGTATCAGTTAATGCAAGTGATTATTATGCATTCGCGTCTAACGCAAGCCAAGTCGCTTACGCTGACGTCCAAACATTTGGCGATTTTTATATCCTTATTTGTTTTATTCGCCTTCATTATTTCTGTTTCGGTCATTAATTTAACGGCTCGTTACAGCACCAGCGATTCACTGCTAGTTAAAGCCATATTGCCAGCTGCATTGCAAAATGGAGGGGGGCTTGGCCTCACTTCAAATGATAAATATTTGAAAGAAAATCTCGCTGCAATGGCAGTTAAGCTTGGTGAGATGCAGGCTCAACTTATACGTTTAGATGCTCTAGGTGAGCGTGTACAGGGCTTGGCCGGCGTAAAACCGGAAGAATTTAACTTCAAAGATTCGCCCGGGCGTGGTGGTGCCGAAGTGAGTGTGGCGGGGGGGAGAGCCGAGTCCAACCTCGTGGATTTTCAAGCCAGCCTGGATATGTTGGCAAAAGATGTTAGTTATCGTTCAGATTACTTTAACGTTGTCGAATCTAAATTGATGAGTTTTAAATTGCAGGCAAAACTTTTGCCGACTATTGTGCCAGTGAACGTTGGTTACAACGCATCGACTTTTGGTCGTCGTCTGGACCCGTTTTCGGGACGCACCGCATTTCACGAAGGTTTGGATTTTTCTGCGCCGAACGGCACCCCGATAGTGGCAGCAGCGGGCGGTGTCGTAGTTTCAGCCGAATATCACCCCGATTTTGGGAATATGTTGGAAATTGATCATGGCGGGGACATGATTACTCGTTATGCGCATGCGTCGAAGCTATTTGCCAAAGTCGGCGATATTGTGAAGCGTGGACAGCACGTTGCGAACATCGGATCCACAGGCCGCTCCACCGGTGCGCATTTGCATTTTGAAGTCAGGATTAAAGGTATTCCTCAAAATCCCCATAAATTTTTGAATGCCGGCAATGAGGGGGCTGATATTTCCAAAATTGCTAGCTTAGTACGCTAAGCAAGTTGAATCAAAGGCTTTCTAGAGGGAAATTCATATCCTTACTCTTGTTTTTGTCTGATTTAACACCAACTCCTATCTAATCTTCCTGTTGGCCGCTCTGGATTTTCTAGAAAGGCACGTCAGGCATGTTAAAATAAAAAGTTAATCACATTTGCTGCGTTTTGAATCTCATCCGAATACTTTAGATGAGATTGTCGCAGTGTTTAAGAACCCAAAACTCAATCAAAGCATGTCATTCCTGACCAAAATATTCGGTAGCCGTAACCAACGGCTCTTGAAACAATATCAAAAAACTGTGCGTGAAATTAACGCCTTAGAGCCAAAGTTGGAAGCTTTGACTGATGAGCAATTAAAAGCGAAAACTCCTGAATTTAAGGAGCGTTTGGCGAAAGGCGAAACCTTAGACGCCTTGTTGCCTGAAGCTTTTGCTGTTTGCCGCGAGGCCAGTAAGCGCGTCTTGAAAATGCGTCATTTTGACGTGCAGATGATGGGCGGTATGGCTTTGCATTTTGGTAAAATTGCCGAAATGGGTACGGGTGAAGGTAAGACCTTGATGGCAACTTTACCGATTTATCTGAATGCTTTGTCAGGTAAAGGGGTGCACGTTGTTACTGTCAATGATTATTTGGCGCAACGTGACGCGGATCAGATGGGCGAGCTGTACGGTTGGCTAGGTTTGACGACGGGTGTCAACCTGTCCCAGTTAGAGCACGATGCAAAACAAATTGCCTATGGCTCTGATGTTACCTACGGCACGAATAATGAATTTGGTTTCGACTATTTGCGCGACAACATGGTGTATGAAGCCAAAGATCGCGTACAGCGCTCTTTGAATTTTGCCGTGGTCGATGAAGTCGATTCGATTTTGATCGATGAAGCACGTACACCATTGATCATTTCTGGTCAGGCAGAAAATCATACCGAGCTATATTACAAAATTAATGAAGTACCAAAGCTCTTAACTTTACAAATTGGCGAGGAAACGCCGGATGGTAAGGGTGTGGTTGAGGTACCTGGCGACTATACGAAAGACGAGAAATCACATCAGGTTTTATTGACCGAAGCAGGCCACGATAAAGCTGAACGTATTTTGACGCAGATGGGTTTATTGCCCGAAGGTGCGTCCTTGTACGATGCCGCGAATATCTCTTTGGTACATCATTTGTATGCTGCGTTGCGCGCTCATGCGCTGTATTTCAAAGATCAGCACTATGTGGTACTGAATGATGAAATCGTGATCGTCGATGAATTCACTGGCCGTATGATGACCGGTCGTCGTTGGTCGGACGGTTTGCATCAAGCGGTGGAAGCCAAAGAAGGTGTTCGTATTCAAAACGAAAACCAGACTTTGGCATCAATTACCTTCCAGAATTATTTCCGTATGTACACCCGCTTGTCTGGTATGACGGGTACTGCGGATACTGAAGCTTACGAATTCCAAGAAATTTATAATCTTGAAACCGTGGTAATTCCACCGAATCGTCCTTCAGCTCGTAAAGATAGACAAGATCAGGTTTATAAATCTGCTGAAGAAAAATACGGCGCGATGCTAAAGGATATTCAGGATTGCTATGAACGTGGTCAACCAGTTTTGGTCGGTACGACCTCGATTGAAAATTCTGAATTATTGTCAGGTATTCTAGAAAAAGCGAAATTGCCGCATAACGTTTTGAATGCAAAACAGCATGCACGTGAAGCCGAAATTATTGCCCAAGCCGGTCGTCCAAAAGCGATTACTATCGCTACTAATATGGCAGGTCGTGGTACCGATATCGTCTTAGGTGGCAACGTCGCTAAGCAAGTGCAATTGATAGAAGCGTCTGAGTCCTTATCTGGTACTGAAAAGCAGATGCAGTCGCAAAAATTGCGCGATGAATGGCAATCTCTGCACGATGCAGTTGTTGCTGCGGGCGGCTTGCATATCGTCGGTACTGAGCGCCATGAATCACGTCGCGTTGATAATCAATTGCGTGGCCGTTCTGGTCGTCAGGGTGATCCGGGTTCTTCACGTTTCTATTTGTCTCTAGATGACGCCTTGCTGCGCATTTTTGCTGGTGATCGCGTACGTGCGATTATGGATAGATTGAAAATGCCGGAAGGCGAGCCAATCGAAGCTGGCATCGTCAGTCGTTCAATCGAGTCCGCACAGCGCAAAGTAGAGGCACGTAACTTTGATATTCGTAAGCAACTGTTGGAATACGATGACGTCGCGAATGACCAGCGTAAAGTGATTTACCAGCAACGCAATGAATTGCTGGAAGCGCAAGATATGTCTGAAATGATTGCCTCTTTGCGTGATGGCATGTTCCATGACTTGGTGCGTCAATACGTGCCGCATGAAACTGTCGAGGAGCAGTGGGATCTGGCTGGTTTAGAAGCCGTACTGGCAAGTGAATGGGCCTTGGATTTGTCCTTAGTTAGCTTGTTAGAGACAGAAAAGAATCTAACAGACGAAGATATTTTGGATCGCGTAGTGGCTGCGGCAAAAGCGGTTTACGATGCCAAAGTTGAAGTGGTCGGCAAAGATAGTTTCGCGGGATTTGAACGCAGTGTGATGTTGCAAAGCATTGATAGTCATTGGCGTGAACATCTGGCAGCACTGGATCATCTGCGTCAAGGTATTCATCTGCGCGGCTATGCACAGAAGAATCCGAAACAGGAATACAAACGTGAAGCCTTCGAATTATTTGGTCAAATGCTAGATATGATCAAAAACGAGGTAGTGCGTATTGTAGTGACGGTACGTATTCAATCGCGCGAAGAGATCGAAGCTGCTGAGCAACAGATGGCACAATCTCAAATAGAAAATGTCCATTATCAACATGCGGAGTTCGATGCCAATGCCTCACCAGAGGAAATGTTAGCGCCGTCACCTGTTGCTGGAAGCGATGTGCAGGAGCCATTTGTAGACCAAGGTTGGAAAATAGGTCGCAACGATGCTTGCCCATGCGGTAGCGGTAAAAAATATAAACAGTGTCACGGTAAATTAGCTTAGGCGGATATGAGCTAGTTCAATGAACTGTTTACGATGTGGTTAAAAAAAAGACGGGTTCGCCCGTCTTTTTTTTGTGGTTTACGTTGAGAGAATTTCAGTGATTAAGTGCGCGTTAGCGTTGCTTTCAACTTTAAGAGTTGGGCTTCTAGTGCGTCGAAATCTTCAGCTTGATATTCACTGAAAATGGCACGGCCTTGTTTCACGACCTCCGGAAATGCAGTGGCGAATTGTTGTTCACCTTCAGCCGTTAGCTTGATAAATAATTGACGCCTGTCCTCACCCCGTTCTCTTTGAATTAAGCCTTTTTGTTCTAGCCTGTCCAATACGCCAGTCAAGGTTCCTTTTGTAATTAAGGTCTTTTCACCCAACTCCTTGCATGTCATCCCAGGTGTGTTACCTAAGGTTGCGATGATGTCAAATTGTGAGTCGGTAAAGCCTAAAGAGCGTACTCGTTTGGAGGAGCTTTTTTCGAAGGATTGCATGCATTCTGAGAGTAAGCGAATGCTGCGTAAGTAGCGCTTTTCTAGCATGGGAGATAGTTTGAAACTGGTTACAGTTTGAAGAAGATTGAAATGGCAAAGGTGACTGACTAAAGTCAGTCACCGTGTGCAGAAGCAAGTTTAATTCATTTTGCTGGCTTCAACCTGAATTGATAATTTGACGTCAGGAGAGAAACCCCAGTTTAATGCGAAATTCATACCGAAATCGGAGCGCTTAAATTCTGCACTTGCATCGGCGCCACAAATTTCTTTTTTCGTCATACCATCTTCAATACATTTGAACTTGTTGATCGTCAAAAGCACAGGCTTGGTGACACCCAGTAAAGTCAATTCGCCCTCTACTGCAACCAGTTTGTCGCCTTCAAACTTCATCGATTTTCCGACATAAGTAATACTTGGAAACAGCGGTACATTGAACATGTCTTTGCTTTTCGCGTGATCATTCATTTTGGCGTGACCAAAATCCAAAGAGTTCGCATCGATGGTGATGTTCATAGTACCTGTTTTTGCTGCCCGATCTAAAGTGATGGTGCCTTCAGTCTTGGTGAACTTCCCGCGCCAGAAAGAAATGCCCTTGTGGTCGGCTTCAAAGCTCGGATAGGTATGGTTAGGATCGACTTTGTAAGTTTGAGCGAAACTTGGGGCTGCAACTGCGAACAATGCGATAGCGAGGATGTTGGATAACTTCATAGTGATGCTCCTGTAAAAGATCTGTAAATTAGAGATGTCGGGTACTACAGAGTGAATCATTGGTGCTTTAGATTGTTGCTTAGTAGAACTATTGCTTGGTGACGACTTTAAATTTGATAACAACTTCGTCGGCGATCATGTCAGTGTCTTTCCACTCACCTTCGCCAATGTTAAATGCCAGACGTTTGATGGGTAAGCTACCTTCAAAGCTGACAGATTTTCCTTCTGTTTTAATGCTTAAGGGAAAATTGGCGGTGATAGTTTTACCTTTGATGGTCAGATTGCCAGTTACATCTAATTTTCCCGGGCCAGAAGATTTCATCGCGGTTGAAGTAAAACTAGCTTTCGGAAATTGTGCTGCGTTAAACCATTCTTTTTTCAAAACTTCAGCGTTGTACTCAGGTGCTGGCAAATTCAAACTACCAGCATCAATCTCAACTTGTGCTTTAGAGTTTTCGGGTTTAGCGATGTTGTAGTCGATGTTTGCCGTAAATTTTTTGAATTGCGCTTGGACTGGCACATTCATTTGTTTGAAGACCACATGCACGGTGCTTTTTGCGGTATCGATTTGTACATTGGCAGCGTGACCAGAAGTGCTGCTTAAGCTGATAGCAGTCGCGATTATTAGCGTTGTTGTCAGGCTCGTGGCACTGAGCATCTCCGTAATCGGTAGTCGAATTGCTTGAGTAAGATTTTTCATGCTTATTCCTTGTTGGAGAAATCAGGCCACATTCTTTTTAAGATGTTGTCCTTGTTGATAAACTGATGTTTGAGCGCGGCTGCGATATGTAATAAGACGAGTAACAACATGCCATTAGTTAATACTTCGTGCAGCTCTTTGAAATTGTCTTTCATGTCAGGATCAGGCGTTATCAATGCGGGCAGTTCAATTAGGCCTAAATAAACCACAGGGAAACCTGCGGCGTAAGAGTAAAGATAGCCAGAAAGCGGTACCGCGAACATTAATACATACAGCGCAATGTGAGTCAGGCTTGCAAGCTGTTTTTCCCATGACTTCATACTGTCAGGATAGGCTGGCGCGGCACTGAGCAGGCGCACCAACAGACGAAGGGCAACCAAAGCCAAGACGGTCACACCTATCCATTTATGCCATGAATACAGTTTCAGTTTCGTGGGGCTGATTTTTAAATCGGTCATATAAGTACCCAAAGCAAATGCGGCAATGATCAGAACAGCGACCAGCCAATGCAATAAGACACTTTTCTTAGGATACGCTTGCATAAATTCTCCTAAAAAAGGAAATTAGTTCGAAGTAGAACTAATATAGCAAAAAAAAGCAAAGTCTGCACAACCGCATTGAAAAGCGACTTTGGTTGGTACAAAGACAAAAGTCCGCAGAATTGCTTCTGCAGACTTTTGTCTTGTTGAACATCATTGGCTTGAATGAGCCAAGTGAATTAAATTAGATCGCTTTTGCTAATTTCGCTGCTATGCCTGTGTAGTTTGCTGGTGTCATCGCTAACAGCAAGTCCTTGGCATCCTGTGGAATACTTAAACCGAGGATAAATTCACGCAAAGCTTCTTTAGAAATACCCTTGCCACGGGTTAATTCTTTTAATTGCTCGTAAGGATTCTCCACGCCATAACGGCGCATGACAGTTTGCACAGGTTCTGCTAAAACTTCCCAGGTATTGTCTAAATCTTCCGCCAGGCGAGCTTGATTAGTTTCTAGTTTATTCAAACCACGTACACAGCTGTCATAGGCTAATAGAGTGTAGCCAAGCGCCACGCCAATATTGCGTAACACCGTGGAGTCTGTTAGGTCGCGCTGCCAGCGCGAGATTGGTAACTTTTCAGATAAATGTTTGAGCAGGGCGTTCGCTAAGCCTAAATTGCCTTCAGAATTTTCGAAGTCAATAGGATTGACTTTATGCGGCATCGTTGAAGAACCAATTTCGCCTGCCTTAGTTTTTTGTTTGAAATAGCCGACCGAAATATAGCCCCAGATATCGCGATTTAAATCGAGCAAAATCGTGTTAGCGCGCGCGAATGCATCGAACATTTCTGCCATGTAATCGTGCGGTTCGATTTGGATAGTATATGGATTGTAGCTTAGGCCTAGGCGTTGTTCGATGACATTCTTGGAGAAGCTTTCCCAATCATGATTGGGATAGGCAGACAAATGGGCATTGTAGTTACCGACGGCGCCGTTCATTTTACCCAGGATTTCAACTTGCGCGATGCGTTGCGCCGCACGCTGCAGACGCGCGACCACGTTGGCCATTTCTTTGCCTAGTGTGGTTGGGCTCGCAGTTTGACCGTGTGTGCGTGACAGCATAGGTACGTCCGCATTGTCGTGTGCGATGTCGGTTAAGCGGGAAATCAATTTTTGCAATGCAGGCAGCATGACGCCATCACGTGCTGTTTTCAACATCATGCCGTGGGAGGTGTTGTTGATATCTTCGGAGGTGCAGGCAAAGTGGATAAATTCAGCAGCGGCTTTTAGTTCCGCTGTAATTTCAGGTGCAATGTTCAAGCTGCGCTGTGGCAGGTGATTGTAGCTTTCTGGAAGCGCCAAACCCACAGATTCTTTTAACCAGTATTCAACGGCTTTCACATCATGGTTAGTTACTGCTTCTATCGCTTTGATACGCGCCGCGTCATCTTCTGAAAAATCATTGGCAATACGATCTAACAATTCATTAGCTGCGGCAGAAAATGGTTTAATTTCCGCAAAGCTTGCTAAAGACAAAGCTTGCAACCAAGAGATTTCAACTTTAACGCGATGATGCATGAAGCCAGCTTCAGACAAAGTCGCGCGCAAAGCATCGACTTTAGATGCGTAACGTCCGTCTAGAGGGGAGAGGGCAGAGAGAGTAGAGAGAGACATGATGAAGAGTTGAATAGTTGAGGAAATTGAAGGGGAAATGCGTTTGGCTACTGAATTTACTGAAAGCAGTATTCTGTTTGCGTCAAGTGATCGTCATCTCGCGATGATGGGCTGTGAAAGGCAATGTCAGCCCTTAAATTTTCAGTTGAATCGAAATAAGCTGAGATTTTACCATTTTTAGACTCTTAATTCTTAGCTTAATTATTATCATTGTGATATTTATGTGGTGTGGTTTAGACTTTGATCTGGATCAGCAATGATATAATTTCCCTTGGTAAAAAACTTTGATCATGTGAAAGTACTATGAAACTCATTGGCTCCCTTGCAAGTCCTTACGTTAGAAAAGTTCGCGTGGTGATGGCGGAAAAGAAACTGGACTACGCTTTGCTGTTGGAAAATGTCTGGGCCGCTGATACTACGATCCAGCAATCCAATCCACTTGGCAAAGTACCGTGTTTATTGATGGAAGACGGTGGTGCGATGTTTGACTCGCGCGTGATAGTCGAATATTTGGATACCTTGACGCCAGTGGGTAAATTGATTCCACCACATGGACGTGAGCGTGCCGAAGTAAAGAATTGGGAGGCCTTGGCCGATGGTATTTTGGATGCCGCAGTGTTAATTCGCGCCGAACGCACGATGCGTGACCCTGCACAGCAGAGTGAAGCCTGGGTGAATCGGCAGTTGGATAAAGTGCATGCCGGTCTGAAATCCATGTCACAAGGATTGGGTGAGTCAGGCTTTTGCGTTGGTAATCATTTGACTTTAGCCGATATTAGCGTCGGTTGTTGTGTCGGCTGGCTAGCTTTCCGTTTTCCAGAAATCAAATGGCACGATGATTATCCTAATCTGGCTAAGTTGTTCGATAAATTGTCTGAGCGCCCTTCATTCAAAGAATCGATGCCTGAATAAATTACTCATCTCGGATTTTTAAAGCAAAAAAAAGCATGTGGTGTACATGCTTTTTTTCGACTTAGACTTAGATTAAGCGTTAGACCAAAGCGTTTATCCACGCAATGAAAAGTTGATGCTGGCCGTGGCAAGTACCATCGTTGCTTTGCCATCTTCAATATAGGGTTTGAACAGTGCGCGCAATAAAGCTGATTTAGCAGACTCGTCTAGGCGCGCAAAACCTGATGATTTCAAGATCTCTACTTTTTCAGCCCGACCCTTATCGTTAACCAAGACTTGCATCACCACCCGGCCTTCTTCGCCTAGGCGGCGTGCTATTGCTGGATACTCTGCTTGCGGTGCATTGATGTATTCCACAGCGCTCACTACTTTGGGACCGCTGGGTTCCGCTTTGGCAATTATCGGTGTGTTCACCACGGGCGTTGGGTTAGGTGGTGCTGGAGTGTCAGCAACTGCGGGCGCAAGCTGAATCGCATTCTCATTGTCACTTTTTATCGCCATCTGCGGTATCACAGGTGTCACCACATTCTTAGCCGGTGGTGTCTGTTCCGCTTTCGCAACGGGCACAGGTGGTTGCGGCAACATGCTTGGTACCATCATCACAATGGTTTCTTTTGCTTTGTTCTGGAGGCGTTCAACAGGATTTAATATGATTAAACCAAATACGACCAAGTGCGCGATTGCGATCAATGTTCCGGTCGCAAATTGACGAGGTAATGGTGCCTGTTGCAGCGTATTCATGATGTTCTGCCTTAGTGATAGGTGACTCAAGCCTGCTTGAGTATGGATTTAATCTAAATAAGAATAATTCGTATTTAGATTATGTATCAAATTGTGGCGAACTGCAAGAAATTTGTGCGCTGCAGAAGTTGATGTTTGTGATCGCTCAAAGGTAAACATTTGCTGCGATGCATGACTGTAGTTCAGAATAAAAGCAGCCGGTTAAGCTGCTTTATTGATTGCAGAGTTTGAATCTTGTAAGTCAAAACTGGGTTTGACTTTCATTGATTTATATTTTTTATAAATTTTAAGCCTTTCAACTACCCATTTCCTCACCCAAGCGAACTGCGCCGGCGGGCTTCCATGCCGGGTTAAATTGCATACTATCCTTGGCGAAAAGCATGACGACAGTTGAACCTAGAAGGAAGCGACCCATTTCTTCGCCTTTTTTCAATTGGATATCTTGATCGGTATAAATCCATTCTCGTACCTTATCGGTACGCGGCGGGTTGACGATGCCGTGCCAGACGGTTTGCATGCTACCAACAATGGTCGCACCTACTAGTACAAGGATAAATTCACCATGGGGCGAATCAAATACACAGACAACACGTTCATTACGTGCGAATAGACCAGGGACGCCGCGTGCAGTGGTGGGATTGACCGAGAATAATTCGCCAGGCACATAAATCATGCGTTTCAAGCGACCATCGCAAGGCATATGTATACGGTGATAGTCGCGCGGACTTAGATAAATATTGGCGAATTGACCGTCGTGATATTTTGCAGCGAGACTAGCATCGCCACCGACTAAAGCGGTGGCCGAAAAATAGTGCCCTTTTGCCTGAAAGATTTGTCCTTGCTCTATCGTACCGAATTCACTGATGGCGCCGTCGACAGGGCAAGCGTATTTTGAGGCGGAAATAGGGCGAGCATCGGCACGAAGTGGACGGGTAAAAAACTCGTTAAAGCTGGCGTAGCTGGCCGTGTCAGGATTGGCGGCTTCTTGCATATTTACATGATATTTTTTGACGAACCAATTGATCAGGCGGGTCGTGCGTTTGCCGCCTCGGTCATTGGCAACCAGACCCGCAAAAGCAGTTAATAAGTATTTAGGTAAAAAATATTGCGGTAGCACAGCTAAGCGGTCGGACACGGCGAACTCATTGTAGAAATAAAGAATCGCGATTATAGCCGCAGAGTGTTTGAGAAAAGCGGTTTTAGGCTTTGTATCCAATAATTTGTGAATCCACCACCTGTGCGGACAACATAGTCAGAATAGTTTTTTTGGAATTGAGTCAGCCAGAAAGAAAATTCAATCTGTCATAGACTTTTAGTGAATCTCAATTATGATGGTTCGGATTCATAGTTGTAGAGGAAAGCGCTGGGTAAAAATGGCGCATTAGCTGTTCCCTAAGAGATATTTAGAAATAATCTATTGGATTGTGGTATTTGATAGTGATAAGCTTCGTTTTAATGCAGTTCAAACGATGCTGCCGACAAATTCCTTGCTGGATTAGAGTATAAGATCCGGCGAGATTTAAACTGAAACACCCATGTTCATCATCAGGAGAAATCAATGAAAACAGTAGGACAAAAACTCGATGCATTTAGCGTACCAGCAGCTAAGCCAGGATTTAATCATCACGAAGAAAATGGCGTATCCGCTTTTGAAACAATTACTGAAGCGTCTTTCCCTGGTAAATGGAAAGTCATCTATTTTTACCCAAAAGATTTCACATTTGTTTGCCCAACTGAAATCGTCGAATTCGCAAAATTGGCGAGTGATTTCTCTGACCGTGATGCGGTTTTGATGGGTGGCTCTACAGATAACGAATTCTGCAAATTGGCATGGCGCCGTGAACACAAAGATCTGGACAAGTTGAATCACTATGCATTCGGCGACGCGACAGGTTCTTTGGTGGATATGTTGGGTGTACGTGATGTCAACGCAGGCGTGGCTTTGCGCGCAACTTTCATCGTTGATCCAGACAATGTCATTCAACACGTTTCTGTGAACAACTTGAACGTCGGTCGTAACCCAACTGAAATTCTGCGTATTTTGGATGGTTTACAAACGGATGAGCTCTGCCCATGTAATCGTACAGTAGGCGGTTCGACATTATAAATTCAATTGTAGGGGACATGGCATTGTTGCTTGTCCTCGCAATACTTGTGTATTGCTGTGGGAAGCGCCTAGCCCTGTCCTCCTAAAATTGAATTTCTAATTGCCGATCTGTTCAGCTTTGGTCGTCATTGCGACAAAGTCTTCGGATAGTCTGAAGTTATGAAGCACTTACTTTTAGCCGTTGCTTCAGCTAAAGTACAATCAACCCGCTCCGGCGGGTTTTAAAAACGCTTTTTGATAGGTGAAAACTATGGAATTTCTTACTTTGATTAAAAATAGCATTCCAGATTATGCTAAAGATATTCGTTTGAATGTAGATAGCACGATTGCGCGTTCTAGTTTAGAAGCTAACGATGCTGTAGCGGTTGCCTTGGCGGCGGCGTTTGCGACGAAGAGTAAAACCCTGATCGACTTGATCAAAAACTCAGGTCATATCGCGCCGGAAGAAGTGCAGGCGGCGATGACTGCGGCGGCGTTGATGGGTATGAATAATGTCTGGTATCCATTCGTGGAAATGGCCGATGATGAAGACTTGAAGTCTCAAGGTGCGCAATTGCGTATGAACGCCTATGCGACTAATGGCGGCGTTGATAAACGTCGCTTTGAAATGTACGCGCTGGCGGCTTCTATTGTTGGTAAATGTCACTTCTGTGTGAAATCGCACTTTGATTTATTGCGTAAAGAAGGCATGTCCACCACGCAGTTGCGTGATGTCGGCCGGATTGCCGCCGTGATCAATGCAGCGTCCCAAGTAATTGCTGCTGAAGGCTAATTTGAAGAGCTTAACAATAAGTATTAAGTTCGAATTTGCTGATGAAAGGAGCTGCCGAGATGCGATCAAATTTTGTTGCCTGCGTATTGCAGATATTGACCGAAATTGGTGGTGCTAAATAAAACAAAGCCGACACTTCGTCGGCTTTTGTTCACGCATACTGAAGTTCATACTCACTTAAAGAATTACAACCTCTTCACCACGACGCAGCCGATGGAGTAACCCGCGCCAAAAGAACAAATCACGCCTATCGCATCTTTGCTCAAATCATCTTGATATTTGTGGAACGCAATGATGGATCCGGCAGAAGAGGTATTGGCATAGGTGTCCAAAATGGTCGGTGATTCTTCTGGTGTTGCATCGCGGCCGAGTATGAGTCTGGCGATGAGCAAGTTCATATTTAGATTCGCTTGATGTAACCAAAAGCGTTGAATTTGACTGATTTCCAAACCAGAATTTTGCACGGTAGTCGTAATGGTTTCGGCCGCCATAGGACAGACTTCCTTAAATACTTTACGACCCTGTTGCCGGAATAATTTGTCCGGTTTGCCGATGCCTGTTTCATCGGCACGATTTAAGAAGCCAAAATTATTCCGGATATTATTTGAAAATTGCGTCTTGAGTTTCATACCCAAAATCGCGAATTGGTGGGGCGAAGTTGCCAGATCAGCGCGCTCCAATAAAATCGCAGTACAGGCATCGCCGAAGATAAAATGGCTATCGCGATCACGCCAGTTCAAGTGGCCGCTGGTAATTTCCGGGTTTATCACCAATACGGCACGCGCCTGACCGCTTTGTATTGCACTCATCGCGGCTTGTATGCCAAAAGTCGCTGAGGAGCAGGCAACATTCATATCGTAGCCATAGCCGTCAATACCAAGCGCATTTTGAATCTCTACTGCCATGGCTGGATAGGCACGTTGCATATTGCTGGCAGCACAAATCACTGCATCGACATCAGCTACCGTTTTGCCCGCACGTTCTAAAGCCTGAAAGGCCGCTGCGACTGCCATCTGGCACATAATCGAAGGCTCATCGTCAGAACGTTCTGGAATGCGCGGGACCATGCGATTAATGTCGAGCAAGCCTGCTTTATCCATCACATAGCGTGATTTGATGCCAGATGCCTTTTCGATAAAAGCGACACTGGAGGGTTCTAGAGCGGTCACACTGCCATCGCTGATCGCGTCCGCATGTTCGGCATTGAACTGCTCGACGTAAGCATTGAAGCTGGCGATTAGTTCTTCGTTAGAGATTGATTGTTCGGGTGTGTATAGGCCAGTGCCACTGATGACAACTTGATTCATCTGGGTTTCCTCGGTTGGATGTGGGTGAGGTAGATTGCGCTGCTTCTTATGCTGAATAGAAATCAAAAACTAATACTCTCTGATTGCTTCCTACTCAATACTGGCGACGCTTAGCCTTCTGATTCTACACAAGTCCAGAGTGTTTACTGTTGAAACACAAAAAATTTAGAGGACTTATTCCAACAAAATCAGCGTTCCTATTTGAGCTAAATCCGGGCTAAATCCGGGCTAAACCGCCATATAACGCCCAGGTCTGTGATTCAACATGATAGCCAGATTAAGCACAATAGCCCCCAGTATAGATGCCAGCATAGCCATAGGCGACACCACCATAAACGACGCCAACACGATACAAACATCCATGCCCATTTGTAATTTGCCAGCACGAATGCCGTGCTTGTCTTGCAAGTACAAACTCAGAATATTGATACCACCGAGGCTGGCTTGATGACGAAATAAAACAATAAAACCCACGCCCATCAAGGAGCCGCCAAGCAGGGCTACATAAAATGGTGTCAAGCTGCTTAGTTGAATTAATTTGGGATGTAATCCAGACAGAACAGAGACCAGCGCTACAGAACAAAAAGTCTTGAGCGTAAATTTCCACCCCATACGTTTCCAAGCGAACCAGTAAAACGGTATATTCAAGAGGAAAAAAACCAAACCAAATGAAAGCCCGGTTGCATAATGAATCAGGAAGGCGAGGCCGGCGGTGCCACCGGTAAATAAGCCCACTTGATTAAACAAGGCGACGCCAAGCGACACTAATAATGTGCCGGTAAGAATGGCGAGTACATCTTCGACTAAATTATGCGGAACGGCGGGAGTTGGGATAGGCATTGCAGTTTTCATACAAAAGTCGTTCTATAGCAGCTTGATGAGCCGAGAACACGATTGTAACTTTGCTGCTACTGCCAGAAGCGCACTCAGATGATTTATCTGCGCTTTGCTTGATGCGGCTCAAACACACTTGTTTGCAGGCAAAGCGAGATTGTCTGCAAACAAGTTTCATGTAAAGACGGGATTCTGCGGTGTCGCTATTGCCAAAATTACTTGTGTTTAAGTTTTTAACGATTTAATCAGGTCTTCTACTTCAGACTTGGTTTTTTTGGGTAATTCGGGTTTGAAATTTAGGGCTTTTTCAAACGCAGCCAAGGCTTTCGCTTTGTCACCTAACATCTGCCAAGCTTTTCCTAAGCGATAAAATATGCCCGCACTGGCATCGATCGCCATCGCTTTTTCCAAGTGAGGAATGGCTTCTTTAGCTTTGCCTTGTTCTTGTAGCGTTTTTCCTAAACCAAAATAGCCATGCACAGCATCGGGAAAGCGTTGCGTTACTTCGCGGAAAATTTTCTCTGCATCAGCAAATTTTTTCTCGTTAATTTGAGCATGGCCTATGCTAGCCAGAATGTTTCTTTGTTGACGCGCAAGTACCTCTGAATTACTGGTATTGACGGCCAGAGCACCAGAGGCGGCGCGGTCAATATTGTCGTCCTGCAGATCTAAGCTGGCCTGCAATAAAGCACCGGCAGCTGGGCTGAATTTGATGGTTTCTACGACCAGATCTTTGGCCTTGCCTGTGCCACCGCCAACAAAGCTGGGGGCTTGTAAATAGAACTGCATCAAAGAAGAGCGAGCGCTGAAATTACTTGGATCGAGCTCTATCGCTTTCTTGAACGAGTCACGGATCTTACCCACATAACTGATTGCCGACATAACGCCACCTTTTTGCGCTTTGGTGCCGAGTACATTACCCAGGGCTTCATGGCATTCAGAATTTTTAGGATGGGCGCTAATACATTGTTCTGCATATTTGCTCGCTTCGTCGAGACGGCTTTCCTTCCCTTCGATCAAAATAAGTTCAGTCTTCGCGAGCAGGGCGTCTGGATTGCTGGGTTCACTGGCTAACTTTGCCGCGACTGCTTTTTCGACTTCTGAGTACTTTTTTGCTTTGAGCAAAGCATCATATTCATGCGCCGAAGCGATGTTGCAAGTGAGGAGTGCGGCTAATATGGGTAACAAAGTCAATTGCGGTTTCATTGGCAAATCCTGTAAAAAAGAGAAAAATACATGAGGCGGGCAGAGTGTCACTTTTGCATTAACGATTGTCAATGAAAAAGCGATGACACACAATTTAACAATGATGAAGTGCTAAAAAAATGGCGCGAACGGATTTGTAATTTTGTGCTTCTTCTAGTGGCAATGATTTGAATTACCAGGAATGCATTGACTAAATACTATGTCAACAGACCCTGACACTTCGTAAAATTTTTTAGGCTTTTTGTATTGCAAATTGAAATTCTGAGAAGCTTTCGCATCGTTTGTCATAACCAAGCCTTAATTCTAAGGTAAAGTTATGACTTCTTCATTTCGGAAAGTTGGTCGTTGGATAATCTTCTTTTGATCATGGCAGCGCTGTTTTTGGTGTTGCTCAATGGTTTTTTTGTGGCTGCCGAATTTGGTTTAGTCAAGCTTCGTCAAACCCGGGTGCGCAGTCTGGCAAAGGTCAATGGCCTGCGAGGTCGCCTGCTTGCGACTGTTCATAATCATTTAGATGCTTATCTTTCAGCCTGTCAGCTGGGCATCACGCTTGCTTCATTAGGTCTCGGTTGGATAGGTGAGCCTGCGTTTGCCCGCATACTAGAACCAATACTCATACAAGTAGGTGTTGAATCGGCCAAGCTGGTACACGGAATTTCCTTTTTTTTCGCCTTCTTCGTTATTTCTTTCTTACACATCGTGATTGGCGAGTTAGCGCCTAAATCAATGGCGATTCGTATGCCAGAGCGCGTGTCGTTGTGGACGGCGCCAGCTTTGTACCTATTCTATTGGGCGATGTTTCCCGTTATCTGGGTTCTCAATAATAGTGCCAATACGATATTGTCGTGGCTGGGTTTAGATGCCAGTCATGGACAGGACGCCCATTATTCACCTGAGGAATTAAAGATGATTTTGCGTGGCAGTCATGCCAGCAAAAAACTCACGCCTGATGAGTGGAGCATCATGGCGCAGATGTTGGATTTTGGTGATTTGGAAATTTCAGATTTGATGCGTCCGATTAATGAAGTGGTCGCCATGTATAAGGATGCCTCATTAGAAGAAAATATGGCGACTGCTGCGCGCAATCGGTTTAGCCGTTACCCTTACATCGATAGTGATGGTGAAACGGTCTTAGGTACACTGCATTTAAAAGACTTATTTTTGGCGCAGCAAAGTGGTAAATCTTTGCAAGACTTGGGTAAACATTTGCGTCACGTTGAGTATGTACCACCGAATATGCCGGCATTGGAGTTGTTCCGCCGTTTCCGTAAAGGTGCGCCGCATTTCGCGATGGTCGGATATCGCGACAGCAAACCAGTGGGTTTTTTGACTTTAGATAATTTACTGAGTGCCTTGGTGGGACAGATTCGTGACGAATTCCGTCAGAATGATAACGACTGGACGCTATTGGATGACGGTACTTTAATTGGCAAAGGAAGTCTGCCTTTGTTCACTTTAGGCATCGCGCTTGGTATCGATTTGGATAGCGAAGAGGTTGAATCTATCGGCGGTCTGATTATGCACGTCTTAGGAGACCTACCAGAAGAAGGTCAGAAAATTGAATTTCCACAATTTGATGCCGTCGTCAAAAAAATGAACGGCCCTCGCATAGTGCTGGTTCGCATACATCCAAAAGCGGGTGAAGAAATGTAATCTGGCTTTCTTGCCGCTAAGTGTCAATGTCCAAATTAATCACCAAGACAGATGCCAATATCCCGTGCTGTTTGTAAGGTGTCGCCATCTAAAGGTACACCTTTCATGCGACCTGCGACTTCAGCCAGATTTACATATTTTACATTCGGAAAATCGAGTGCGACCATAATCCCTGAATAACCTTGCTGCAAAGCGCGGACAGCTGCAGCGCCAAAACGCATGGCCGACAGGCGGTCAAAAGCGGTAGGGCTACCGCCCCGTAAGAGATGGCCTAGCACAACAGCGCGTGCTTCTTTTCCAGTTTGCTTTTGTAATTGCTGTGCTAATTGTTCCCCGATGCCACCAAGACGTTCAACCGAACCTAATCCTGCTACTTGCTCCAGATGATGCTGTCCCTCTTTCGGTAGCGCGCCTTCGGCAGCAACGATAATGCTGTAATGACGTCCCGCCTTGGTTCTGGCTTCAATTTTCGCAGCGATTTTTTCCAGGTCATATGGAATCTCAGGAATCAAGATAGCATGTGCGGTGCTAGCCATGCCAGCATGCAGTGCTATCCATCCTGCATAACGTCCCATGACTTCTACCACCATAATTCGCTGGTGACTTTCTGCCGTGCTATGCAGTCTGTCTATGCATTCGGTCGCAAATGCGACCGCCGTGTCAAAGCCAAAGGTGGTATAAGTTTTGTCTAGATCATTATCAATTGTTTTGGGCACACCAATTACGCGCAAACCTTGTGCTATGCCGCGTTCATGTAGTGCATTGGCAATCGTTAATGTGCCGTCACCACCGACGCAAATCAGCGCATCAATTTGCCTAGATCTTAGTTGTTGAATGACCTCTTGGCCACGATCGACTTCTTTCTGTTCGCCATACTCATCCGTCACCACAAAACGCAAAGGATTGCCATGGTTGGTTGTCCCGAGTATGGTGCCGCCCAGATGACTGATGCCGCGTACCAAATCTTTGTCTAATGCGAAAACACCATTTTCAGGATAACGACCAGGGCACAAAATGCCATTAAATCCCTCCCGTATGCCAAAGCACTCCCAGCCAAGGCGGGTCGCTGCTAAAACTACAGACCGTATCACCGCATTGAGGCCAGGCGCGTCACCACCACCGGTAGAAATAGCGATACGACGTATAGGATTTTGGGTTTGCATATAGCGATGAATTTCCGTGTGAAGTCGCCTGAAGTCTGATTGAAATTAAAATTAAAACTAATTGATGGCTTCAGCTGGCGTGTTGTGTCACTGACTTTTTATATGCCGTTCAAAGGAATTTTTAAATAGCTGATCCCATTTGCTTCTGGCGGTGGCGGCATACCTGCACGTATATTAATTTGTACCGAAGGCAGTATTAATACTGGCATGTCCAATGTGGCATCACGTGCCTTGCGCATGGTAACGAAATCTTCTTCACTGATGCCATCATGTACGTGAATATTGTTACGTTTTTGTTCTGCGACACTGGTTTCAAATCGAATCGCACGACCATTAGGGGGATAGTCATGACAGATAAAAATACGTGTCTCGTCCGGCAAGCTCAATAATTTTCTTATAGAGCGATATAACATGTGGGCATCACCACCCGGAAAATCGCATCGTGCCGTGCCGACATCAGGCATAAACATGGTGTCACCGACAAACAATGCGTCCCCAATTTGATATGCCATATCCGCCGGCGTGTGGCCGGGGACATATATAGCTTTTGCCTTTAATGCGCCGATAAAAAATTCTTCGTCTTCGGCAAATAAGTGATTGAATTGCGAACCGTTGACGGCAAATTCTGATTCTAAATGGAATAATTTTTTGAAGACATTTTGTACTTGGTTGATATGGGCGCCAATTGCAATTTTGCCGCCCGCTTGTTGCTGCAGATAATGTGCGCCTGATAGATGGTCAGCATGTGCGTGGGTTTCTATAATCCACTCTAAGCTTAATTCTTGATCGCGTAAGGCATGCAGCAATTGATCTGCGCTTTTCGTTTTTGTGCGACCAGATTTGGGATCGTAATCAAGCACGGGATCAATAATCGCAGCATGGCCGCCAACTTGATCGAAAACCAAATGGCTAGCGGTGCAAGTGACAGTGTCAAAAAAACTTTGGATATGAGGAGTCATGGGAAATAGGGATGAGTAATACCAATTGACTTGCATAATATCAAACCATAAAATGAACGCAAGACAATTTCTGTTCAATGCGGTGTTATGACCCAAATCAGCTCGTAAAGCTAGGGTAGCAAACTAAACAAAACTAAGTTCGCCAAGTTTGCATTAGTGCTACATGTAAATGCTGAGTTTCTCCGCTTCTTTTCCCTCCTTTCAAGATTGATTATGACCATCATGGCCCTGCTGTTAGCTCTAGGTATTGGAATTGCTGTGGGCGTGATTATGGGATTGACTGGCGCTGGTGGCGGCATGCTAGCGGTACCTGCTCTAGTCTACAGTCAGGGCTGGAGCATGCAGCAAGCGATGCCGGTTGCTTTGCTTGCGGTGAGCCTTGGAGCCTTGATTGGCGCGATTGATGGATTACGTCGCAAGCAAGTGCGTTATAAGGCCGCCACTTTGATGGCCGTCGCCGGTGCGCCAATGACTTCGCTTGGTATTTTTGTCGCAAAAAGTATGTCCCAGCGCTGGCTGATGTTGGCGTTCTCCACCGTCTTATTGATTGTGGTCGTGCGTCTGATTTTTCAGGTCAGAGTGCAATCGGGGGGGGAGCCACAAGTCGCTGAGCGGCAAGATGCGCTGGCCTGCGTGAATCGTCAAACAGGGAAATTTGACTGGACTGTAAAAACTGCCAGCGTGATTAGTTTGATAGGTGCCTGTGCTGGTTTTTTTACTGGATTACTTGGAGTAGGGGGCGGCTTTATCATTGTTCCACTACTAAGGCATTTTACTAATTTATCGATGCAAAGTGCCGCTGCCACCTCTTTGATGGTAATTGCCTTAGTTGGTTCAGTCGCAGTCGCTTCGGCGATTTTGCATGGGGCTGAGATACCGCTGTTGTTTTCTTCGGTATTTGCATTGGCATCAGTTGCGGGTGTCTTGTTGGGACGACGTATAGCGAATTTATTACCGTCGGCGACAGTGCAAATGATTTTTGCCGGAATGTTAATTTGCGTCGCGATCAGCTTTTTGGTGAAAGCCTTGTGATTTATAGCTCAAGCTCAGCTTGGGTGAGTTTATTTTTTCGGCGCAGGTAAATTTGCCGGGCTTTGCGAACCCAAGGAACTTAGCAAGGCCGCCTGATTTTCCAACTGTCGTGCAACGTTGCCGCACACCAGATCGCATAAGGCATAAATACCGGAGTCTGCAATCCTGTAATAAACCGAAGTGCCGCGCCCCTCTCGTGCCACCAAACCGTGTTTGGCTAGGGTCGATAAATGACGTGATACATTCGCCTGGGAACAGGCGCAGGCTTCGGCCAGCTCGCCCACATTTTTTTCCCCGTCACGTAAATAGTTCAAAATACGTAAACGGCTAGGCTCTGCTAATGCAGAAAAATATTGAGCAACCTGGCTCAGTGCTTGTTCGGATAGACCTTCCATGTTTTCATTTGCCTTATTGATGTTGGGCATAATGTTACCTCTTTTATTCTTGCCTTGGGTCTTTAGCGAGTTTTTTGTTCGGGTATCTGATCGTAGAAAGTGCTCTTGGATTTGATTGCACTCAGGTTTGCTTTGTGTTTCGAACACGCCTGCCATTTTTTCTGTTTGCAGTTTGCGCAAAAATGACTATAACTAAAAGACAGGCACTCGCTAGTGCGGTCTGTTGTCTTGTTTGTATTGGCAAGTTATGAAGTTTTTATTCAGTCTTACCAGTTTATGAAAGCGCTGGTGTTTGCCTCCCGATAATCTTGAACTTGGAGGCAATAATGAAACGACGTTTATATTACATGCTGCCCGATGTGCCAAGCGCCCGGGCCATGTTAGATGAGTTGTTGTTAGCACGGGTGGAAATTGGGCGCATCCATTTTTGTGCTAAAGAAGGCAGCTTGCCATCAGATATGCCAGAAGCAAATTCATTTCAAAAAACCGATTTGGTGCATGGCGCAGAAGTTGGGATTTTGATTGGCGCAGTGTCGGGATTGATTGCGGCGTCTCTGTTTCTACTTTTCCCTTTAGATAGTTTGGAGTCGCGCTTAATTGGCTTTATGGCTGCTATCGGGATGGGGGCTTTCTTTGGATCTTGGGTCTCGGGTATGGCGGCCGCGGCGATACCGAATTCTAGCCTCAGCCGTTTTCAAGATCAGATCGCCCAGGGACAAGTTTTATTGATTGTGGATTTGCCCTACCATAGAGTTGCAGAAATCGAAGATATGATGGCAAGACGGCATCCAGAAGTAAATTTTGGTGGTGTCGATCCGCATATTCCTATTTTTCCATAAATTTACTTAAACCTATTCCTGATTTACTTACTAAAATTAACAGCTTCAAGGTTCTAGCCTGAAGCTGTTTTTTTATCCTCCCTCGCAATAATGGCATGAAGTAAGGCGAGGCGGGGACAAGTAGGTCAGCATCTAATTTGTGTAAATTACAATAAATTGTTTTTTTTTGAAACTGAGCGCTTAAACAAACTTCATAAGTTGAACTATTGACGTAAAACTTACTCCAAAGCAAATGGCTTAAGTCTTACAAAAACATAGTCCAAATCGGAATTCAATTTACACCCCCCAAAATAAGGATAAATTCATGTCCCCTAAAAAAATCGTGCAAGTGATAGGCCTCGCTTTTTGTATTTCTCTTAGTGCTGTGCCATCCTATGCCGCGACACCGGCTTCTGTATTGCCTGCGCATGCTCGTGCCGACAAAATTACGGCACCGGCAGCGAGTCTGGGATTTGAATTGGGGGAATGGCATGCGCGACCAGAACAATTAGTCTCTTACTATCAATTATTAGCAAGCCAGTCACCGCGGGTGCAGGTAAAAATTGTTGGCTACACCCATGAGCGTCGCCCGATACTGAATGTCATCATTACCAGCCCCAAAAATCAGGCCCGTTTGGCAGAGATAGAAGCAGCTCGCGGACGCGGTGAAAGTGATACGCCATTGGTTGTTTATCTTGGCTATAGCGTGCACGGTAATGAACCTAGCGGCGCAAATGCGGCGCCTGCCGTTGCATGGCATTTAGCGAGTTCCACAGATACTTCAGTGAGCGAAATGCTGGACCGCACCGTGGTAGTGATAGATCCCATGTTGAATCCTGATGGCTTAGCGCGGTTTGCGTCATGGGCGAATGCCTATCGAGGCCAGACCTTAGTCTCAGACCCGAATACTTTAGAACATAATCAAAGTTGGCCGAGTGCACGTGGTAATCATTATTGGTTTGATTTGAATCGTGACTGGTTATGGTTGCAGCATCCTGAATCACGTGCACACGTCGCAACTTTCCAAACTTGGCGTCCGCATGTATTTGGCGACTTTCATGAGCAGGGTACAGACGCTACCTATTTTTTTCAGCCTGGCGTACCTTCGCGCACACATCCTTTGACGCCACAAAACAATCAAAGCCTGACAGAAGCCATCGCAAAATTTCATGCGAAGGCATTTGATGCTCGCGGAGAATTCTATTTCAGTCGCGAAGGTTTTGACGATTTTTACTACGGCAAAGGTTCGACTTATCCGGATGTCCAAGGTAGTGTCGGTATCTTGTTTGAGCAAGCCAGTTCGCGCGGGCACGTCCAGGAATCTCGCAATGGCATTCTAAAATTCGAACACACTGTCGCCAATCAAATCACCACATCTTTAAGCACTTTGCAAGCAGCTGATGCGATGCGCGAGCAATTAATTTCGCATCAAAAAAACTTCTTTGAAGAAGCGAAAAAAATGGCTGCCGCCGACGCTAATCGTGCCATGTTATTTGCTGCAGAAGGCAATCCCGCACGTCTGCGTGACTTTGCCCATTTATTGAAACAGCATGGAATTGCCGTCCATCAGGTGAAGGGTAGCGTCAGCATCAATGGCCAGCGTTACGATGCACGTAATGCGATTGCGGTACCACTCAATCAGCGTCAAAATCGTTTGCTAGAAGGCATTACTGAGCTACGCACTCAATTTAAAGACAATACGTTTTATGATGTGTCGGCATGGAGTGTGACCAAGGCATATGACCTGGCAAGCGCGAAGAGTGCAGGCGATGTGATCGGTGAGCCAGTGCAGATTTTGCCAAAAGCAAATTTGAAAGCAGAATCGAATATTGCTTATGCTTTTGCTTGGGAAAATGATGATGCAGCACCTTTATTGGCGGAACTGAGCCAGACCGGTTTGCGCTTGCGTACGGTCACTAAACCGATGCGCATACAAACTAGCGAGGGTGCAAAGGATTTGGGAATTGGCAGTATCATCATTCCAGTCGCAATGCAGAGTATGTCATCGGCAAATGTAGCAGAAATCGTACGTAAAGCGACAGCCAATTATAGTGTCGATGTGATGGCATTGACTTCAGGTTCGGGCAGTACAGGTGTTGACCTGGGAAGCGCTAGTTTGAAGTCGGTAGAGCGCCCGCGCGTCGCCATGTTGACCGGAGCAGGTTTGGACTCGACCTCAGTTGGGGAGCTGTGGCATTGGCTAGACACACATTTGCATTTGCCGGTGACGCAGTTGAATCTGGATCGTGTCGCTAGCATGCAATTAGAGCGTTACACCCATATCGTGATGGCAGACGGAAATTATCGTATGTCAGATGAAGCGAATAAAAATATTGAACGTTTCGTTAAGCAGGGTGGTGTTGTGATCGGGGTAGAGGGCGCTTTGAAGTGGGCTAGCGGTCAGTCATATCTACATACGAAGTTGGTAAAAAATGAGGGCGCAAAAAAATCTGAGACTGATGATAAAAAATCTGATGATAAGAAGCCTGACGATAAGAAAGTGGATGACAAAAAAGCGAAAGACACCCGACTCGCTTACAAAGATCAGGACACAAACGCAGCAAAGGAATTGGTGGCGGGCGTGATTTTTGAAACCGATATCGATCGTAGTCATCCTTTGGCTGCAGGTATCCCACGCGATCAGCTGCCCGTATTTCGTGCGCAGGCCGATGTGTATAAATTAGAGGGAGATCGTTATGGAACGGTCGCTGCGTATAGCAGTAATCCAGTGATCAGTGGTTATGTATCGGCGGAGAATGCCAAACGAATTGCCGGTTCCGCCGCTTTCACAGCTGAGCGAGTTGGTAGTGGTAGCGTGATTTTGGCGAGCGCCGCTTTAGGTTTTAGAAGTGGCTGGTTAGGCAGTCGTCGCCTGTTGGAAAATGCCTTATTCTTTGGCAAAGCATTTGAAAAAGCAAGGGTAGAGGGTAACGAAGCAAATGAGGACTGAGCTACAGTTTAGATTTTTTGTGTCTGGTTTTTTTGTGTTGATTTAGTAAAAAATAGCCGTCTTATGCAAAACGCCTTTTCCAGCAAATGCTGTGAAAAGGCGTTTTGTTTTGTATGAACAGTCGGTTTATCGCGCACAGATTACAGGCAATTTTAAATTTTGATCTAGGCTAGCGAATTCAACGTACCGCACTTAAATCAAAATGTGGATTTTGAATTATGCCGAATCGATTACCAAATGGATCGGTAACTGCTGCGACACGAATTCCACCACCGACTTCGGTTACGGCTTCTAGAGCCGTCGCTCCTAGAGAAAGTAAGTGCGCGAAAGCTGTGTCTGCATCTGCCACACCCCACAAAGCCTGGCTGCCGGCAATGCCAGAAACGCCATCGGGTATTAAGCCTAATTCAAAACCACCAACGGCAAATCCCACATAGAAAGCTTCATCAAAGTAAGGAGCTTGTCCCAGCACTTCGCTATACCAAGCTTTCGCGGCCGCAATGTCATTGACGGGATAAATAGTAGTGCGTAAGCCTAAGATCATGGTTGCTCCTGTGTTTTCTCTAAAGCATGAAGCGTTTGAATAAACTAGGTTTATTCATTGGGTTGACTGTATTGGCTTTAACCAAATCTAACATCGCTATAATTTTGTCATGCGTGATAGGTTTTTCAAAGCTGGCATGTACTTTTAAGCCTTGAATACGCGCAATTTTTTCCGCGAAATTGAGAATCGGACCATTGTAATTGGAAAGCGATAAATGGTTGTCTACAGGCGGTATCAAGTTGTGTCCAGAAATTATCAAGATATCTGCCTGACATCCATCGAGCGCCAGATGGCTGAGCAATTCCATACCGCCTAATTGCGGCATACATAAATCGCAAATAATCAGGTTAGGTCGTTGCGTTGCCTGGCGATAGGCGTTCAATCCTTCCAAACCATTGTGTGCCAACTTGATCGAACCTACACCGAGATCGCGCAAGGCGACGCTCAGTAGCTCTAATAAAAACTGATCGTCATCGACCAGCAAAACATGTAAGCCCGAGTAATCCACATCGGGATTTAGGGTGGTGGTATTCATGATTTTTCTTAGTTAGGTGGGGTGTGTAAAGTATAGCGAAATTTCTACTAAATTAACAATATTTGCGATATGCGGTCTCAGTTTTACGATTTTCTGTTGCATAGCGATGTTTTGCCAGTCTGGCGGTCCCAGTGTAAGCTAGCGCTATGGAAAATAATTTACAAACGAATTTACAAGCCGCCCAGCCTCTAGAGTTTCGGGCAGCGCGTTTTATCAAAGAGATAGGGCGAGGTAAAGAGGGGGCGCGCAGTTTGTCGCGTCAAGATGCTTTTGACTTATACAGCGCGATGTTGGATGGCCGCGTTTCCGATTTGGAAATGGGGGGCATTTTGCTCGCGATGCGGATTAAAGGCGAATCGATCGATGAAATCAAAGGTTTTTTGGAGGCGGCTATTGCAGGAGCGGTTCTGCCCATGCAAGCGCCAACAGAAAGTGAATTTGCTCCTATTGTGATCCCTAGTTATAACGGCGCCCGAAAAAAACCAAATTTGACACCCTTGTTAGCGTTGTTGTTAGCGCAGGCTGGTGCACCCGTGGTAGTGCATGGCGTTATGCGTGATGTGGGGCGAGTTGCCAGTGCCGAAGTTCTGCAGGCCTTAGGTGTAGAGCCAGCGCAGAGCGTGGGGCAGGCGCATAGTCAGTTGCAGCAGAAGTGCCTGACATTTTTGCCCATACAAGTTCTGGCACCTAAAATGCATAGAATTTTGGCGATGCGCGCCGTGCTCGGGGTGCGTAATTCTACTCACACTTTGGTGAAGCTTCTGCAGCCATTCGTATTCTCCGGGCATCCCGCTCTGCGTTTGAGTTCGTACACGCATCCAGAATATCAGCTCATGTTAGATGCTTATTTGCGAACCCTGCATACACCGCAGCTTGGAGCCACTTTCTTGATGCGAGCTACTGAAGGAGAAGCCGTTGCCAGTACCGGTCGGGCTCAACAAATAGATTGCTATTACATGGGGCAGCACAGACGTTTGTGCGAAACTGAGGCACAACTAGGTACATTGATGGAAGATTTGCCATCAAGTGCGGAGGCTTCCGTGACAGCTGCCTGGACGCAAAAAGTCTTGGCTGGTGAGATCGCCGTTCCTGCCAATATTGCCCGTCAGCGTGATTTGTGTCTGCAAGTCGCAAGGGAAATTAAATTAGTCAAATTGATTTCTTAATCTATTCTATGACGTCTATTCGGATGTTTTGGCTAGGCTTAAATAAGCTTATGCCAGTCTTGCCGTTTTGAACAAGTATTTGAAACCATAATATGAATCAAGAAAATTCTAAGTCGCATTTTGATCTGATCGTTATCGGCGCCGGCGCTGCAGGTATGATGTGCGCAGCAACGGCAGGACAACGGGGCAAGCGTGTTCTATTGATCGATCATGCGGCGAAATTGGCGGAAAAAATCCGCATCTCTGGTGGAGGTCGTTGTAACTTTACGAACTTACACGCAGGACCTCTAAACTTCCTTTCAGAGAATCCACATTTTTGTAAAAGTGCGTTGTCGCGCTATACGCCCCAAGATTTCTTAAGCTTGGTGAAGCGTTATAAGATTGGATTCCATGAAAAGCACAAAGGGCAGCTATTTTGTGACGATAGCGCGGAAGATATTATCCGTATGTTGAAATCGGAATGCGATCTGGGTAAGGTGCAGTGGCGCATGCCTTGCTCGGTGCACACTATCGTAAAAGCAGAACAAGGATTCGAAATCCAAACAGATCAAGGAGCGGTGTCTAGTAAGAATGTTGTGATCGCAACCGGCGGCCTGTCTATCCCTAAGATAGGTGCAAGTGACTTTTCTTTCCGTGTCGCCAAAGAATTTCAATTGAAAGTGGTAGAGCCAAGGCCTGCCTTGGTGCCACTGACGTTCGATGCGAATAACTGGGAGCCGTTTGTGCCTTTATCCGGCATCTCTTTAGAAGTCGATATAGAAACGGGCGAGAAAAAGAACAAGGCCGTATTTCGCGAAGATTTGTTATTTACCCATCGCGGACTATCTGGACCAGCTGTGTTGCAGATATCTAGCTTTTGGCAGCAGGGGCAGGCCATTCGGGTGAATTTATTGCCTGAAGTCGATGTGGCGCAGGATTTGATCGATGCGAAAAGCACCACGAAGAAAAATCTGGCAAATTATTTGGCTGGATTTCTGCCGGTACGCTTAGTTGACGGTTTATTGTTGGCCCACGGATTTGATGGAAGTTTGAGAATCGCGGATATGCAGGATAAGCGCCTTCGTCTTTTGGGTGAAAAACTTAACCGGTGGGAGTTGTTGCCGAATGGCTCTGAGGGATATCGTAAAGCTGAGGTCACGCGGGGCGGAGTAGATACGCGCGAATTGTCGCAACAAAGCATGATGGCCAATAAAGTGCCGGGCTTGTACTTTATCGGCGAAGCGGTTGACGTCACGGGCTGGCTCGGTGGTTTTAACTTTCAATGGGCATGGGCATCTGGCGTGGCGGCAGGAGCGGCAATCGAGTAATTTGCCGGGCTGTCGTAAAAAAGCCGCAATAGTAAATCGACTTTTTGCGTAAGTTTTCATCAGTTAACTTCCCTATTTGCAAATTTGCTGTTATTATTTCGGTCTTCCTATAAATTTTTAATTGGTTCGAACTTACATGACCACAATTCGCCTTAAAGAAAACGAGCCGTTCGAAGTCGCCATGCGTCGCTTCAAGCGCACCATCGAAAAGACCGGTCTGTTGACCGAATTGCGTGCTCGCGAGTTTTACGAAAAACCAACTGCAGAACGCAAGCGTCGTTTAGCTGCTGCTGTTAAACGTCACTACAAACGTATTCGTAGTCAGCAATTGCCTAAGAAAATGTATTAATCCTTTTTGGCATTGAGTCGGTTTTAAATCAACTTAATGCCTGATAGAGTTGATCAGTTTTAGGTTTGCATGCCCGCTCCGGTGTACCGCAGCGGGCTTTCTTATTTATATTGTTTAATTTGTTGTTTGCTTCTTCTTGAGTTTTATGGCCTGTGATGGCAATTGTAGTTTGCGCACTTGCCTCAATATTGATGAGAGGAAGTCAGATTTTTTAGAGGATATTATGAGCTTAAAAGAACAAATCACCGAAGATATGAAATCGGCAATGCGTGCCAAAGATACGGCTAAGCTTGGAGCTATCCGCTTGATTACTGCTGCGATGAAGCAAAAAGAAGTCGATGAGCGGATTGAGCTTAATGATGCCATGGTGTTAGCGATCATAGAAAAAATGATTAAACAGCGCAAAGATTCCATTACGCAATTTGAAGCGGGTGGTCGTCAAGATTTGGCGGATATCGAAAAGGCTGAGTTAGTCATCCTCGCTGCGTATATGCCTGCTGGATTAAGTGATGCTGAGATGCAAGCTGCGGTTAACGAAGCGGTTGCTGAAGTTGGTGCAACGGGGCCGCAAGATATGGGTAAATTGATGGCGGTTTTAAAACCAAAACTGGCCGGGCGCGCTGATATGACGGTGGTTTCGGCGCTGGTAAAAGCAGCTTTGGCGAAGTAATTTGCTTGCATTTTTATTTTTCTTGGCGAACTTGAGTTTGTTGCCAAATATTTGAACGCTGTCTCTGATCTATCATAACGCGGCTTCGGAGGTTTGTTCTTCTCGAAGCCGTATCTGTCTTATTGCATGGGATTTTTTACGTGATTCCTCAAAGCTTCATTCAGGATTTGCTGGCCCGCGTTGACATTGTTGATGTCGTGGGTAAGTACGTGCAATTAAAAAAAGGCGGCGCAAACTACATGGGTTTGTGTCCCTTCCATAACGAAAAATCTCCTAGTTTTACGGTGAGTCCGACTAAGCAGTTTTATCATTGCTTCGGGTGCGGTGCACATGGTACCTCTATCGGTTTCTTGATGGAGTATTCCGGCATGAGTTTTGTCGATGCTGTGAAAGACTTGGCGCTAAATAACGGCATGATAGTGCCCGAAGATGATAGGCTTTTACCTGCCCAGCGCGCTGAAGTGACTGCGAAAAGCCTGGCTTTGAGTGAGGTAATGACTAAAGCTTGCGACTACTATCGTCAGCAATTGCGTGGTGCGGATACGGCGATTCAATATTTGAAGCGGCGTGGCGTGACTGGTGAAATTGCGGCTCGATTCGGGCTGGGTTATGCGCCTGATGGCTGGGATAGTTTGCGCTCCGTATTCACGGAATATAACGCATCGGCCTTAGCTGAGTCCGGCATGGTTATTGATAAAAGTGATGACGAAGGTGCTCATCGCAAGCGTTATGATCGTTTTCGTGATCGCATCATGTTCCCAATTCGTAATACAAAAGGACAGGTAATCGGTTTTGGTGGACGTATTTTGGATCAAGGCGAGCCTAAATATTTGAATTCACCAGAAACACCGCTCTATCAAAAAGGCTTGGAGTTGTACGGTTTGTTTGAGGCGCGGCAGGCAATTCGTGAAGCGGGTTATGTTTTGGTCACTGAAGGTTATATGGATGTGGTGGCTTTGGCTCAACTCGGATTTCCGCAAGCTGTGGCAACTTTGGGAACGGCTTGTACGCCGACCCACGTGCAAAAATTATTAAGACAAACTGACCACGTGGTGTTCAGTTTCGATGGTGATAGCGCAGGACGTCGGGCGGCGAGACGGGCATTGGATGCCTGTTTGGCTCACGTGAATGATAATAAAATCATCAAATTCTTATTTCTGCCTGTCGAGCATGATCCTGATAGTTTCGTCCGTACTTTTGGCGCGGAAGCTTTCGCTGCGGAAGTACAAGGTGCAATGCCGCTGTCCCAGTTTTTTATTAAAGAGGTCAGCGGCGAGAATGATTTAAGCACAGCGGAAGGGCGTGCCAAGACTCAATTTGATGCAAAGCCTTTGCTGCAACAAATGGCGCCATCTGGATTGCGTCTGCAATTAGTGCGAAATCTGGCACAAATTACCCAGTCGACTGCGGCAGAAATTGAGGCCTTGTTTGAGTTGACCCAGCCGGTGGCGCGAGTCAAAATTGCACCACCTAAGAGCCGGCGTAGTGCACCTGTTGGTTTGGAGCGACAAGTTTTGCGGATTTTGGTCGCGCATCCTTCGCTAGCTGTCATGATGACTCCAGCGATGATGGATGATGCAGCGAAAATTGCACCGGATGGTGCTGAAATGTTAAGACAGTTAGTGTTAATTGCGCAGCCTATGGGTGATCAGGCAAATTTTGCGGCTTTGGCGGAAAATTTGCGGGCGAGTAGTTCAGATTTTGATCCCTTAATTGCTGAAATTGCTGAGCAAACGGAATCGGATATCGATGTTGTGGCTATGGAGTTGGCAGGTGCTTTGCGGCAAATACGAACCCAGGTACTCAAGTTGGAAATGGAGCAGCTGGCACAGCGTGGTTTGCGTGAGGCGCAAGATATAGCCAGATATAGGGAGATTATGCAGTTGCAGGAGGCTATCCGGCGTGAGGCTGAAGTGGAAGCGGCGGGACGTCCTGTAAACTGATCGGTGGATAAGGTGCTTGGCTGAGGCTTGGCTTAAATCTTGCTAAGAATTTGCCTTAAATTTAAGCAGTAAAATGATAGTTAGTTTGTGTAAAAAGCTAAAAAAATTGCTTCAGTGAAATGCGTAATCTATAAGCATTTGATTGAGTAAAAGAGAGGCAAGTGCTATAATTAAAGGCTTTCGATTCAAGGTCTTAGGTTGTTTTCATTCTTTGTTGCGGCCATCAAGGTTGTTCATAACAGGAATGTGTTGTTTAGGTGAGCGTAGGCTCCTCCGAGTAACCCAAAACACCGATGCAAAGACAAGTGTGGTTTGAATGAAGAAATGTCGCGCTGTCCCGCAGGGTATTACTGTCGGCGGTGCTTTGTTTTTTTATATGATTCAACTATTTTGTTTGTGTCGGTTGGTTTGATTCAATGGCTAGTGCAATGAAGAAACCCGCGAAAAAACTGACACCCGTAGTTACGAAGAGTTCCACTAAAACGATTGCCGCAAAAAAAACGGTATCGGCTCCAGCTAAGCCAAGTGCTAAGCCAGCTAGTAAAGTCACCAAATCTGCAAGCAATGCAGCCAGTGTGAAATCGTCCGCTAAGCCTGTGGCGAAAAAAATAAGCGCAAAAGTTCCTGCAAAACCAGTAGCAAAAGCACCAACAAAGGTCACAGCAAAAGTGGCGCCAAAGCCAGCTGCAACAACGCTTGCTACAGCAAAGATCACAGAAAAGTCTCAAGTGAAATCGGAAAAAGCGAGCACGGGTGCGGCTAAAGTCTCTGAGAAAAAAGTCCTTGCGAATGGCGTTAAACCGCCTAAAGTAGAACTAAAGCCTACAAAATTGGCTGAGAGCAAGATTTCAAGTAAAGATGTAAAATTGACGGTGAGTAAAAAGGAAGTTGAAGTGCCAAAAACACGTGCCACAAAAAATGAACCTAAAGCGGAACCGAAGTTGAGCAAGAGTGTCGAAAAGAATTCTGCAAAACAAGTTGAAACGCCGTCACCTGCAACAAAGAAAGCCTCTGTGATTACCAAAGCATCAAACGCAAGCACTAAAACTGAAAAAGCCGATCACGCTGAAGAAAAAACAGCGAAAAAGTCAGCTAAGGCCGCAGTGAAAACTGAAAAGGCACCTGAAGTGCAAGAGATTAAATCCGGGTCTGCGCCAACAGTGAGTCAAACCACAGATGCTGCTTTGTTGGCGAGCATTGATACCTCTGGCTATGTGTTGCCAGGTGTTAAAGTGCCTGGGCGTCGTGGCCGCAAACCAAAAGAATATCAGCCTGAGAATGAAGAGATGGCAGCACTTAACGCGGTAGAACGCGCTGAGATGAAAGCCCTCGACAAAGCTAAGGCTAAAGACCGAAAGGCGAAAGAAAAAGCTTTATTAAAGGATGCTTTCTCTGCAGATCCAGAAGCGACTGCAGAAGAATTAGAGCGTCGTCGCCAACGTCTTAAAACCTTGATTAAGATGGGTAAAGATCGTGGCTATCTGACTTTTGCAGAAATCAACGATCACTTACCGGAAAACGTTGTCGATCCAGAAGCGATTGAAGGCATTATCAGTACGTTCAATGACATGGGTGTTGCGGTCTACGAACAAGCGCCTGATGCAGAAGCCTTGCTGTTGTCGGATAACGTAGTCACAGTCGCGAGCGATGATGATGAAGTTGAAGCTGCTGCTGAAGCTGCATTGTCTACGGTCGATTCTGATTTCGGCCGCACCACAGATCCCGTGCGTATGTATATGCGCGAAATGGGCACGGTCGAATTGTTGACACGTGAAGGCGAGATCGTTATCGCCAAGAAGATCGAAGAAGGTCTTAAAGACATGATACAAGCGATTTCCGCTTGTCCAACTACAATCGCAGAAATTCTCGCCCAAGCAGAGCGCATCGCCAGTGATGAAATTAAAGTTGACGATATCGTCGATGGTTTAGTCGATCCTAATGCGGAAACTGAAGAAGAAAAAGCACCGATTGTTGTTGCCGAAAGTGACGAAGACGAAGAAGAGGAAGAAGACGAAGACGAGGAAGAAGAGGAAGAGGAAGATAGCGCCGCAGTCGCTGCGGGTATCTCAGCAGAACAGCTGGAACAGTTGAAGCGTGACTCACTCGCCAAATTCGCGATCATCTCCGAAAACTTTGACAAGATGCGTAAGGCTTTCGAAAAAGAAGGCTACAACTCTAAAAATTATATTAAAGCGCAAGAAGCGATTTCCAGTGAATTACTTGGTATTCGTTTCACGGCCAAAGTGGTTGAAAAACTGTGTGATACTTTGCGCGGCCAAGTAGATGAAGTACGCCATGTAGAAAAACAAATTTTGGATGTGGTGGTGAACCGCTGTGGTATGCCACGTTCCCATTTCATCAAAGTTTTCCCTGGCAATGAAACTAATTTGGCTTGGGTTGATGGTGAAGTAAATGCAGGACATTCTTACAGTGCGATCTTAGGTCGTAATGTGCCTAGCGTTCAGCAATTGCAGCAAAAACTAATCGACTTGCAAGCACGTGTGGTCTTGCCTTTGCCAGACTTACGCGGCATCAATAAAAAGATGTCTGCAGGTGAAATGAAAGCGCGCAAAGCGAAACGTGAAATGACCGAGGCGAACTTGCGTTTGGTGATCTCTATCGCAAAGAAATATACCAATCGTGGTTTGCAATTCTTGGATCTGATTCAAGAAGGTAATATCGGTTTGATGAAAGCGGTTGATAAGTTTGAATACCGTCGCGGCTATAAATTTTCAACGTATGCAACTTGGTGGATTCGTCAGGCGATTACGCGTTCTATAGCAGATCAGGCTCGTACGATTCGTATTCCTGTGCACATGATAGAAACGATCAATAAAATGAATCGTATTTCGCGTCAAATTTTGCAAGAAACTGGCGCAGAACCAGATCCAGCAACTTTGGCGATCAAGATGGAAATGCCAGAAGATAAAATCCGCAAGATCATGAAGATCGCGAAAGAACCGATCTCCATGGAAACGCCTATTGGTGATGATGATGATTCCCATTTGGGCGACTTCATCGAAGATAATCACACTCTAGCTCCGGCTGATGCTGCTTTGCACGCCTCTATGCGGAATGTGGTGAAAGATGTTTTAGATTCTTTAACACCGCGCGAAGCAAAAGTATTGCGCATGCGTTTTGGTGTAGAAATGTCGACTGATCATACTTTGGAAGAAGTGGGCAAACAATTTGACGTAACGCGCGAGCGCATTCGACAAATAGAGGCAAAAGCGTTGCGTAAGCTGCGCCACCCTTCACGCTCAGATAAGCTGAAGAGCTTCCTCGAAGGGAATTGATCAAACTCAATGTCGCGAGCGAGTAAGAAGCTTGTCCGTAATTGAATGTGATAAAACCGTACAATTGAAAGATTGTGCGGTTTTGTTTTTTTGTGTAGAGCTCGAATTAAACCTAAGCGCATTTGAATTGCTCGAAGAATCGCGCTTTTATAGTCTGTAAGCCTTGTGTCAATTGCGCCTAATGTAATACAATGAGCGCTCATTTTCTGGGGCGCGTTCGCGCTTTAGCAAATAGGGCCTCTAGCTCATGTTGGTTAGAGCAGCGGACTCATAATCCGTTGGTACCGTGTTCGACTCACGGGAGGCCCACCAATTTATCGATGTTGTTAATGCGATACCGTCTAATTTTTAATCAATAATTCTTCGATTCTGCTTCGAAAAGAAGATATCAACACGCATAGTGTTATAATGCGCGTCTATTGAAATACACCCACGCCTTTACTTTTGCTGACGCAACATCACGAATTTCCTCACTTGATGCCGTGTTAGACCCACGGGAGGCACACTATGCAAAACATGACCGATACCCCGTTACAGACAGCCGCTGAGCCAGTCGCTGATACCCTTCGTTTTGATTCCTTTGGTTTGGCACCAGAAATTTTACGTGCCTTAAATGATCAGGGCTATGTACATCCAACACCAATTCAAGCGCAGGCGATTCCTGTCGTCTTGCAAGGTCGTGACGTTATGGGAGCGGCACAAACCGGGACAGGTAAAACAGCGGGTTTTTCTCTGCCAATAATTCAGTTGTTGATGGCACATGCAAATAATAGTGCATCGCCTGCACGGCACCCTGTGCGCGCTTTGATTTTGACACCAACTCGTGAGTTGGCGGATCAGGTCGCGGAGAATGTGAAGGCTTATTCGCGTCATACTCATTTGCGTGCGACGGTGGTGTTTGGTGGCGTAGATATGGCACCGCAAACTGCGATTTTGCGTAACGGTGTTGAGATCGTGATCGCGACGCCTGGACGCTTGTTGGATCATGTGCAGCAAAAAACCGTGAATCTGTCGCAAACGCAAATCCTGATTATGGATGAAGCAGATCGCATGTTGGATATGGGATTTTTGCCGGACTTGCAGCGTATTATTAATCTGCTCCCAAAGCAACGTCAAAATTTGATGTTCTCCGCGACGTTTTCGCCAGAAATCAAAAAACTGTCAGCCAGTTTTTTAAATGACCCTGTGACGATAGAAGTGGCACGTAGCAATGCGACCGCTGAAAATGTGACACAAGTTTTATACAAAGTGGCAGAAGACGAAAAACGTGATGCAGTTGCATTTATTATTCGTGAGCGTGGTTTGAAGCAAGTCATCGTGTTTTCAAATACCAAGATTGGTGCTTCACGGGTCGCGGTGCATTTGGTTAAGCAAGGTATCAAAGCGACGGCAATTCACGGTGATAAATCACAACAAGAACGGATGGCGGCATTAGAGGCGTTTAAACGCGGTGAAGTAGAAATCTTGGTTGCTACGGATGTTGCTGCACGCGGTCTGGATATTTCCGAAATGCCTTGTGTGATTAACTTTGATTTGCCATACAACGCAGAAGATTATGTGCACCGTATTGGTCGCACGGGTCGTGCGGGAGCCAAGGGTGATGCAATTTCTTTACACACCGATAAAGACGAACGTTTGTTAATCGATATTGAGAAATTGATTAAACAGAAAATCGTGCGTTTGCAATTAGCCGGATTTATCGCAACCTCGCTACATACTGAGCGTAAAGTCGTTTCGTTTGCCGACCGCAGTGACAGGGGTGATCGTAATGAGCGTGGTAGTTCAAGTAAACAAGTTGATCGTCCGGCACGCAGTTATCAGGCGCCGCGTGAAAAAGTTGATCCATGGTTTTTGAAGCCTTATGAGCCTAGTGCCAGTCCAGCGCAGGTAACTGTTGCTTTAGGTGCTAAGGCGGATCCTGCGAAACCGCAAAAGAAAGCCGCTCTATTGGGTGGATTTGGAAAAATGTCGTAATTGAATTTGATTTACTGTTACCGATGAGGACGCTATTGCGTTGGTATTAGTAATCGTCGTTTAAGAAGAACCGGAAAACCTAGTTTGGTTGCCGGTTTTTTTATGTCTTTTTGATTAATTACTGTGTTCAACATTGAGATATTGTAGAGACCAGGCTAAGGTCGCATCTCGCCAAAAAGTGTTCAGGTCTTTGCTACAGGTCGACAATTGCAATCCGAGAAATTGCGCGGCAGGGAGCAAAGCGTCTTTTAATAAATCATTGTTGCCCTTATCAAATGCCAAAGCGCCGGTTTGCTTGGATAATTTTTCTCCGGCTTGATTGATGACCACAGGAACGTGTAAATAGCTGGGAGTTGGTAGTTGCAAAAGTTGTTGCAAATAGATTTGTCGGGCGCTGGAGTCTAATAAATCTGCGCCTCGCACAATGGCGTTAATTCCTTGTGCTGCATCATCTACCACGACCGCTAGTTGGTAAGCCCAAAAACCGTCGGCACGCTTTAAAACAAAATCTCCTACCTCACGACTAAGATCCTGGCTTTGCATACCTAACAGGCGATCATGAAATTGAAAGATGGCCGCATCGCCATCTGGTACCCGCAGGCGAAATGAGCGCGCAGCCTTGCCATTCTGTATGCCGGCACGGCAAGTGCCAGGATAGATTTGACTCTCCTCTAAACCTGCACGCAGACGTGAATCTGCAATTTCTTTACGTGAACAGCTACAGGCAAAAACCTGCGTGCTCAATTTGTCTAATGCTTGTTGATACAAAGTTGTGCGTTGACTTTGCCTGGTAATCTCGCCATTCCATTGCATGCCACAACGATGTAGCGAAGCGATGATGCTTGTATCTGCGCCAGGTACATTACGATCAAAGTCGAGATCTTCGATGCGTAATAGCCATTCTCCATGATGGGCTTTGGCATCCAGATAGCTTGCCATAGCTGCGACCAAAGAACCGAAATGCAGAGGGCCAGTAGGGGAGGGGGCAAAACGGCCGCGATAAGTGACTGGCATGCAAGTGAGTGATGACTATGGAATGAAAGGACCTAAGCAGTAAGTCTAACAAAGGTTTGCACGCGCTTTGCTTACTCGTACATTTAAATTTCTTGAATACAAAAAAAGGCAGCCATGAAGTTCATAGTCGCCTTTTTTTCAGTATTTATTACCTAGTTAGGCTAAAGCACTTATTCTGATGGCACTGTCTCTCTGCTCATTTTCTTGCAGTGAGGACAGGACTTCGCTTCAATATACCAAGGAGACAATTGTTCGCGTGGCGTAACAACAGCGCGGCAGGCAAAACATTGCTTGGTATCGGTTGCTTCGAGTTTTGGGTTCAAAGCGGTGCGGTAGTCAAACACAAAGCAGTCGCCATGGTAATGATCGCCACCGACTTCCTCAAAGTATTTCAAAATGCCGCCTTCAAGTTGATAGACGCTCTCGAAGCCGACGTTTTGCATATGAATCGCGGCCTTCTCACAGCGAATGCCACCGGTGCAGAAGGTGACCACGGTTTTATCGTTTAAGGCATCGCGGTTGGCTTCGATTACGGCGGGGAATTCTGTGAATTTACTAATCCTGTAATCAATCGTGTTATCAAAGCTACCGACATCGACTTCAAAATCATTGCGCGTATCAACCATGACGACTGCTTTGCCATTGTCATCATGGCCTTGATCCAACCAGCGTTTCAGCGTCTTTGCTTCGACAGACGGCGCACGTCCATCTTCCGGCTTAATCAAAGGCATACGCATGGTGATGATTTCAGGCTTAATTTTTACCAATAATTTAGTAAAAGGCTGATGGTCTGAGAAACTTTCTTTCGCGACGATATCGGCAAAACGAGCGTCACTGTGTAACCAGTCCATGTAGGCGTCAATTTCGTGGCGTAATCCGGCCAAAAACATATTGATGCCTTCAGGTGTCAAGAGTACGGTGCCTTTCAGATTTAATTCTTGGCATTTCGCAATAAATTCAGGTCGTTTTTCTGCTGTATCGCTAAATGTGATGAATTTGTAGGCAGAAATATTAACGTAAGGAGTGGTAGCAGATTGCATGAGAAACTTTAAGTGAAAAATTAATTAAGTCTTTGATTTTCCAGCATTATAAGATGAAAGTAGGCGCTTAGTCATGCATGCTTAGGTGGATGCTTACGATACTTTGCTGAAACCTTATAAAAAACGAGGGGTAGGTTGGTAAAGTAATCTTGCTAGTCAGTACTTTTATCTGAATGACATTTTTTCTGAGAACTATTTTTTTAAAAGCGACATAAAGGATGGGCAGGATCACTAGTTTCTCAGGTGTAAGTTCATTTTGATGGTAAAGTTAAAAACTTGACCTTCGGCAATAAAAATGTAGTGCAAAAAAATGAATTCAAATTCTACTCTTGATGATATCGCTGAAAAACCTGCTGGTTATGCAGGCTTGGAGTCGGGGGCGATTAAACACTATGAGTTGCGCGCTTGTTTGAAAGTCACGTCGTCGACGCAAGTGTTTGAAGCTTGGGATACGCAGTTGCACCGAACGGTTGTTATCAAACACATCAAATATGCTCATTTGTCTCCAACGGCACAACGGATGTTGCTTCAGCAATTGCGTTTGTCCGCCTCCTTAAAGCATCTCGCTTTTGTCAAAATACACGCTATCGACGAGGATGGAGATAGTTTGTTTATTGTGATGGAAATGGTGACCGGGCTTAATCTAAAAGACTGGGTGCAAGCTCACCGTGGTAATGAGCGCATGGCTCTAAGGCATATTGTGAGTTTGCTGGCAGCAATGCAGGAGGCGCATCTACTAGGCTTGGGGCAAAGTGAAATGAAGCCCACTGATTTAATCATCGATAGCTCGGGAAAGATTCGCATCTTGAACTTCGGCTTAGAGACGCATGCTGAGTTTCAAGCAGAGAATCAGTCAGGAACGAGCACCTCCACAGATCTAACTATCGCCGATAGCTGTATTGCGTATAGGGCGCCAGAAAGATTGAAAGGAAACGCTGTTACCCCGGCGACTCATGTATTTACTATCGGTAGTATCTGGTACGAAATGCTATGCGGAAATTTGCCTCATGCTGATTTGCAAGGTTTAGCCTTGATCGTGGCCTTAGTGCAGACTCCTTCGGATCAATGGCCTTGGCCGCCATCAGTTTCGCCTGAGTACAAGCGCCTCATATTGGCAATGACCGCACAAGAAGCTACGCTGCGATGTACAAATGGATATGTGATCGAGCAAATCAAATTATTGACTGCATCTGATCCCCTGTCTCAAAGTGCGGATTTGACGGAATTGATAGGGCTAGGTCAGCAATTAAACGCGCGTAAAGCCAAGCTTCGTTACTACCTGTTAGCGGGCATTATCGCTCTGTCGCTGGTCGGTGGCTTGAGCATATGGCAGTTGAATCCGAATTGGAATCAGATCACCAAGACACTTATGCCCTTCTCAGTGTCACAGCAACTTGAGTTGGGTATGCAGGCTTTATCCCAATATGACAAGCCCAAAATGTTGGATAAAGCGGCAACTCACTTCAATGCTGTGTTGCAACGCGATCCCGATAACGCGCGTGCGGTTGCCGGATTGTCTATCGTCTATGGGCACCATTTTCGAAGCAGCAATCGTGACGAAGTATGGCGCGAAAAAGCATTAGCAAGTGCGCAGCAAGCGATCAGTTTGAATCCTGATATTGGAGTTGTACAAACTGCCTATGCTCTGGCTTTAGATCCTCAACAAAATTTTGAAACCGCCATGAAGGCAGTTCGACGAGCTAAAGAACTTGAGCCGAATAGTTTGTTGGTGTGGCAAAGTGAATTAAGGATTTTGCTTTATGCGCGTCAATTTGCTGATGTAATTTTGATTGCGGATCAGGCATTAGAACTATTTCCAAACGATTGGTTAATTTTGAATCTTAAAGGCATTGTTTACTTGAACCAAGCCAAATACCAAATGGCGGAAAATATTTTTAGGTCCAGTGTCCAGCACCATCCTGAGGTAACGCTATCTTATAGCTCTTTGTCTATGGCTCTGGAGTCGCAGGGGCGTATCGAAGAGTCCCTGCAGGTCTTGCAGCAAGGCTTACAGATCCGACCTGATGTAAATCTGTATAAGAGAATTGGGCAAATCAAATTTAGTCAGGGCGACTATCAGGCGGCAGTCGATATTTTAAGAAGTGCGACGCTTAGTAGTCCGGGACAATTTGAAGTTTGGCATTCGTTCGCTGATGCCTTGATGCAGATTCCGGGAAAGGAGAACGAGGCACTATCAGCCTATCGCAAGACTCAAGAATTGCTGGAGATTGTGCATAAACGACGCCCAAATGATGGTTGGTTTGTGGCGACATTGGCGCTTGTCGAAGCGCGATTGAAAAACCTGAGTTATGCGCGAAAATTAATTCGTCGCTCACTGGAGTTGACCCCAAATAACCCTAATGTGTATGTGCTGGCAGCAAGTGTCTATGAATTAAATGGACAAAGAGCTGAAGCGCTCGCTGCGCTACAAACTGCACGTAAGTTAGGGTTTAGTGAGGCGCAGTTGCAAGCAGATCCCGTGTTCAAAGAATTACGAAAAGACCCGGCTTACTAGGTTCGCCCGAATCGTTGCTGGTGTTTGTCTATTTTGTTTGTCTCTGATTGAGATTAAACCGGCACAGAATCGCGCCGTAAATGAACAGTGAAAAAAGATTTTGAGGGCTGAGATCGCTCGCCATAGCTAACTCTTCATATCTAATGCTACAGTGAAAAATAGCTCTACGGTAATGAATCCAGTTTTCGCTGAGCTCGAATTAAGGCGCCGCTCACCCGCTGCATTTGCTTCGCCAGCACAAAAATAGACCTTACAGTTGATGCATGAAAAGTGATGAAATCACTTGTTGCCTCTACGTTCAAGTCAAGAAGTCGAATGTGAAAGCAAGCATTGAGCGTCGAGAGAAAAAGTTATTTGCAGGTTTTTACATGTCAAACTAAAAGGAGTTTATTTGTAAAAAACACAGTGAACATGTAAAGTAAGCTGGAAAAGCATGGAACGATCACTTTTGCTGTTAAAGTCGACTTAAGTCTAAAACTATAAAAAAATTGAATGAACTGCAGAAATAATGAGCTTAATGAATTCCGGTCATAGTCAAGTTGCACAAAACGAGGCAGGCGATAAAGTGATCTTGGGCGTATTTAAGCACTATGAGCTGCGATCACTTCTAAGTACGACCACACATACTCAGGTGTATGAAGCTTGGGATACACAATTGCATCGTGTGGTCGCCATCAAGCAGGTACTACAAACCGATCAATCCGCAGAATCAATCGCAGCACAAGAGCAACTATTAAAAGAAGCACGTCTGGCTGCAGGATTGACGCATTCTGCTTTCGTAAAAATCCATGCACTTGAAGAGGAACAAGACAGCTTATTCATCGTGATGGAATTGGTGGCAGGGACAAGCTTGAAGGATTGGATAGCCGAACATCATGGCAAAGACCGCTTGGCTCTTGGACAGGTATTGCAAATTGCTAATGCAATGCAGGAAGCCCATGCTACTGGATTAATGCATGGTGATATGAAGCCGTCCAATTTGCTTGTGGATAGTTCTGGAAAAATTCGCATCCTCAACTTTGGATTAGCGAGTCATCAAGAGAAAGCCAGATCTGAATTGCCGGATTTTACGGATCCGAATACGAGTATTCCTTACATGGCACCAGAGCGATTTACACAAGCCCATGCGAGCACGGCCGGTGATATTTTTGCATTAGGGACGATTTGGTATGAAATGCTTACAGGGGTATTGCCGCATGCAAAGTTGCAGGGATTAGCCTTGGTAGCAGCGCAAGTGCAAATAAGCTCGGAACAATGGACATGGCCTAAATCAATTGCTGCTAGCCAGAAACAATTGATACTTGACATGACGGCGCGAGCAGTGGAAAAACGGCCTACGAGTGCGCAGCTCGTGGCCGAAATTAAATTATTGACGGCAAATGATCCACTTTCAAATAGTTCCGCCTCTTTGGGTTTGAGCACATTGCTCGAAGAAATTGCAAAGAAAAATCAAAAGAAGCGTAGGAATAGGGTAGTACTGTGCGTTCTGCTGTTTGGCCTCTTTGGCATTGCAGCTTGGCAGGCAAAGCCTTCCTGGCCGAGGATAGTAAAAGCACTTAAGCCCTATTCCGAATCTAGAGAAGTAGAGCAAGGGGCTGAATATTTAGTTCAATACACCATCAATAGATCGAATGACACGCTCGACGCAGCGAGCGCTCATTTTACGACAGTGTTGGAGCGCAACCCTGAACAAGCCAAGGCGGTAGCTTGCATGTCATTGATTTATCTGTTTCGTTATAACGCAGAAAAAAGAGATGAAATTTGGCTGCAAAAAGCGAAAGCAAGTGCACAGCAAGCACTGAAAATTGATCGTAATTTGTCATGGTCACAAATTGCGGATGCGCAGATATTGATTCATCATAATAAGTTACCGCAAGCACTAGAAGCAGTGGAGAAAGCACTTTTTCTAGAGGCGAAAAATGTCGTTGCCTGGCAAACGAAAATGACGGTCTTATTATTGCAAAAGCGTTTTGAGGACGCGATACAGTGGGCAGATCGTGGTGCGCAAGAATTTCCTAGAGATCGCTTTCTATTGGAATTAAAGGCGGCGATTCAGAATCAACAGGAAAACTATGTTGGCGCCGAGCAGACTATACGTCAAGCTTTGCTGAGACAGCCGGACTCGTCAAATGCTTACGCTATTTTGGCTGCGGCGCTACAGGGTCAAGAGCGTATTTCCGATGCATTGCAGGCATTGCAGCAAGGCTTGCAAATCCGTCCGTCAGCGATGCAGTATTCGATGATGGGAGGAATAAAATTACGACAAGGTGAATACGGCGCCGCAGCAGCGGCATTCAAGAATGCCGTATCACCGAATCAGGGTGTTTCAGGGAGCTATTTGCGTTGGATGCAATATGCGGAAGCATTGATGTGGACCAGCGACGGCCATGATGAAGGGATGAAGGCCTATCAAAAAGCGAAAGACCTTTTAGAGCTGCGCCTTAATCGTGCGCCAGACGATGCCAATTTATTGATGCATATGGGACAGATTGTGTTGAGACAGGGTGATCATAGTGCTGGTCTTAACTATACCAAACAAGCTTTGGAAATCTCACCAGATAGTGGTGAAGTCTTGGTCGGTGCCGCAATTAATTACGCCTTAATAGGGGATAAAAACAAGGCCTTACAGTTGATAGCGCAAGCGAAAAAACACAGAATTGAGTCGAGTTTGTTCTCGCATCCCATTCTGACTTCATTAAAAAGCGAAGTACACGCTAGGGTTGAGGGAAAGTAGGCGGCGTGGTCTGACCTTACGAGCGAATGGAAATGGCATACTAATTGCTATCTTCGCATCAATACAATTTTTTGAACAGGATACTCGAGGAAATGGCTACGCTTAATCATTCTAAGATTCGTTTTATTGGTTATGCTGTTTCAACTTTTCCCGCTCATCTCGGTGATGGATATGGGGGCGGCACCTACCTTGGCAATTCAGATATGGCGGTCGATATAGCATCGCGAATTGCCATTTTGAAGAATGCGGTTGATACCGCGCAAGCCCAGTTACCTGCCGATCAAAATGACGATGTGGTCACCAATGTTTTTATGGCGCCTGAGTTCTTTTTCCATGGGCCACAAGGGCCATACATTTATCCTAGTGCTGATAAGGACCCGATTGCCGAAATATTAGATGCGTTGCTAGCGACCTTTAATGCCACTGCATACCCAAATTGGACATTCGTATTTGGTACTGTGTTGACTGCTCAGATTGCCAATCCGGAGAAATTGTTTCTTTCTGAAAGCGTGAAAGCACGTAACGAAGTCGTAAAATTCTTAGTCGCGCAGGAGAAGAAATCGGCGAGTGGCATTGCCTTGGTCGTGTCGAATACACTAAAAAGTTTTATTCGCGATTGTCAAAATTATCCCGATGTGATTGTTCGTGACAGAGCACTGATCGTGAGCAATATTCCGCTCGACTCACCCACTAAGTCATTACAAACGAGGCAGATGACTACCGAAAAATATTTCATTTCGGGCGAAGATTTTGTTTTGTTTGATACCGAAGGTAAGCATAATGTCGTCACCGAACAGATGGTGGCATATCGCCATATAGATTTGTCGAATGGCGATTTGAAACAACGTCCTGATGATTCGTATGCGATTTTTAGGCAAAATTATGGCGCCAATAATTTTCCGAATCATGTCGATTTTGGTGTGGAAATCTGCCTCGATCATGATGATGAACGATTGCGTTTAAATTTAGGTCAAGAGCCCTTTCCTGAGCCAGATGATGCCGTGCATGTACAGTTAATTCCTTCCTGTGGATCAGCGATCGCAGGGCCTAGCGTAGTCACCGACATGTTTGGTTTTGTCTTCAATTGTGATGGGCAGTACCCGTTAGATGGGACGCATGATCAAGTTCAGCAAGGTAGTGTGGGTGGCGTGCAAAGTGTCTATGTAAATTACAATCCCGACCCGTCAGGCGCTTATAATTATCATTCAGCACACACACAGTTAGCGCGCGTACAAAATCCAGCCCTAGGCAATAATCCAAATCTCAATTCCGCCAGTTTTCTTACTTTGGAAACGGGCGATATAGCGAGTGTCGCCGTGCCAGAACCCAAATTGGCCGTAGGTACATTTAGTGATTATTTTGCGGGAGGATATGGTGCTGTACATATATATGGTTTGAGTCAAGCTTACGTGTTGTATCCAAATACAGATACAGATGCGGTCAGTTGATAAATGGGGTAAGGTAAAAAAAATTGGAGAACTTGGCATGTTGTTTGCTTTTGACTTTAAGTCGGCATTCTGAGATTATTTTTCTTATCGATACTTTGGTCATTTAGACGCAGTAAGGCTAAGATTCAATAAATTTCAGGTATTCGGGTCAATGTTTGTGTAAGTCACTTTGCCAAGCAAAAGATTGATTTAATTCCTATCACTAGTATTTTACAGTTCGTACAACGGAGATCAAATTATGACAACGCAAGATTCAGGTAGTAATACGAAAAACGCTCCACCGACCGCCGACACGACGCCACAATGTTGTAATCAGCAAAGCACGCTCGCTGTGCCGCCGACAGCCGATACCACGCCACAATGCTGTGGCAATAATAGTTTGCATGCGACGGCACAAATGCCGCCCACTGCCGATACCACGCCACAATGTTGCGGGAACAATGTGGTGCACGCAACAGCGCAATCTGCACCCACAGCCGATACCACACCACAATGTTGCGGGAACAATGTGGTGCACGCAACAGCACAAACAGCACCAACCGCCGACACGACGCCACAATGTTGCGGCAATACTAGCGTGCACGCGACTGCACAATTGCCTCCGACCGCAGACACCACACCTCAATGTTGCAATCAACAAGCGGTGCATCCAACGCCGAAATCGATGCCAACTGCCGATACAACGCCACAGTGTTGTGACTAAATAGTCCTCGCCATTGGGTGGATGTTTTGAATTTTAGTGAGTATTCAGAACTAGGTATTGATCATTTGTATAGTTATAAATTGCAAGGCACTTTTACTAAGTGTCTTGCAATTGTTTTGTTCGTTTTGATATAGCGGACGTAGCAATGCTTTTCGTTCTGAAAGTCCTCAATCTATATGTTCTTAACCGCTTCGAATCTGGTTCACTATTTAATTGAGCGGGACACGGTCGATATAAACAGCCTCATGGACGGTCAGTTTATGGTGATAGAGGCTGGACGGCGCAATCGCAATTTTAAGGTCTTCCAAAAGGCCGACCTAGGTTTGTTTATTAAGCAAATTAAGGCGATTGATCCGATTGAGAATGCGACCTTACGACGGGAAGCTGAATGTTATCGTTTGGCGCAACAGTATGCTGATTGGTCTGCATTGATGCCACGTTTCGTCGATCACGATCCAGCGCGTCATTGTCTGACTATAGGTTTGCTCGATGCAGCCGAAAATCTAACGGAGTTTCACTGGCGCTTACAACAATTTCCGACGCCTACAGGCGAATTGTTGGGAGATGCCCTAGGCCGTTTTCATCAAATTACTAGTGACCAGCTCGTTGAGTCCGTTGCGCGCACTTTTTTCCCAAAACGCATTCCCTGGATTTTTGCATTTCATCGTGACAACAATCGAGTCAGTGAAGCGGTAATTTCGCTCGGGGAGATCGTTAGAAAAAATGAAAATTTGCATTTGAGTATGGATCGATTGCGTGATCAATGGCGATTTAGTGGCGTGATTCACGGCGACACTAAATGGGATAATTGTGTTGTCTATATGAACGCAAGCAATCAACAATGCCTAAAAATTGTTGATTGGGAGTTGGTCGATTTTGGTGATTGTGCTTGGGATTTTGGCGGTGTCTTGCATTCCTATCTGGCGCATTGGATTGCCATGATGCCGTTCGCTGAAACAACTAACAAAGAAGAATTAATACAAGGTTCGAACGTCATGCTGATGCAGATGCAGCCGGCGATGCAAGCATTTTGGGCAGCTTACTCCAAGACTTGTAATTTAAATGGATCAGCTCAACGAGATTTTCTCAAACGCGCTTTGGATTACGTCGCTGCGAGATTGTTGCAAACGGCATTTGAGTATTCTTATTACGCTTCTCAAATTTCTGAACACGTATTGATGTTAGTGCACATTAGTCAAACCATATTAAATGATCCGAAAACGGCTGCGCAGGAATTATTTGGATTTGAAATGGAAAATGTTTAATGATCACCGCGACGATCATAGAGGAAGTTGAGCAGGTCTGTCGTGATCTGCAAATTTTCAATCAATCTGCCTATGCGTTTCGTGGGGAGGTAACACAACTTGAGGATCATAGCTCGGATATTCAAATCAGTTCTCCGCAAGCAGGTTTCACGAAACAGAGTGTGGACGATACGCTCGTGAATAGCTTACGGGATTTGTTTTACAACAAATGCTATGTCAGAGATTACGTACTTGATGTTGCTACTTTGGTCGAGCCAAATCATTTTTTAGTGGAATTGAGACGCGCGAATAATACTTTGGACACTTGGGATGAAGGCTGGAAAATTTATCAAATGGATCCCAATGGGCGAGTCTCAGTACAGAAGGCGGAACGTAGTCGTAGTGCCAATCCTGGCGAATTTACCAAACATCGTTATACGGGACAAGCATTAAAAATTGGTGACATCGTGAGCCTGCGGGTTTATCCAGGATCGAGCGATATGAGTGACAATTTTTATTTTGCTTTTGGTGCCACCTTAACGGATCAATTTGATGAATTTTCATTGTTACGATTTTATTTTAATGTCGCCTCAGAACATGCCGCTGATCTGCTTGCTTGCTTGAGTCGAGCTTTAAATTATTATGCCATTCCATACCGCTTTAAGACACTGTCCATGCCCCAATTGTACCGACGTGCCGATGGTGCTGTGCTATATGTGGCGCGCCGTTACTATCCTATTCTAGCGTCCTTATTGAGTGAGTTAGCGCCAGACTTAATGCCTAAATTGAGAGCACAAGTTCCCATGTTTTGTAAAACGTTTTTACCTGGCATAGGTTTGGCGGAAGATCCTCGCAATGGAGAAAGTTTTGGCATGCACCGATGCCGCTTGATGGCTCTCGGCATATTGAATGCTTGGCGCGCAGATACGCAAACAGTCGAATCACGTCTTGCCGCAATACGCGATAGTTTTTCGTGCCAAGGCATTGATTTGGAAAGACCTTACTTGAACTCGCGTTCCTCAGAGTTGCAAATGCCGGATGTGCTGCTGGGGAGTGCAGTATGATGGATAGTTTGTGCATTCAGAAAAATCAGTCAAATAAAGGACATTTTCTCGAAGCTGCGGATAAGATAGGCCGAAAATTATGCCGCGATGCCGTCTGGAATGCTGGTCGTTGTACTTGGTTGGGCTGGTCGATTGAAACCGTAAACCATCAATGGGTGACGGTCTACCGATCTTTGCGTCATGACTTATATGGCGGAACTAGCGGTGTCGCTTTGTTTTTAGCAGAGCTCTACCAGTTCACGAAGGATAAACAGCAGCTGAAAGTAATTGATGGCGTACTCAAGCAAATTTTCTCGCATATCTCCGCGACATCTTCGTCTCAGAATTACGGTTTCTATGCGGGTCCTGCAGGTATAGCTTATAGCTTAGTGCGCATCGGTCACTTGTTGCAGCGAGAGGATTTTGTTATCCGTGGTTTGAATATGATGGAAGAACTCGCTGTCGTAGCGCCAAGCGATGCTCAACTGGATGTGATTAGCGGCAGTGCAGGCATGATTCCTGTTTGCTTGACTTTAGCGAAAACTTATCAGCGACCGAGGCTATTGGAGATGGCGGAGCGACACGGTACACATTTATTGCGGTGTGCGCAGCAAAGTGACACTGGTTGGTCTTGGGATACGATGAAAGTGCCTGGCCAACAGAACTTGACAGGGCATTCTCACGGTGCTGCAGGCATTGTGACTGCGTTTCTCGAATTAGCTGAGGCGACCGGCGATGTGGCTTTTCGACATGCTGCGATGGAAGGTTTGCGCTATGAGCGACATTTGTTTAATCCGGAAGTCTGCAATTGGCCCGATTTGCGCATTATGCCCAATACTAATCAAACTGCAAAAATGCCAGCTCAAAATTATTACATGGGTTGGTGTCATGGTGCTCCAGGGATAGGTTTGTCAAGGCTAAGAAATGTTCAATTGCTGCCTGATTGTGTAGAAATTAGCGAAGACCTAGAAGCCGCCTTAAAATCAACTGTGGCGTCATTTACCGAAAATTGGACGGCAAGCGATTGGAACTATTCTTTGTGTCATGGTGCGGCGGGCAACGCTGAGTTACTGATATTAGCTGGACAGCGCTTTCAGCGCCAACCACTTATCGACATTGCGGAAAAAATTGGTCAGTATGGTATTGATACTTACGCCAAACTAGGTGTGCCTTGGCCGTGTGGCAATGGCGGCGCTGGTGAAACGCCAAATTTGATGTTGGGTACAGCTGGCATTGGTCATTTTTATTTGCGTTTGTATGACAGTGCCGCCGTCCAACCGATTTTGATTATCATGCCTCAGTAGCGGAAAACGCCCCATTAAATGTCTAATGAATTTCGTTGGCTAGCCCCTAGCGCTTGATGTTCATGAGATAGAAGTGTTCCCTGGTGGCGGGAGCAGACGCTGTGATGGCGAGGCTATCAATATGAATCAATGAAATTTAAACTGTTGTATTTGCTTCCTTAATTATTTATTTTTTGATATACCTTGAGGCCTGCAATAGCTAAGGTGACTTAGTTTTTATCTGCGAAAAACTACTGAACTGTTCCTGATTCGCCGAATCGTCGTGTCTGGATTACACAATCCGAGTTAGAATAAACCTTGCGTCGTATTAACTCGGCTTTTGTATTGAATGTCCTCATGTCCGCATCAACAGACAATGTCACCAACACGAAACAATTATTGCATTATCAACTAGGCGAAAGCCTGGGTGAGGGGGGCTTTGGTCAGGTATTTCGTGCATGGGATACCAAATTGCATCGTCAGGTCGCTATTAAATATCTGAAGAACGTTGCTGCTGGTGTTGATCTGGTAAAAGAAGCTCGCTTGGCTGCCTCATTACAGCATCCAGCTTTTGTAAAAGTGCACGCCCTGGAACAGGCAGAAAATTGCCAAGCCATCGTTATGGAGTTGGTGCCTGGCAGAACTTTACGTCAATTGATGGAGATGCAGCCTCCAGGAATTCCAGAAATATTGGATATCGTCCGACAAATCGCGCAAGCAATGCAGGAGGCGCATAGCGCCGGTTTAATTCACGGCGATCTTAAACCTTCAAACCTGATGCAAGAACCTGGCGGTGTGGTACGTATTTTGGATTTTGGTTTGGCAACTCAAGCCGATAGAGATGCAACTACCTCTCTGGTGCAGTCCGATCCTCAGGGAACGATTGCTTACATGGCACCGGAAATTTTAACCGGTTCGTCATTGCGTCCAAGTGCAGATATTTATGCCTTGGGAGTGATTTTCTATGAATTATTGACGGGTGGGCGGCCATTTTCTCATTTGTCTGGTTTGGCACTGGCCGCGGCCTTAATGCAGTCAAATTCTGATCAGTGGCCCTGGCCCGATCATTTGCCTTTTTCATTGCGTCAATTGGTGCGCGTTATGACTGCCCGTCAAATGGATCAGCGTTTGAATAGTATGCAGGAAGTCGTGCTCCAGTGCGCACACTTAGCGGCGCTGGATCCGCCCTCGCTCAGTTCCATGTCGCTTGACTTGAAGTCGCTCAGATTAGCCGCCTTGCCTAATCCTGCGCCACGCGAAATAGATTGGCAGCAATTACGTAAGCCCTTACGACGCGGTTTGTTAGGATTTTGTTTGATCGCTGGACTGATGGGGCTTTGGTATTCTCAGCCCTATTGGCAGCAAATTGCCGTTAATCTCCAGCCCTATTCCGAGGCGCAAGAAATGCAGAAAGGTCTGCAGGCTTTAGAGTATTTTGACCAACAAGATATGATCGAACAAGCAGAGCAGCATTTCGCTCAAGTCTTATCTCGTTCGCCAGAAAATGCCGCAGCGATGGCAAGCATGTCACTCATTTATAGTTCTCGTTTTGCCAACAGCGGACAAGACATGGTTTGGCTACAAAAAGCAGAAGCCAGCGCACAGCAGTCCTTAAAATTTAATGATTTTCTCGCGCTAAGCCATATTGCAAATGCTAAAGTATTTTCGCTACGCGATCAGTATTCTCAAGCGCTAGCAGAATTGGAGCGAGGACTGGCGCTGGATCCAAATAGCCATTTGGCTTGGAGCTTGAAAGTAGACGTGCTGATTCGTGCCAAGCGCTTGGACGAGGCCTTGCAATTAGCAGCGCAGGGCGCACAACGGTTTCCGCAAGAGCGACTGTTCCCGGGACAGATAGGCCAGATATATGCACTTCAAGGAAACTACAAAGATGCCATCGATGCCTACGCATTGAGTGTTAAGTTGAAACCTGATGCCAGCTTTGCGTATATAGGTTTGGCTCAGGTTTTCATGCGTCAGAATCGCGCCGATGATGCTGTCCAAACTTTACAGTCAGGATTGAAAGTGCGTCCCAGTGCCGAGTTGTCGGCCGCTGTTGGTAATGTTTTGTTTTCACGTGGCGACTATGTTGCTGCAGCGGCGGCATTTGAAAGTGCTGTGACTGCAGGAAAAGGCAATCCGAATGATGATCTTGGTTGGGCAAGGTTGGCTGATACTTTATCGTGGTTGCCCGGTCGAAGTGATGCCGCCAACAAGGCTTATGATAAGGCCCGTTCCCTATTGGTGCAGAGAATAAATCAATCGCCCAACAACGTCGATTTATTGTCGCGTTTGGCTTTGTACGCTGCCAAATTGGGTGATGCCGCTGAGAGCCTGGCAAAGTTGCAAAGAGCATTGACATTGGCGCCAGAAAATGCGGAAGTGCAATTTCGTGCGGCGGTTAGCTATGAAATTTTAGGTAAGCGCAAAGAGGCTTTACTTGCGCTGGCAAAAGCAAAAACTTTAGGATACTCAAATAAATTGATCGAAGCTGAGCCCGAGTTGTTAGCGCTCAGGCGCGATCCTAAATATCTGCAATCTTGAGCGTTATCGCCAAAGCAGACCGCATCAAAACCACATTGACCTATCGGCCAAGTTCGCAGCTGACAATCACATTAAATTCAACTTCGCTTGAACGGTTAAGCTAAGCAATCCAGCCCAGACCTTTCAGGTGACGACGTAAGGCTTCACTTGGCGTCTTTAATCGCGATGCACATTGCTCGACATGATTATTTGCTAGCTGTAATTGCTCGCGGATTTCGTCAATTGGGATTTGCTCTATGCGGCGGATTTGGCTATTGCTTTCTATGAGCTTATACATAGAAGGACGTGAGATACCCAGATCGTCAGCGGCATATTGTATGGTCCAACCGTGATTGTCCATCGCATTGACGATATCCTCTTCTGTCAAGTCGCGGATTTTTTTACGCTCTACTGGTGCTGCATCATTTTCCTTGCCAGTGTTATTCAGGCTGCTGATGCTGTTAGTATTGCCGCTAGTTGGTGCAGAACTTGTCATTGAAGCGAGCATGTCGGATGGTGCTGCATCGCGTGTTTGGCGTAGAGCTGCACTGACGCCCGCCGTCATTTTGGGACGCTCTATGATATTGGCGAGTACAGGAAATTCTCCTAGTTGTATCGATAATAGGGCGCGTTTAAATGCATTACCTAATTGACGGACATTGCCTGGCCACTCAAAGTTAAGCATATCGCTGATCAAGCTTGATGGGATTTGATTAATTTCAATATTCGCTAATTTATTGTCTTTGAAAAGATGCAGGATAAGTAGCCCTATGTCTTCTCTGCGGGCGCGCAAGGGGGGGATGCGGATAATAAAACTTTCCAGGCGACGCAATAGGGCGTGATTAAAAGTTTCATCATAAAGATCTTGGTCGGTTGCTGTGACCAAACGCGCATTTGAACGCGTATCGCGCGCGGCACCCAGTGGACGGTATTCCCCGTTTTCTAACACGCGCAATAACATAGGTTGTATTGCCGCAGGCGTATTGCCAATTTCATCTAGAAACAAAGTGGAGTTTTGCGCTTCGCTGAAAAAACCATCGCGTGTCGTTTGCGCGCCCGTATAAGCACCTCGTGTAGCGCCAAACAAATCAGCCGCAGCCAATGATTCATTCAAGGCGGCCATGTTGACTGATACCATCTTGTGCGCATTGCGTTTACTTAGATTGTGTATGCCTTGTGCCGCAACCTCTTTCCCCGTGCCTGTTTCGCCAAGTAATAAAACCGCATTGTCATTCGTGGCGGCGAGACGTATCAAATCGCGGGTTTGTATTGCACTGCTACCTACACCCAGGAAACCATCTACAGGATTGTTTTTTGGGAGGCATCGCATCCAGTGCAAACAGATAAAAACTGCACGCCCTAAGCCGAGTATGGCACCCGCTTCAATTTGTGCTGCGCTCAGAAAAGTCGGATTTTGTACTTCCTTACCATTGATCTCAACCACCATCCTGCTGTTTGGTGGGCAAATAGTGACGCCATCATTGGCGTCGCGCACAATTTTTACTGGGTCTCGCGAAATTCCGCCATGACCGATAGGCAATGCCTCGCCATTTAATGGCTGAAAAATAGGAGTGAAGCGACTCAACTCAATTGCCGCAGCTTCGGTACTTCCTATGTATTGATCACCGATTCGCGTCAAATCAGGATGCCAGGCAATGGTCAAACCTAAAAGGTGGCGGCTGTTCTGTGTGGTCAGCGCAACCGGAGAGGTAATGGTGTAATCAACTGTGCTCATTGGTGACCGTAGGTGTAATAAAACTGGTTATGGGTTTAAATTTTACACGTAAAAGAGAATTTTACATGTGCAGGTTTTTTGCTTCAGTTTATCGATCATTATCGCTCGAATCTTAGTATATATGAAAGGTATTTGTAGCATTTTTTGTCTTTGCAAAAAGCAGGCTACAAGTGAGTTTATATATCTCTGCTTTAGAAAATTTGCAGCCCTGCTGTACGCACACTTTGGCTAACTTATCTTTCGGCAAGGGTCACGCCATGCTAGGCAAATTTGTATGTAAAACACAACAGCGAGCTGACGGCCGTAGGTCGAAATTCTGATGATGCCAAGGGTAGTAATTCAAAGTGAGGTGAGCGCGGACATCAATCGGAGCGTGTAAAAAACTTGATTTTAATTGTATGAGGAAGATTGGCACGCGAATTGCTTTATCTGGATTGCGACACCTCTTTTCACTCTAATTTTTTTTGCAAGCAAGGGTCTTCATGGATACGCCAAATACACTTAGCTCTAGCTATATCAAGCACGTTGATGTCTTGGTACTTGGTGGCGGCCCTGCCGGCAGTTCTGCTAGTTTGAATTTGTTGAAGCGCGGCGATCTGAGTGTAATGATGGTCGAACGTGGAGACTATTCAGAAGCCAAGTTCGGTGAATCGATTTCTTCTGGCGTACGTTCGACTTTGGAATATTTGGGCATTTGGGACGACTTCGCAGCATCTCAGGATTTGAGCGCTTTTTATAGCAGTGTGGCATGGGGAAGCGATTTGCCCAAGCAGATTTCTTACATGTTCACCCCGAATGGCACAGGTTGGAATCTTGATAGATTGTGCTTTGAACGAATGTTGGCCGATCGATTTGTCGCATGTGGCGGAGAGTTATTGTGTGACAGTCAGGTGGTCACCTGTGTGCGCCAGAAGCAGCGCGGATGGGAAGTAGAAGTAAAGTCAAAAAATCAAGAAATACAAACCGTTTTTTGCAAATACATCATAGATGCCTCTGGTCGGCGCGGAGTTATGCGTACCAATTTGAATTTGGCGTTGAGTGTACATGATCGTTTGATCGGCGTCGGTTGCATAGGTGAACTAAGTACAAACTCAAAAGTAAAAATTGAAAATCAGGTAGAAGCTTGCGAATACGGTTGGTGGTATATCACTGCCATGTCCGATAATCGGGTTTCTGTGGTTTTGATGAGTGACCCCGATATCGTGAATAAGATGCAGGCATGCCATCTCGACGTTTGGCGTGCCCTGCTGTCGAAAATAACCAACCTCAATCCTTCAATACGGAGTGCAGTTTTCAGCGAAAAGCCCCGGTCTTTTCCTTGTTATTCATCGTATTTGAATGAAGCTGGTGGGAAAGATTGGGTTGCCGTTGGCGATGCTGTGGCGTCTTATGATCCAATCTCCTCTTCTGGTATTCCTCGCGCTCTGTCTAGTGGCATACATGGTGCATTTATTGCTGTTGATAGTCTATTTTCCAGAGGTGAGTTGCTGGCGACCTACGCTCAGGCGATAGAGCAGGATTTTAAACAATACCTACAAACACAGTGGCAATATTATCAACGAGAAACTCGCTGGCCAGAATCTGTTTTCTGGGCGAGACGAAGAGCAGTAATAGGAATTTCAAAAGAATCGACAGTACGCTTGACGCATTTTTATTCACAAAGAATTAACCGCATGCCGATACATTTGAAGGCGAGCGAGGAACAAGAGTTGTGGCTTTTGTGCGAGTCTGGCAAGACCTTAAAACAAGTAATTGCCGAATTTTCAGAGCAATATATACATTTGCCAGAATCGAAAATTATTTTGGGTTTGCAAGAACTGATCGAATCGGGTTATCTGGAAGTCTCTATAGAAGAGGAAGAAGATTGTGTGTTCTTTAATACCGATCGCCTTTACTTTAACTAAGTTCGACTTATTCAAGCTAACTTCACTTGAAGTTGTCTGAAGTTGCCCAACAACGAAACGCTAATTTACGATTTTTATGCAACACGATTAATTTCAAGCACGATGTAATAACAGTTGAGAGTTGCTAGACTTGTCTTGAGTGTAGGTTTTAGGTTTCCTATTCTCAGTTCTCCCCCAGAACTAGCGCTCCTTTTTAGCTGTTGGCATTGAAACCCAGTGTTGCAGCTTTTTATTCGGAAAGTGTCCTGTGGGCACACGCTAAGTACGCTACAAAGTGTAGTGCAACACGGTAAAATAGCGGGATGAATACAGAACTCGCTATTAATCTCCAAATTGCCCCAGAGGCAAATATTCTCAAACCAAATCCGGCAACTGCGTTTCCTCAGTTTGTGCATTTGCGTATGCACTCCGAATACTCGATAGTGGACGGCCTGGTACGCATAGACGATGTCGTTAAAGCCGCGGCTAAAGATAAGCAAGCAGCGCTAGCTCTGACCGATTTGGGTAACTTATTTGGCTTGGTTAAATTTTATAAAGCAACGCGCGGCAAAGGCGTCAAACCAGTGGCAGGCTGCGATGTCTGGATCACTAATGAGAACGACAGAGATAAACCATCACGCTTGTTATTGTTAGTCAAATCGCGTCATGGCTATCTGCGGCTATGTGAATTACTGGCAAGAGCTTGGATAGAAAACCAACATCGCGGTCGCGCTGAGATCAAATTTGAATGGCTGCAAGAACTGTTCGAAAACGATACAGAACAAGGCCTGATTGCGCTGTCTGGCGCGCATTTTGGTGATATTGGCATTGCTATTGATAATGGGAATTTGGATCTGGCAGAGCGCAATGCACAGCGTTGGGCAAGTATCTTCCCGAATCACTTCTATATCGAAATTCAAAGAGCCGGTCAGCCGAATATGGAGCCGCATGTCAAGCACGCGGTGAAGCTGGCACAGCGTCTGAGTTTGCCGGTGGTTGCCACGCATCCTATTCAATTTTTAAGCAAAGACGATTTTACGGCGCACGAAGCGCGTACCTGTATTGCCGAAGGCGAGATGCTGGCGAACGGTAGACGTGCGCGCAAATTCAATGATCAGCAATGTTTTAAGTCACGAGATGAGATGCTGGCTTTGTTTGCTGATATCCCCGGCGCCCTGGCCAATTCGGTGGAAATCGCTAAGCGTTGCAATTTGAAATTAGAACTCGGTAAGCCGAAGTTGCCAGATTTTCCAACGCCCGAAGGCATGACAATTAATGACTTCTTGGTGTTTGAAGCGAAGCGTGGTTTGGAATTCCGTTTAGAAAATCTGTTCCCAAATCCAGAAAAGCGCGAACAAAATCGTGAACGCTATGAGGCACGCCTGAAGTTTGAAACCGACACCATTATCAAAATGGGGTTCCCCGGCTACTTCCTGATTGTTGCGGACTTTATTCAATGGGCAAAAAATAACGGCGTGCCGGTAGGGCCAGGCCGTGGTTCTGGCGCAGGTTCCTTAGTTGCTTATGCACTCTTGATTACCGATCTCGATCCGCTGCAATACAATTTGCTGTTCGAACGTTTCTTGAATCCAGAACGCGTTTCCATGCCCGACTTTGATATCGATTTTTGTCAGGAAGGTCGTGATCGTGTGATTCAGTATGTGAAAGATCGTTACGGTAAAGAAGCGGTGTCGCAGATTGCCACCTTCGGTACCATGGCGGCCAAAGGTGCGATTCGTGACGTCGGTCGTGTGCTTGATTTTGGGTATATGTTTTGCGATGGCGTGTCGAAATTAATTCCCTTCAAACCGGGTAAGCAAGTCACGATAGCCGAAGCGATCGTCGAAGAACCTTTGCTGGCTGAACGTCAAGAAAACGAAGAAGAGGTTAAAACCTTGCTCGACTTGGCGCAACAAGTCGAAGGTATCACGCGTAACATCGGTATGCATGCCGGTGGCGTTTTGATTGCACCAGGTAAGCTGACCGACTTCTGTCCTTTGTATACTCAAGGTGGCGATTCGGGTGTGGTGTCGCAATACGATAAAGACGACGTCGAAGCCGTTGGTCTGGTGAAGTTCGACTTTTTGGGTTTGACCACGCTAACGATTTTGGATCGTGCCGTACGCTACATCAAAATGCTCGATCCAGCCATGGCAGATTTTGATTTATCCAAATTGCCGTTAGACGACAGAGCTTCATACGAGTTACTCACCAAAGCGAAAACTGTCGCCGTCTTCCAGCTAGAAAGTCGCGGCATGCAAGGCATGTTGAAAGACGCGCGTCCTGATCGCTTTGAAGACATTATTGCGCTGGTGGCTTTGTATCGCCCGGGTCCTATGGATTTGATTCCTGACTTCTGTAAGCGTAAGCACGGTGAAAAATTCGATTATCCTGATCCGCGGACTGAAGGCATTTTGTCTGAAACCTACGGCATCATGGTGTATCAGGAACAGGTTATGCAGATGGCGCAGGTGGTCGGTGGCTACTCACTTGGTGGCGCGGATTTGCTGCGGCGTGCGATGGGTAAAAAGAAAGCCGAAGAGATGGCCGAACATCGCCAAATTTTCCGCGATGGTGCGGCCAAAGATGGCTTGCCACAAGAAAAAGCCGACGAGATTTTCGACTTGATGGAAAAGTTCGCGGGCTATGGTTTTAATAAATCCCATGCTGCTGCATACGCTTTATTGTCGTATCACACCGCGTATCTGAAAGCCCATCATCCTGCCGCGTTTATGGCTGCCAATATGTCGCTGGCGATGGATGATACCGACAAGGTGAAAATCCTGGTCGAAGACGCGATTGATATCTGCAAGTTGAAAATGTTGGCTCCGGATATCAATCAATCCGACTATCGTTTTATGCCGGTGGGCGAAGCGGGCAAAAAGGCGACGCAAATTCGCTACGGCTTGGGTGCAGTTAAAGGCTCGGGACAAAATGCAATTGAGAGTATCGTTACTGCTCGTAATAATGGTGGCCCATTCACCGACTTATTTGATTTCTGTAAACGTGTTGATAAACGTCAGGTTAACCGTCGCACCATAGAATCTTTGATACGTGCTGGTGCAATGGATAGCTTAAAACAAGATAGAGCGGTGCTGTTGGCAACTGTGGATTTTGCTTTAACCGTGGCGGAGCAGGCGGAAGCCTCGGCGAATCAGGTTAGCTTATTCGGCGACGATGATGACATGATTCCGCCGCCAGAGTATGTGAAAGCTGAACATTGGTCTGATCGCCAACGTTTGCTGGAAGAAAAACAGGCACTTGGCTTCTATTTGTCTGGCCACTTATTTGACGCTTATGCACCCGAAGTACGGCAGTTTATTAAAACGACTTTGGCAAAGGTAGAACCTTCGCGTGACTTGCGTTTGATCGGGGGCGTGATTGCTGGATTGCGTACGCAAATGACGCAGCGTGGACGTTTGTTGATTGTGACATTGGATGATGGTACCGCTGTCGTCGAAGTCACGGTATACGGCGAATTGGCAGAAGAATTCAAAGGTATTTTTAAGGAGGATGAATTCCTCGCCGTGATGGGTAAGGTGTCGGAAGATAGATTCAACGGCGGCTTACGCATCACCGCTGAAAAAGTGATGGACATAGGCAGAGCACGTGTGCAATTTTCTCAGGGTTTGCGTGTGAAACTTGATGCCAAGGCAGATACCAAAAAACTCGCCGAGATCTTACAAGCGCATTTGAATAATGAAGGTTGTCCCGTATTGATCGACTATGCAAATGCAACTGCAGCAGCTGAATTATATTTGTCAGACGCTTGGCGCGTGAATCCCGACGATCAATTGCGAAAAAAACTCGGAGATTGGCTAAGCCCAGCGAACGTGAAGATAGAATATAACTGATATGTCCATGCCAAAAACCATCGCGAGTCCTGATTGGCGCCAGCAATTGCCAGCGCTAATTTTAAGTTACTTGCCGCTCAGCTTATTTTTTCAAGTGGGCTTAATGTATGCAGGATTGGCCTTGTTTTTATTAGCCTGGACTGTGTCCGGTGATTGGCAGAATAAGTTAGCTCGGTTTAGATCTTCGAGCTTGCTTTGGCCAGTCCTTGGCCTAAGTTTTGTTTCAGTACTGATCAGTCTCATTCATCCACATCCAGCTGGCGAATTCGCGGCCGCGTTCTCGCATTATCAGACGTATTGGTTTTTGTTTCCTATGTTGAGCGTAGGCAGTGGCGCGTGGCAACAAAAAGCCGTGCGCAATTTTTTCTTGGGTGCAGTGATCGCCGCTAGTTTGTTTTATTTGAATAGTCTGGGCGCGCTGCCTGACATTAAGCTGTTTAGAAGTTATGTTTTGTATGAAGGTAATAAGTCCATCTTATTGGGTTTGCTACTAGCGATAGCGGCGGCATGGATGTTGCACGAATGGCGCTTGCGTAAAAACTTCGCTGTGTGGCGTGCAATAAGCTTTGTGTACGTGCTGATTGCCCTGGTCGTATGCACCAAATCGCGTACGGCTAGTTTGTTGTTTGTAATCTTGTGTGGCTTGCTGGTGTTCCGGAATTTTAGTTTCCGCTGGTGGCAAATGGCCACAGTGGCAGGTCTCGTGTTCCTGGCGATTTTAGCAGTGTCGCGCGTTGCGCATTTACCTGCGCCGGTAACTTGCCTGGCGAAAGAAATGAACGATGTGTACAAGATGAGTGGCGCGCAAATTTTGCTTAATCGCGGTATCTGCACCGTGCATCAGGTACGTGACTTTGGTCAGGCTAAGCAGGTGACAGAAGACGGCATGCGCTTAGAACTGTATATGAATACCTGGCAAATGATCACGCTAAGCCCTTGGGCCGGGCACGGCATCGGTAATTGGCTACCTATGTATCAGCAAAAAGCCCAAGGACAAATCAGTGCAAAAATGACGACACCGCACAATGATTATTTGCTGTATTGGTTTGAACTTGGCATTACTGGTTTGCTGGCATTGCTAGCGATATGGGGAACGCAACTGCGGATCGCCCGTCAAATGGTCATCGGTGAACATCACGAACGTGCCATGCTGTTGGCGATGTTGACAGTAGGAATGATGTTCGCTGCCTGTTTTAACGCGATATTGCGCGACGGCGTGTTTGCTTTTGCGATGTTGATCTTGCTAGCAATACCCTTAGCAGGCATGGGTGATCATGCAGTGCACCGTACAACTAATTGAATAAAAATACATGGCTAAATTAAATACTCCGATTTTGAAGCGTCTATGGACTTCGGTGATTCAATATCGTGCCTATCTGACACTGACGGTGTTGACGATGTGTGGCACTGCATTGACCGAAGTTGCCTTGCCTTGGGGATTGGGGAAATTACTGGACCATGGGTTTAAGGGCGAGCAAATGGATTTTCCGCTGTGGTACGTGCCGGCAATCTTGATCGGCATCTTCGTCCTTCGCGGTGCCTGTACTTTCACCACCAGTTATTTAATGAGCCGCATTTCGGTGAACTTATTGAACGAATTAAGGGCGAAAGTTTTCGATAAATTGTTGCATGTGCCAGTCGGTTTTTATCATGCCGAATCGAGTGGGCGCATCATCAATACCATTATGTTTGAAGCGCAACAAATCGTCGAAATGGTGAAGGTATCGATCACGACTTTGTTCCGGGATTCACTGACGGTGGCTGTCTTGATGGGGTATCTGATTTGGTTGAATTGGAAGTTGACACTGGTGACCCTCATCCTGATTCCGGGGATGACCATTCTAGTGCGTGGCGTTAGCAAACGTCTGCGTAAGCTCAATCATCAGTCTTTAGAAGTCAGTGGCGAATTGACACAAGTGATAGAAGAAACGACGCGCGCCCATCAGGTGATACGTATTTTTGGCGGACAAGATTACGAGCAACAACGTTTTGAAGCCAAGAACAAAAAGCTAGGTAGCTATACGATGAAGAGTACGGTAGCAGTTTCATTTACTACGCCACTCACACAAATTCTGGCCTCACTGGCAGTTGCCATCGTCATCATGCTAGCTTTGGCGCAAGCACGTAAGGATGCCACCACGGTAGGCGATTTTGTGACCTTTATTACTGCCATGATGATGCTCTTGACGCCACTTAAACGCCTGGCGGATTTGAATGGCCCATTGCAACGAGGTATGGCCGCGGCCGAATCTGTGTACGGCATGGTCGATGCGATTCCTGAAGACGAGAGTGGTCAGGTAATTGCTGGACGAGCCATAGGACAATTGGAGTTTAAAAATCTAAATTTCACGTATCCGGGGCAAGAGCAGCCGGCTTTAACCGATATTAATTTGCAAGTGCAGGCTGGTGAAACGATAGCGCTGGTCGGCATGTCGGGTGGTGGCAAGACTTCCTTCGTTAATCTGGTTCCTCGATTTTATGAGCCTAGTAGCGGACAGATTTTGCTAGACCGTGTTGCACTCGCAGAGATCTCGCTGAAAAGTCTAAGGCAGCAAATAGCAATGGTCAGTCAGAATGTGATTTTGTTTGACGATACGGTAGCCGCCAATATCGCTTACGGAGATCCAACGCCAGACGCGACACGTATCTCATATGCAATTCAAGCCGCACATCTACAAGATGTGGTTAATGAAATGTCTGAGGGCAGCAATACCATGATCGGTGATAACGGCATGCGTTTGTCAGGTGGTCAGCGTCAACGTTTAGCGATTGCCCGCGCTATTTATAAGAACGCGCCGGTATTGATTTTGGATGAGGCGACATCGGCTTTAGATAGTGAATCCGAACGCGCGGTGCAGGCTGCTTTAGATGAGTTGATGCAAGGTCGCACCACTTTGGTTATCGCACATCGTTTGTCGACGATTGAACGCGCCAGCCGGATTGTGGTCTTAGTAGAAGGAAAGATCGTTGAGGTAGGCACGCATGCCGAATTATTGGCCAAAGAGGGTGCTTATGCGAATCTTTATCGCTTACAGTTTGCTGTATAAGTTTGCCGTCTAAGTTTGCTATATAAATTAGGGAGTTTGCATGTCTAAGTTGTCTGGTTCCTGGCTCATAGCTTTGTGTGTTGGTGCTGCTTTTACTGTACCTGCGAGCGCGGCGCCGTTCGAAAGTAATTTGGATAGTTCAAAGAATGTAGAGCAATTCAGTGTCACAAATATTGCTCAAGCCATGCAGCGCTTTACTCGTGTTGCGCACCCTATGGCCAGCAGTGAGCAGAAAAAGCTCGCTTTAGAGATTAAAGCGGGTTTAGTGAAGCAAGGCTGGGACACGCAGATTCAAAAATTTAAAACCAAAATCCCTAATTTGGCGCACGATAAGTTAGGTGGTAAAGATAAAAATGCGGCACCGGTGAAAGAAGTCGAGGGCGAGAATATCATTGCGGTTTCTAAAGGCAGTGAGCGTTGCATGTTGTTGATAGGCGGGCATTACGACACGAAGATTTTTAAGGACTTCAAATTTGTTGGCGCCAATGATGGAGGGTCTTCTACTGCCGCGATGCAGGAGTTAGCACGGGTAATTAGCCAAATTCGTAGACAGGAATCGGGTATGAAAGCCGCCATGCCTGAGACGGGACGTTTTCTTGATTGCAGTATCGGGCTCGCTTTCTTTGACGGCGAAGAAGCGACGCTGCCTGAATGGAGCGACGGTGATCGTTTGTTAGGCATACAGGATAATATTCACGGCTCACGGGCATTTGCTGCGACATTAGAACGCAAGTTTGATGGGATTAGTTATCAGGGTTTGCCAGTGAAAGCGGTGTTGGTGCTTGATATGATAGGACACAAGAATCAAAATCTGTTCATCACCAATGGTTCTCATCCACAATTGGCGCAGAAATTTTTAACACAAAAAACGCTGACTAAAATCGCCGTGGCTAATGTGGCGATAGAAGATGATCATTTACCATTCGCTCAGCTTGGACTGCCTTTTCTGCACATCATAGACTGGACGAATTTGTCAGAGTGGCATACGCCTAAAGATACTTTGGACATCATTTCGAATAAAAACATTGCTGATTTTGGCGATATGTTGGTGCGATTTTTAAAACAGAAACGTTGATGAGCAGGTGCCAGTCGATCATTTCGACGACTATCTGCTGGGATTGAGAATACGATTAATTTCACCGTTTTTCTTACCACGAGCAAGGGCGATGTTGATCCGTTTTATCAAGTCGCCATATTTATGTAAGCTCACGGCAAAATGTAGTTCATCGATACGCAGAGGTTTGCTTAGTACCGTGAACTCCGATTCAGATGTGTCCAATACATGTGAACGATCGACGTTTTGCATATGATGTAGTAGCGCTTCGACCTCAATTGAATTAGTCTGCCTAGCGCCAAACAGCATAGCGTCCATGCGTTTCATCGCTAGCTTTTTTAGACGCGCTACATGAGAGGCTGTATCTTCCTCCACAGTAAATACCTCATTCTTCTTTTGATCAAACTCGTCACCGTAACTGACGCCGCGCATCACTCCTATCGTTTTTCCTTTTAGGTCATCGATAGTCGCGAACGGAAAGACATTATTTTTACGCGTCACTATCCATACGTAGTTTGCGTAAATCGGCTCAGAAAAGCGCATTGTTTCTAAACGCTCGCTATTTTTCGAAAGGCCAAAGCCGAGGCCGTCACCATTTTTGACCTGACTCAGCAAGCGCGCCATGGGATAGTATTCAATCTTAAAGCTGACATTCGCTTCGCGTTCCAAAAATAGCAAGAGCTGGCGGATATCCTCTTTAATCGGTATCACATCGCCTTTATCGTTGCGTAACTCGCGTATCAGCAAGCTGACTTTTTCAGGCATGATGGCGTGGCAATTGGGACTACCGCTGAACGTAAAAAAAATGAGACAAAATAAGGCAGACAGGCTTACGCACAGTTTCCCGCGGGTGCAGTGATAGATCTGTGAAAAAGTAATTTTGTACACAGTCGGCTGTCTACTTGAAATTGCCACTTACGCTGAGGGCGTATCCTGAGCTGATTTGATTTAACTGCCGGGCGAAACGTGTTTCTGTAAGAAAAGTATAGCGATGTTTGAAAAGAAGTCCAAAGTATTTACCGAGTAGCCTCAAATTAAAGCCAAATCAGAGTCAAAAAAAATCGTCATCGCAACCGAGGCTGAGATGACGAAAAAGGGAGGTTGAAACAATGCCTAGTTGCCAGAGCTGGACTTACACTAGTATTGAGACAAGGCTAGTTTGCTTTTCTTTCTGGCATTGGGCAATGACTTTGGGATAAACGGCAGTTTTTTCGGGCTGAACTGCAGGAAACTGGACGCGAATCTCATCTCGATTTTGTACAAACTAAGGTTTTAGCTCGCATCGCCAATAGAGCAACAATAAAGCAACAATAAAGCAACAATAAAGCAACATTAAATGCTGCGATGCGAGATCTCTAACTCGAGTGGCCGTAGGAAATTAAAAAGCTTGCCCGAAGATTGACTGAAAACGTTTTTGGTCTGAGGGCTTGGCCTTCAGATCTTTTAGCAAAGTGTGCTCCAACAATAAGTACTGTTCTAAACGCAGTCCCAAAGCGCTAAAGCTGGGCTGTAGATCAATTGCCGTTTTGCTTTGTACCAATTGCTGAAAAATGATGTCGAAATTCTTTCCGGTAAGCTGCTGTGCAATTCTTTGCAAATCGCTTAATTGATAGCTTTTTCCTGGCTTTGCAAATTCCGCGTAAACCGCTTGCATGAATTCTTGAATTCCGATTTTCTCATTGCTGGCACGTCGCAATTCTAAGTCTAAGGCCAGACCAGCAATGCTGCCGCCGCCATATACTAACAACCAGTTTTGATGTTTATTTTTTGCGGCATCCCTAACGCTATCTTGTATACCTTGAGCACGACGCGCCACCATTTGTCCGCGACTTAAATTTTCTAACCATTGCTGTAAGTAGTTTTTATCAATGAGTTTATTTCTGCTCATGGTCATGATAGTTAAATAGTCGGTGACGCCTTCTTTAAACCATTCTTCCTGATCAGAACTGGGTATCAAGGACAAACCATTCCAGAAATGCAGTAATTCGTGTGCGAGCACTCGACCCCAGATTGGGCGTGTTTGTAATTCCGCATCGCCGCGCAAGAATTGACTGAAGCTACTCGAAAAAGCACCGCCATCACCACTATCACCTTGGTTGATAATAATTAGGTAGCGAGGCGCCAATGGTTTGTTACCAAACAAGTCGAGATAAGTCTGTAATTGCTTGGTGAGTAGTTGTTTGAACATAGCGCGTTGTGGCCAGTAGCGCTTGCCTAGAACTAGCGATAATTGTAGCCCGCCAGCTTCAAATTGCTCTGCTTGAGCAGTCCCAAAAAATAGCGCATTGCTGAGTAATTCACGACGGGTGTGCGCGATAAATACGGGTTTGCTTGAGGTGCTTTCTTTCGTCAGATGTTCTAGTGCCGTGTTGGCGCGCCATCCTTCTGGGAGGCGGAATTCAACTTTGATGTCACCTGTCATTTTCTCTGAAGGCGCGAGAAACAGACTAAAACCAGTCAGCATTATTCCTTCTTCGGTGTGGTAAAGAACCTCTTCATTTCCCGCTGGCCAATTGAGCTTGTCGTGCTCTAAGCGTACTTCATAGCTGAGGTTGACCAATTGATTGCCTGCCAGTTCATAATCGCCTTCGCCTTTATTTTGCACAGGCAAGATTTGGCCTTTGCTGTCCCTTACCTGAATTTTTTCGATGAAGTCCGCCTGTCCATTCGGATAGCCGGGCATGGGATTGACGTTGAATAGACTGAGTTGATTTCCTTCAAGATAGAGCTGAGCTTCGACAAGTGCTTTGTTAGTATTCTTATCGATGCTGACCCGATAGAGATGCTTGATGTTTTCTTGTGCAAAACTGCTAGCAGTAGTGAGGGCGAGCAGCAATCCTAGCGTGATATTACGTAAGTTGATGCGACATAGATGACGGGCCATAAATTCCTCCTGACGATACGATATTTTGTGTTGGACTTATTGTGTCGGGCTTGCTGTTCTATCTCAAACGCAAGCCAGATTTCGGACTTTAATAGGCTTAAATAGTCTATGCCAAGCGCCGTGCGATAGGATGACAAAATCGGGGAATAGTCTGCATCGCCTAAATGGGCTAGCGGGTAGGAATCTTGCTGTAGCGAAATTTATTTGTAACTATCAATAATCTTTTGATAGCTGCCATTTGCGCGTATTTTTTTTAAGCCTTCGTTGAATTGATCGCGCAATGCCGCTTGGTTGAAAACAACGGCGTAGCTGGTTTTTGACTTAATCAAATCGTGATAGGTGAGTGGGACTGAGGTGTCGAATTCTTTACTCAATATGCTTTTATGATGTTCGAAAATGGTCTTGTCAATGATGATCAGTTGCACTCTATCGGCCCAAAACATTTTGTTTTGACTTAATTGATTAAATGCCTGATTGTAGTTTTTGGGAAAAATCCCGTTTGCGTCTGGGCGATATTCGGCTTCAAAATCGGGTCCCAAATTGCGCCAGCCATCTTGCCAGATAATGAAGCTGTAATTCTTCAGTTCGCTCATAGACTTGAGCTTGATATCGTGCTTTGCCTTGCTGATGACGGTGTTTTGAAAATCGAGATAGCGATCAGAAAAAAACAACTTGTCGTCACTGATTTCTTGTACCGTTGCTCCTGCATCGACTTCTTTTTCTCTAACGGATTTTATCAGGCGGATTTTTGGTATGGTGACGACTTTCACCGTATGTCCCGCATTGCTCATAATGAGTTTGACTAAATCGATTTCTATGCCGACATCTTGACCATTTTGCCGAAAACTAAATGGCGGCCGATCTCCCGCGAATGCGACAATAATCTCCGCTGCGTAGCTTGATTGCACTGGCACAGCACCTAGCAGCACCAAAGCACTAAGCAACAGACAATTAATGTGTCGCATTCTCATGTTTCTGCCGTTTTCGGTTTGAGAAAGAAGGGAAAGTGTATACCTTCATTTCTTTCTCCGCTGCCAGATAGGTGCACTGATTTATTCATTACAGCCTTATACTTTCCAGTATCGACTTACTCAGATAACTAGCGCTAAATCGTTTACTTCGCGGTGGCGATCCAACGATCAACTTGTGCTTCCAGGATAGGCATAGGTAAAGTGCCATCGCCGATTACGATTTCATGAAATTTTGCCAGACTAAATTTCTGACCTAAGGCTTTCTCTGCTCTTGCACGTAATTCTAAGATTTTACGTGCGCCGATTTTGTAGGCCAGTGCTTGTCCAGGCAAAACCATATAACGTTCTATTTGATTCTTCGCTCTGGCTTCACTATAGCCTAAATTCTTCTGCATGTAGCTAATTGCTTGTTCGCGCGTCCAGCCTTTGGCATGCATACCAGTATCGACAACCAAACGCACCGCGCGCAATAGTTCATCATTCAAGTGTCCAAAATAATATTCTGGATTGTCATACAGACCTAGTTCTTTGCCCAAAGTCTCGGAGTACAAAGCCCAGCCTTCAGTGAATGCTGCGCTGTTCAGATTTTCAGTATTAAATTTTCTGTATAAAGGCAGGTCGATTTCTTTTAAAAGCGCTGCATGCAAGTGATGTCCTGGCTGACCTTCGTGCAAGAATAAAGTCGCCATGCCAACCCGGCTGTATTTTTTAGGGTCATTTACTACTGGCCAAAAGATACCAGGCACTGAGCCATCTGCCGCCGGTGGTGTGTAGTGATCGGAGGCGGTGGCACGACTTAATTCGGGTTCCAACTGTAACTCTAATTTTCCTTTCGGTAGCAAGTTGAATAATTCAGGCAATTTTGCACGTACTTTTGTGTCGATTTGGCGATAAGCTTCTAGCACTTCGGCATCGGTCTTGAAGGATTTGAACTTATCTTGTGCCTCTACCCACTGTGGTAATTCAATCGCGGGTCCGGTATAGCCTAGGCGTGGTCCAAGTTCTGCCCATTGCTGTTGAATACGCGCTACTTCTTGCAAGCCCAAAGCATGAATTTGTTCTGGTTTTAAATCGGTGGTGGTGTGGTCTTTGATGCGCATCGCATACCAAGCAGCACCATTAGGTAAAGCACTATACCCAGTGCTATCACGTCCCGCTTTCAGGTAGTCAGTTTCTAAGAAGTGCAGTAGTTGGCTTAATGCTGGATTGAGCTTTGTTTGTATGGTTTGCTGATAGGCAGCAGTCAGTTTTTGTTTATCGTCAGCAGAAAATTGGGCCGGGAAATGCTTGATCGGCGTGTAGTAAATACTTTGTTCTGCGGTCTTCGCAACCAGTTGCCTAAATTGCGGCAACATAGTTTGAATGATCGATTTCGGATGTACGATGCCACGACGTATACCTTCTTGCATATTGGTTTTCGCTTGTGCTATCCAGACCGGTAAGAGTTCTAGACGTTTTAGATAGGCATAATATTGCGCCACGGTCGTCAATGGTTGGGCACCATCACCACTGGCAAAGTTCGCCAAAGTGCTGGGTACGTTATCCATCTGATTGATAGGCAACAGATGTTCAGGGAAGTGCTCAAAATGCAGTGCGCTGTCGAGTTCGAAAGCGAGCAGATCATAATTGAGCTGATCTTTTTCGGCTAAATGATTGCGTTTAATTTGCTTCAACTGTTTCTGCATTTTATGCATCAGCGCAAATTGTCTAGCGCGATTTTGTGGCGCGATATTGATGCCGAGTTGATCGTTGAAACGACCATCACCATTGATCGTGGCGAACTGCAAAGGATCAAATTTAACGCGGGCGCTATAAAACGCGTCGGCTAATTGTTCAAGTTGCTTTTTGCTCTTGATGACTTCTTGTACCTGTACCACATTTGCTGCCATGCTGACTGGTGCGAACATTACCGTACTGCTGAACAGAGCTGCGGTCAGACTGCTTAGTTGTAAATATTTTTTGAAAGACATAATCATATCCAGTTGAAGATGAAAAGAAATTGTTTTATACAAGTGCCATTTAATTGCAAAACGCGACGAGCCTAGAATACCGTAAATTGTAGTGGTATGGCATGAAAACCAGCCTTCGACTAGACATGGCACAACAGCTTGCTAGGTATTGCTAAGTGATATGGGGGCGTTAATAAGCCTGAATAGAAGTAAGTGTTGGTAAATAAGTGTTCCGCGCTGTAATGATTTGTAAAAAATCATGCCGCACAGTATTTCATGATTTAACTTTTAGTTATATCAACCACTGTATTGACGCGGGACTCATCATGCAAACTCAAACGCATCTCAAACTTGCTAAGGCATTTGCTCACTCGTGGCCGGACAAACTCGCTCGAGTATTTGCTACGATCTTGAGTGTTAGCGTGTGCAGTGCTTGCGGTGGCGGTAGCGATAGTACTGCGAGTGCAGCAAGGGCGGTCAACTCGCCGGTGACAAACTGTTCTGTCACGCAGTTAGAAACTGAGATGAATAATCAACTCGCTCAGCTCAGTACCGATACCGATTTCTCTTTTGCGGTGGAACGCGATGATGGACGGCGTTATATGTATCAACGTGGCAGTTCACGGATGCAAACTTTGTATGAATCGGCATCGACTTCGAAATTAGTTAGTGCGGTCATTATTTTACGTCTGGTGGAGCAAGGCTACTTGAAATTAGAAGACAAACCGCAAGATCGCATCAGCATTTGGCCGATAGCAACCGAATCAACCTTAGCGGCGATGAATCTGGCGAATCTGCTCAGCTTTACTTCTGGCTTGACCGAAGAACCCATGTGCATCAATACGGGATTCATGAATTTCGAATCCTGTGTGAACACGATTGCGAGTACAAATGCGAATAATCAAATCGTGCCTGGCACCGAATTTTATTACGCCAGCACACATCTACAAGTCGCAGGCTTAATGGCTATCAAAGCGCGCGGCGTCGCCTCTTGGCAAGACGTTTTTAGCGAATTTAAACAGCAGACCGGCTTGTTCAAAAATGCCAGTTACGATTTACCGTCATTGAACAATCCGCGTCTAGCCGGTGGCATGCATTGGAGCGGTGAAGAGTATTTAGATTTCTTATCAGCCTTGAAAAAAGGACGATTGTTAAACGCCGCATCGATGGCACAACTGCTGACCGATCGCACCGCCAATGCCAAACTGGTGTACTCGCCAGCGGCAGCTTTGGGTGAGGTTTGGCATTACGGTTTTGGCTCCTGGCATGAATGTCAAAGCAGTAGTTTTAACTGCACACCAGCGACGCGTATTTCCAGCCCCGGTGCGTATGGCGCTTATCCCTACTGGGATAGAAACAAGTCCTATGTTGGCATACTTGCGCGTCAGGGGGACTTAGGGACGTTCACCAAAGGTGTTGCGGTAGAGCGGGCAATACGGCCTAAGGTTGAGGCTTGGTTGACTTGTTCTGCTTGATTAAACTGTAACCGGATGTCGACTTAGGATGATCGGATTGACCTCTGGGACACAAATTTTGAATGTAAATTGCAAGTATCCATCAACGAATTTTTTGTTCTGTATTCAATATTCGATTTTCATATATTTATTGTGTGAATTAATAATTTTAAAAAAAATAGTCTTTTTATTAAATTTATGATTTAATTCAGAAAGTGAAGCATCGCTAACTTTCTTTGAATTAGAAATGAATTCAATAATGACTGCACAGCCGTCCACACCTGAGCCGAAAACGAAGGCGCTTGAAAGTCCACTTTTTCGTTCCCAAGTCACCGCCGCCTTGGGCAGTAATTGGATGGGCGCTATTCGTTTGGCGCAACCTGTTTCCTCTTGGCTGATTGCCAGCATTGCACTTATCCTAGCTTTTGCTCTGATTGCCTTCTTGAGTCTGGGCAGTATGACGAAGAAGGCTCGGGTTACGGGCATCACTGTACCAAGCGCAGGCAATATCAGTATCGCCGCGCCTAATGCAGGTGTATTAGCCCAAAGTCATATCAAAGAAGGCGATGTTGTACAGGCAGGACAAGTTTTATTTACTTTGTCCACGCAAAGACAAAACAGCCAAGGTGAAATCACCGCTCTGATCGCCAGCCAGCTTCGTTCTAGGCAAGTTACTTTGTCGACGGAACAGCGCTTGCGTGAAAGCGCAGCACAAGAGAGGAAACTGGCTTTGCAGCAAAGGCTCGCCAATCTCCAGGTCGAATCAGAACAAATTGATCAAGAGATCCTGCTTGCCAAACGTCGTTTACAGTTGTCGCAACAAAGCATCGATAAATTCCAAACACTACAGAACAGCGGCTATGTGTCAGCCGCCCAGACACAGCAAAAAATAGAAGAAAATATCGATCTCTCTACACGGCTAAGTAGTCTCCAGCGCAATAAGACCCAACTACAAGCGAATCAGTTCAGTGTGCAAGCAGAAATGAACACGCTAGCAAATAGTCTCGCGACTGAGCTAGCGCAACTGAACCGAGCCAAAGCCGGTTTGCAACAAGAAATCGCCGAAAATAATAACCGTCATTCCAGTCAAATCGTGGCACCTCAAGCAGGTATGGTCACCGCCATCACCAATTAAACCGGACAAAACATCAATGGCGGACAGGTGCTGGCCACACTCATTCCTACTGTGGACAGTAACGACTCAAAAGAGCAGCAAGCCTTAGAAGTGCATCTGTATGCACCGAGCAAAACGGCTGGCTTCGTGAGTGCCGGACAGCAAGTCCTCATACGCTACAACGCTTACCCCTACCAAAAATTTGGACTGCAGGCAGGGACGGTGATCGATGTGAGCAAAACACCGTTTGCGCCGAACGAATTACCGCAGCATCTTGCCAGCACCATCTTAAGTAATGCTCAGCAAAATATCCTTGGCTTTAACAGTAACGAAGCCTTGTACCGCATCAAAGTACAACTTAAACAACAAACCATCAACGCCTATGGACAAGCGCAAGTAATTAAACCAGGCATGACTTTAGAGGCAGACGTGGTGCAGGACAAACGCAAGATTTGGGAGTGGATAATCGAACCCGTGCTGGCGGTAACAAAAACGGCAGCGCTCTGAAACAAGTTAAGTAATGAAAGAAATTGGCGCTAATCAAAATTTGCAAGTGAGTGAGCATAAGCCCACTCACCGCAAAAAACCGTACACAGGTCACTACACCTTGTACGGAGGCAGTAAAACCCATCGGTATAGGATCGATGGGTTCAACTTAACCATGTATAGGAGTAACACAAAATGCGTTTAATTACAAATGAAGAGTTGGGCAATGTCAGTGGTGGTGCGACAAAATTAACTGGTGCTCAAACCACAATTAATGCGGTAAAGGAAAGCGCTGTTGAAATCTGGAATAGTTTTACTAATTGGATTAGCGCCTCCTCCGATTCAAGTGGCGGTGGAGTGAATAGTCCAATCGAAGATCTTCGCGAAAAAATTAACTATTCAAAAACTGTCGCGGGAGAAGCAAACGCTGTTGGATGCAAAGCATTCGTCTCATTTGCGGGAGATACCAGTGCTTTTTCTGTTAATGCTGGCGGCACAGTTGGTACAGCAAATTCTGCCAATGGAGGAGCTGCTACCACGCGAAGCTCGCAGCGGCCTAGTGTGACTATTGATTGTAACCAATAGAAATAAGACTTTGTGGCAAGTCGGCAATAAGGTAACGACTTATTTTCACTTTCTAAGTTTGAGCCTCAATTTCCTTAACTATGGATTAAAGGTGAAAGCTTTATTGCCGTCCATCTACAGAGCTAATGTTACCAAGAGAAAGATCTATATTAAATGAAAAATCATATTAATCCATCTTACTTGAAGTGGTTCTTAGGCGCTCTTTTTTTCTTGATGGTTTTTTCTTTATGCATTGCATATACAAGGATTAACCAAGATGTTTCATTGGTAAAAAAAGATATTTTGCCTTTTCAAGATCAAACATTGATTTTTGTAACTAAATCCCAAAAGCAGATCAGATTGATTGGAGACATTTATCCATCAAGTGTAGAAATTCTAATAAAAATACTTATTGAAAACACGGGTGTTAGAGAAGTGTCGGTAGATACCGCAGGTGGTGACGTTAAAAGTGCATTGAGAATCGCCAAAATATTGAGAACCAAAGATCTGATGTTGGTTGTGAATGGAAAGTGTTTTTCGGCCTGCGCACTTTTTTTATTTCCGTCAGCCCCTAGAAAAAAAATTATGCCTCAGTCCTTGGTTGCAATTCACGGATTTCGATATTGGATAAATAAAGATGGCATTAGACAGGAGATTCAAACAAATGAGTTACATGATATGGCGAGTTCGATTGCGGAGGCGCAGCCTTACCTTGAGTATAAGAAAATTGTGGAAGCTTTAAACGAATTTTATTCTCTCTCAAAAATAAATGTCGGTTACATAAATTCTTTCAATGATTTCTTAAGTCGAAAAAAAAGTTACTTTTTAACGCTGAGAAACACCGCTGAAGATGTAAAAAACTGTCCAGATATCGAATTTTGGGGTATGGATCAAAGAAAACTTGAGGAACTTGGAGTTAGAGGAATTATGCTTGCTTGGTATCCCAACAATGCGCAAGAAAAGGATGAACTATTTAAGAAATTAAATTTGGATAAAACCCAATTTTTTTGGGGTGAAAAAGAAGAAATTGATAATTTTTGTCGATGAGTTAAATGCAGATTTTTCTGTCGGATTTAAAAATTTGAAAGCCAAGCCATATTCTAGGGGCGAAAGAGACAGGCGAATGAGTCAAATAATGCAAGTAATGTAAGAATTTTAAAATTTGTATGTGAATGAGCAAAGCCCACTCACCGCAAAAAACCGTACACAGGTCACTACACCTTGTACGGAGGTAGTAAAACCCATCGGTATAGGATCGATGGGCTCAACATAACCATGTATAGGAGTAACACAAAATGCGTTTAATTACAAATGAAGAGTTGGTGTTTGTGGCGGGCGGTTCAACGGTAGAAGGGGGAGACGGTGGGGATTTTGAAGAGGATGGTGATGTCGGCTTCGATAGTCCAGATGGCCCACCAAAAACAAAACCTAGGCGTGCGGACTCTTCAGGTGGTGGCTCAGCAACAGTATCGACACCGACGGGATCTGGCACGGTTGAGTGCCCGTCCGGTACTGTTCCAGTTATCTCGTCCTTTACTACTACGACAACTGGATCGGGCGGTGGAATGTTATCTTTTGGTACGATTGCAACACAAGGTAGCGCATCTGGACAAGGTTCAGGTAGCTCGACAAATAGTAAAACTGAAGCGACTTGTATTCCAGGTACTTCAGGCAAGAAGAAGTAATTAATTACTAGTCAATCGATGTGGAGCGACTAAGTGTCACTATATGCTTAGTCGCTACTAAGAAATCGTATGAAAATGCAATTAGGCCGCTTTAGCAAATGAAAATTCTCACGATCTTGTTCTTAATCTTTGTCAGCCCATTGGTTCTTGCAAAGCAAAAAACACTTTTTGTAAAATCGCGTTATGGAGGATGGGTAACTGAGGTCTCGGTCGCCTTTCCCAAGAACACGCCTATAGTCAAGGGTTTGGTTGTATTGATCCCCGGTTCAGAAAGTGTAGGGGAACCTGCAATTGAGGATGCCTTGGGGAAAAATCCAAAATTAATTAGCCAAATGTCTGTAATGGGACAGGCCATTCTTGATGATGGTTTTGCCTACGCTTCGTTCAACACACGCGGCATGCACCCGTTGCGTACCTGCCTTGATGAGCGTGATATAAAGAATCGTATCGATGCTTTCATTAAAAAATGCATCGATCCGCGTATCAGAACCCATCTCGATTGGATTAATATCGAATCAGATATCGTGGATATTTATGAAGCATTGAAAAGCCAAAAGGAATTTAAGAACACTAAAATCATCGCATTAGCCCGATCCGAAGGGGGAATGCATATCAGCCGATTAATACGATTAAAAAAAATACGTCCAGATGCCTTGGTTGGCTTAGGTGTGCCTACAGAATCACCTTTTGAGAATACACGCTTACAATCGACCTTATCCATCTATCTGGCGAGAATCGTCGATGACATGGAAAAATTTAAGATGCCTGAATTTAAAAGGGAACGTTTAAAAGAAATTTTCCCCTCGACTTTACCCGCGCATGAAGCAGCTCTCCAACAATTGATTGGTAACGGAGGCCTAAGCATGGAAAGGTTAGAACAGTATAGTGCTACAGCGAAAGGAGATTTTTCTTTGTATGTTGACCGTGTTTTCAAGGCGAGGCGCTCAACTCCTGCAGACGGCAATGTTATGGGAAAGAGAATTGCGATTTTTGGATCTGCAGGATGGTGGGCCGACGCGCTATCCGATAAAATCGACCTATCCACATCAATCAAGGACTATCCGGGCAAACGCATTTTCTTTTTTGGAGAATATGACTTTTTGGTTGCATACAATCGACAAACTGCATGTGGTTCGTCAGAAGATACTCACAATTGCGCACTGCGCATTATTCCAAAGGCAGGGCACTCATTGGAAGATACCAAGGATGGTTTTTTGAGCAAAGCGACGGCAAGTGCAATTGTGCAAGCGATCAATGAAGTCATTCAATGAAGTGACTCAAAAATGACCCCCATCCTCCAAACCGAATCCAGCGAATGCGGTCTAGCCTGTCTAGCCACGATCGCCAGCCACTTCGGCCACCACACCGATCTAGCCGACTTACGCCGTCAATTCTCCATCAGCTTAAAAGGTGCGACGCTAGCACAATTGATGCGGCATGCGTCTGCTATGCATCTCAACTCTCGTCCTTTGCGACTGGAGTTAGACGAAATGGCAGAGTTAGCCTTGCCATGCATTTTGCATTGGAATTTGAATCACTTTGTGGTGCTAAAAAAGGTCAAAAAAGATTTGCGTGGTCGTATCACTTTGGTCTTGCTCGACCCGGCGGTAGGTGAACGTAGAGTCTCTTTGGAGGAGGCCTCTCAGCATTTCACTGGCGTGGCCTTAGAGCTGAGTCCTAACCCTGAATTCAAAGCCAAGGACGAACGTAAGCAAGTCAATCTGCGTGATCTAACGGGGCCTATCGTTGGCCTGCGTCGTGCGATTGTGCAAGTGATTGCTTTGGCATTTGCTTTAGAAATTTTCGCCATCATGTCACCTTTGTTTAATCAGTTCGTGATTGATGATGTGATCGTCAGTGGTGATAGAGAATTGTTGGTGGTGTTGGTGTTTGGTTTCGCATTGTTGATGGTGACACAAACGGCGATTGGTCTGGCGCGTAGTTGGTTTCTCATGCGCTGGAGTATGGATGTGAGTATGCAATGGTCGGCACGCGTATTGGCACATCTGGTGCGTTTGCCTGTCAGCTATTTTGAGAAGCGACATTTGGGTGATGTGGTTTCACGCTTTGGTAGCATAGGTGCGATTCAAGGTACTCTAACCAGTATGTTTTTGGAGACGGCACTGGATGGCCTCATGGTGCTCATGGCGCTGGTCATGATGGTCATGTATAGCGTGAAGTTGACTTTGCTGGTGGTAGCTGCTGTGTTTATTTATGCGCTGTTGCGTTGGGCGTTTTATCAACCGTTTCGCGAAGCATCGCAAGAGCGTTTGGTTTTATCAGCGAAAGAAAGTAGTCATTTTTTAGAAACCATGCGAGCGATCACGCCTTTGAAATTGTTTGGTCGAGAAACCGAGCGTTTAGCGCGTTGGCAAAATCTGAAAATCGACGTGCAGAATCGCGATATTAAAACGCAAAAGTTGTCGATACTATTTAGCGTAAGTAATACCTTTATTTTTGGTGTACAAGGTTTGTTACTGTTCTATATCGGTGCCGGTCTGGTGATGCAGAACGCGCTCACGGTCGGTATGTTGATGGCGTTTTCTAGTTACGCCAGTACTTTCACAGGGCGTATTTCTAACTTAATCGGTTTATTTGTTAGTTACAAAATGTTGAGTATGCATAGTGAACGTCTGGCCGATATTGTGTTGGAAGAGGCGGAAAGAGATTCTCCATTAGAAACTGACGTATCGAGAATACAAGCAAGTATCACGCTGAAGAATGTGAAGTTTCGTTATGCAGATGGTGAACCTTGGGTCTTAAATGGCGTGGACTTAAGCATCCCTGCGGGTCAAAGCATTGCTTTAGTTGGTCCGTCAGGCTGCGGTAAAACAACTCTGTGCAAAATCATCTTAGGCTTGTTAAAGCCGACCGAGGGTGAAGTGTTGATCGATAACATCCCGATCACGCAATTGGGTTTAAATACCTACCGCCAGTTGGTAGGAACGGTGATGCAAGAAGACGTTTTGTTGGCTGGATCGATCAGCGACAACATCGCTTTTTTTGATAGTCATAGTAATCAGACGCAGGTCGAGCAATGTGCACAAGCTGCTGCGATTCATCAGGACATTGTGACTATGCCTATGGGTTATCAAACCTTGGTCGGCGATATGGGAAGTAGTTTATCGGGTGGACAAAAGCAGCGGGTCTTATTAGCGAGAGCTTTGTACAAGCAACCGAGAATCCTTGCACTAGACGAAGCGACCAGTCATCTCGATATTGAGAATGAACACAAGGTAAATCAAGCGCTGGCGCAATTGTCTTTGACGCGCATTATGGTGGCGCACAGACCGGAGACGATCAATGCGGCAGAGCGTGTTGTGATGTTGAAGGAGGGACGTGCGACTGAGATTCGTGCGGCTGTAAACTCGCTTGCAAATTGTCATGTTGCGAAAGGCGAAGACGAAGTTCTGGTAGCCTGATAAGGTCAGGTAGATGACTGTTCAACTACAGAGAATTGCGTCATTGTCAGTGAATTCTGATTGGTGATAGTTAAAATTAAAATGAACGAAACTATTTTTATGGGCGTGCACTCCTTGATGGGCTTTCTATTCCCAATGTGTTTGCTACCTTGGCTACTTAAACGAGGCCATTGGGTCTTGTCGGTGATACTCCCTATAGGTGTTTTTTTGATTTTGGCACAGCTAAATCCAAGTAATTTCGATTTTATGCAACGGCTTTGGCGTGGATTTGCCATCGGGGGCCTTAGCGTGACATTGGGTTTCGCTTACTACTATCTATTGAAACGCACACCGAAAAATTCTAAGTCGTAAAAACGCGAAGCAAAGCTTGTATGAAGTTAGCTTGCTGTAGCTTCTAATTCAATTTACGCCGGATAGCGTTCGCTTTGTCTATCCAAGAAGCGACCAGTGCGACCAGCTCTGTTCGCATTCGGCTTACCATTCGCCAGCGCAATCGCGCCGTTGACCAAGACCCAATGTATGCCAGTAGCCGCCTGTTTAGGCGAAGCAAAAGTGGCTTGGTCGGAAATTGTAGCTGGATCAAATACCACCAGATCGGCCCAGCAATGGAGTGCGATCCGTCCGCGTTGTTTTAAACCAAAATGATCGGCAGAGAGTGTCGTCATGCGGCGTACCGCTTCGGCTAAGGTGAATAATTTTCTCTCACGACTGTAATGCCCCAATACTCGTGGAAAAGCGCCCCATAAGCGGGGATGTGGATGGCTATCATGCGGCAATCCATCCGAACCTATCATCGTATGTGGATAGCTTAAAACACGTTCCACATCATCTTCACGCATTTGGAAATACACGGCTCCGGCAGGATGTAAGCGGCGTGCTGCTTCTTTCTGATCGACTTGCCATTCGGCTGCGATGTCAGCCAGATCGCGTCCTTGCATTTCTGGATGTGGCTGTGAAAAACTGATCATGATGCGAATCACACCATCGACATAATCGGGATCGAGTACGGTGGAGCCCGCGGTGTAGGGATAGGCATCGAGGCCGATGGCTTGGGTTTTGCGGCGTTCGGCGACGTAGGCCAAGGTTTCTGTCGTCCGTCCCCAGTTCGCCGGACCTGCGCATTTATGATGCGACAAGATGACCGGTAATTGCGCTTCTTTGCCCGCATCGCAAGCTTCGGCTAAGGCATCAAGTACGCCGTTGTATTCGTCGCGTATATGCGAGGTGTACACGCCCCCTGCGGCGGCACTGATTTTTGCTAATGCGATGACTTCAGCATTGTCTGCGGCTTTGCTGGTTTGATAGAACAAGCCTGAGCTAAAGCCTAATGCGCCTGCATGCATGCCTTCGGCTAGCAAGTCTTGCATGATTTTGATCTCGTTCGCATTCGCGCCGCGATTCAAATCGGCGACGGCATTCACACGCAAAGTCGAATGCCCGATCAGCATGCCAACATTCACCGCGGGCTGCGCTTGTTTGACCGCTTTGGCGTAATCTTGGACGCTGGCATAGCGGTAGTCTTTTTGCGTGCCAATCAAGCTCAGTGGTGCGGGCGGTGCTTTGTCTGCCTGCCATGGCGATAAGCTGATGCCGCAATTGCCAGTGATGACGGTGGTCACACCTTGCGTCAGTTTTGGCAGCATCGCTGGTGCATCTAAAACTTCTCTGTCGTCGTGGGTGTGGACGTCGATGAAGCCGGGTGCGACCGCCAGACCGGTGGCGTCGAGTATTTCATAGCCATGCAAACTCAGCGCTGGTGCGATCGCGACGATTTTTTGGTCGGCGATTGCGATGTCGGCGCGATACGGCGCAGTGCCGCTACCGTCGATGACGTCAGCGTTGCGGATGATGATGTCGTAGGTTTGCGTTTGCATGGTTTTGTAGGGCGGGTGCAACCCGCGCAGTGGTTGATAAAGTGTGGCGGCGCGGGTTTCTTCCCGTAGGCGCTAACCAAAATCAGAAAGTCGAAACCAAAACCTCTCAACACAGGTAAGCAGGATGCTGCGCACCACAGGCGCAGAGAAAGGCAGGAGAAGGCTAATATTATCCAATTTTCTTCAGCTAGACATTTCCTCTGTGCTTTCTCTGTGTCTCTGAGCCTCTGTGGTTAGTGGTTTTAGAATTTGCTTAACGCCTATGGGGTTTCACCCGTCCTACATTTTAGAAAAATGTATTGATAGCGGATTGCACTTGGTAGTCATCATCAACTACCAAAATCACAGGCCATTTATCAAAGGTAGTACATGGATGCGAAATGCCACAAGCAATCAAATCACCAACTTGCAGAGTTTCGCAAATCGCACTTGCTCTCGGTAAGCGCAAATAAGCGTGCTGGTCGTTCATTTTTTCTATCTTGCAGCCTGCGGGTAAATTGTGCGGTGTAGATGCGCTGCCCGGTCTGTGGGTTTGTACTGGGAAAGGTAGGTCGATGTCGTACGAAGCATCGCGTTTACCCATGGTCAGGATCGCCAAATCTGCTTCCGGACGCGACTGCACCATGCTCCAGACTTCTAAGGCCGGACGCAGATTGTCGATTTCAACGACGCTTTCCCGCGCCTGCATCTCGTGCAATAAGTGATGGTAAAAGCCATGGTCATGGGTCACATAGCAGCCGCTACGCAGAATGGCAGTGACGGGGCGCGAGAGATGCAAAGTCTGCTCAAAACCACGTCCTACCAGATCAAAATAGGCTGAGCCGCCAGCCGACAATAAAATATTTTCGCTGCCAAATAGACCTTCGACATCGGCTTGCTTTGTGAGTGTGATTAAGTCATTGATGAAAGCTTTAACGGCGACCAGATCTTGATCTCTATGCTTGCCGACGAGTAGACCTTCATAGCCTTCTATGCCTGCTAGTTGCAAGTAGGGACTTTGATGAATTGCGCGTGCGACCGTTAAGGCCTCGACTTGACTACGGCAGCCAGTACGACCACCTGCAAAGCCCAGCTCAACTAACAATGGAAGAGGGCGATCTAAACCTGCTGCTTGCACTTGTTCCGCCATGCGCTGCACACCTTCCAGCGAATCAGTCAATGCGAAAAATTCAAATTGTGGATCCGCTTTCATTAAGGCCAGCACCGCTTGTGTATCACTGCGACTGATGAGTTGATTTGCCAGTAATACGCGTTTTACGCCAAAGCGATGGGCGATCAAAGTTTGGTTGACTGTAGCGAGCGTAATTCCCCATGCACCGTTTTCTAATTGCATGTCAAAAAGCTGCGGTGACATCGTGGTCTTGCCGTGAGGTGCAAGTACCACGTGCATGGTGTCGCAGAATTTTTTCATCCATTGCAGGTTGTGTTGCAAGGCGGATTGTTTCAACACGGCGACCGGAAAACTGGTGTCGGCATTTAGCATATTCCAATGTTGTCGGACAATGTCCTGTTGCTGCAAAGGCTGGCTTAATGCCAGGCCTTTGGTGCCGGGTAACAGGGTTTGCTGAACTAATGTGCTGAGATTTAACATGATGCTTAAATTGAGTAAAAAATGAGAGATTATTTCCAGCTACTGATTTTGTGACCTTTAAGCGCATAGAACAAGATCATCGCATAACAAGGCAACATGACCCAGTAGGCGCTTTGTGCGCCGCTGGAATCAGAGAAGTGCCCGTAAGCCATAGGCAAGATCGCACCGCCTGCAATGCCCATGATCAGCAAGGCGGAACCAGCTGCAGTGTATTTGCCCAAGCCTTCGAGTGCGAGCGGCCAAACCGCAGGCCAGACCAGTGCGTTGGCGAAACCTAACATGGCCAAAAACATGACTGAGTTTGGCACCACAGGAACACCAGCCCAGCCTACCAAGGCTTGTGCGATGCTACTGTCGGTGGAAGAGCTATTGATGACCCCAAGGGCAAAAAACAAACCGCATGCCGCCGACAAAAATAGCGCATTTTTTTGCGACAAAAATTTAGGAATCGCGACCGCGCCCAACAAATAACCCAAGACCATAAAACCCATCGTATAAGAAGTGAGTTTCAAAAAATGTTGTACGCCCAGATGTTGTCCATATAGACCAATTGTGTCACCTGCGATGACTTCGACACCGACATAAGCAAACAGCGTGAGCGCACCGAAAACCAATTGTGGAAATTGCAGAACCCCAAAGCGCGTGGTGCTGCTTTGATCTTCATTTTGTAAATCTAAATCAGGTAAAGAAGAGAAATGGATGATAGCCATAAAAATCACCAAACCGATTGCCATCACGATATACGGTGTCACCAAACGTGATGCCAGATCGGCTCGCAAAGCTTCACGCGCTGCTTGATCCATCGCTGCCAGTGCGGCGGTAGAAGTTGAGGATTGATCGATACCAGACAAGATTAAAGCTGTGAACACCATAGGCACCACGATGCCCGCCCCCTTGTTGAATAAACCCATAATACTAATACGCATCGCCGCACTGTCGCGTGAACCTATACAAACGATGTAAGGATTAATTGCCGTTTGCATCAAGGTCATGCCCGTTGCAAGTGTGAATAATGCGAGTAAAAACAAGCCGTAATAACTGGTTTTTGCCGCAGGGATAAACATCAAAGCACCCACTGCCATCACACCGAGGCTGGCGGTCATGCCGTTCTTGTAGCCGATTCGACTGAGCACCGCGGCGGATGGTAAGGCCATGACGGTGTAGGCGATGTAGAAAGCGAAGGTGACCCACAGTGCTTGGAAATCATTTAGGTTACAAACGATTTTGAGGAAAGGAATCAGAGAACCATTGAGCCAGGTGACGAAGCCTAGAATGAAGAAGAGTAGGGCGATGAAGAACATGGCGACTACGACTTGTTTTTTTGATTGTGATGCTGGTGCGTTGTGGGTCATGGTTTGTCCGTTTTTTGTTAATGGTGTCTCGTTGGATTGAAACGGTCTCTTGTGTTCATTTTTGTTCATACATCCTGATTGTCTCTATAATTTGTTATTTTTGTAGGGTGGGTTAGCGCTAGCGTAACCCACCGCTCAAGGCTCCAGCTACTTTTATCGTTTGCTTTACTGTTTGTGAACCAGACGCTGAATTTTCTGTTTCAAATTTACCTTCAAACATTTTTATCGTTCGCAGGTCGGGTGTGGCCCGACAGCCAATTACCTTTTTTGCTTCGCCAAAAAAGGTAACCCAAAAAAGGCGACCGTAGACTCGCCCCTGCGGGGTGCTTACGCTACGCTTCAGCATAATTTGTGCATCACAAAAAATGGGAAAGTGTTGAAACTCGCTTCGCTCAAACAGCAACACTTTCTTATCCATTTTCTGTGACGCACAAATTACATCGTCTCGAACGGGGGCAGGTAAAAGGCAGAGTCAAAAACAAAAACAAAAACAAAATCAAAGTCAAGGTCAAAAGCAACGACCTACTACTGCTATAAGAAAAATGAACGACCGTCGGTACTGATTGTTTTGGTGTTGCCGTTGCTTTTGATCTTGTTTTTGATTTTGACCTTCATCCACTTCTGACACTGCCAATTGTGCAGGACAGAAAATGGATAAAGAAAGTGTTGTTGTTTGAGCCGAAGGCGAGTTTCAACACTTTCCCATTTTTTGTCCTGCACAATTGGGTAGCCGAAGGCCAGTGGCAGCGTGGTCGCCTTTTTTGGGTTACCTTTTTTGGCGAAGCAAAAAAGGTAACTGGCTGTCGGGCCACTCCCGACCTACAGACCCATCAGAAATCAAAAACATCCAAAACATCCAAAAAGCAAACAACTCAAAACAAACAAAAAACCTAAATCTCCTCCTGCGTCAATTCCCGAGCAAACACCTGATTCCCCGCCATCAAACCACCATCCACCGGCAACACCACCCCAGTAATCACCCTAGCCGCATCAGACGCTAGAAACATCACAGCATCCGCAATATCTTCAGGCGTAGCAAAATCGCGCAGCGGATACCATTTCTTCAAATCCTCAAACACCTGCGGATTCTTATCCACGCGCGCTTGCCACGCTTGGGTTTTTACCGTGCCAGGGCAAACCATATTTGTCCGTATCCCAAACTTGCCAAACTCCATCGCCAGTGCTTTGGTATAACTGATCAAGCCTGCTTTCGCCACGCTATATGCCGGATGCCCGAATGAAGTCATGCCATTCACGCTACCGATAATCACAATATTACCTTTGCCAGCAGCCTGCATCGCCGGGCGCACCGCTTCCACCGTATGGAAAGTCCCATTCAAGTTGAGATCCATATCTGACTTCCAGCTTTCTTCTGTTGTGCTTTGTAAAGTTAATGCCTGCGCTGCACCTGCATTGGCGACTAAAACATGCACCTCGCCGTGTAACGCAACGACGCTACTTAAGGCTTGTTTAAGTTGATTGGCATCAGTGATATCGGCCACTACTGCGCTGCAATTATCTGCACCCAACTGCGCAACTAATTCCGCTAATTGCGTCGCTTCACGATCTTGTGCATAGACGAAATCGCCAGCGTTGACAAAGGCTTGGCAAAGTGCGCGACCTATGCCGCCGCAAGCACCGGTGATGAGAATATTACGTGTCACTGTATTGGCCATTTAAAAGGTTTCCTTTAATGTCTTTGCCAGATGATCAAGCTGATATTGCGGTAGTAAACCATAGTTATAAAACGCAAAATCCTTGATACCTAATGCTTGTATTCCAGCCATCGCCGCGCCTAGTTCTGCGCCTTGATTTAAGTCTGGCAGGCCTGGCCGTAAAATGGCGCGTACTTTTTCTGGATGGCCGATTTGGCGCAAGCTTTCCCAGGCATCGGCAATCGCACGATTTGAGTTGGGTTCGTAGAATGGGATTTCTATGTAATCTGCTACTTCAGAGAGGGCTTTCAGATCACTGCCCTCAGTCCAGCAAGCTGAGGTGGGTCTTTGTACTGTCGGGATCACAGCGAGTTGACAACTTGCTGGAATCGCTGCGCGAATCTCTGCAACTAACTGGGTAACGCGGTCTTGACGCATGCTGATGAATGCCAGTAAATCAGCATCGCTGAGTAAATCCGATTGCGTCCAGCTGGCTGCTTGATCGGCATTCGCGTCGGCAGGTAAAGCCAGATAGTTTTTGATATTGTCTTGTATGCGTGTTTGCAAAGCGTCGATGGCGATGCCTTTTTCTTTCGCGGCAGTTTTGCAGGCATCGCAAAAACACATGCCCAGCATATTGTCTAACCAAGCGTTCGTGGCGACTTGTGCGAACTCGTGATGATAGCCGTGACCATAGGGTTGCCAGCCTGGTGATTCTAAGATAATGCTACTCATTGCATGTTGATGTGTGAGATCTGCACATAGATTAACGGCGTAATCGAACACGGCAGTTTGCATGGGGCAGAGGCTATACACATAGCCATCACCAAAGGCATTCTTGACTGTGTATTGGGGAAATGCCGCGCCAAGACGCGTGTTATGTAAGAGCACAGTCCAACCATGCACTTTGACTCTGCCATCGTTCAATAGCGCTGGCAATATCGCACGAATCGTATCTTCGCTGTGCGCTTGTGGTTTGATGTCGCCATAGCGACTGAAATCAGGATCGAAGTAGGTGACTCCATCTTCAGGGAAAACCACATAAGGTGGTTTTTTTGCATGCGGGCGAATAAATTTGCCGGCATGATAGGCGGTCGCCAGGGTCACATCGGTAATACCCATGGCGAGCACTTCGTCAACAAATTGTGTGACGCCGATATCGGCGATGTCCCATGCGTAGGTGTAGAGTGAACGGTAAGCGGGAAGTGTCATTGCATCCTCATAACTAAACTGCTAGCGTAAGTATTTGCATCAGGTGAGCGAAGTTTTACGCGCGATTGGCCCTACGTTTTTCATCCTTAATTTAATTGCCGCGAACTACATTAGCGCGGGATCATTTATTAAGGTTTTCTGTTTAAAGCTCCCTTCTCCCGCAAGCGGGAGAAGGGTTGGGGTTGAGGGGCATTCAGACTCGGATAAAATTGCTAAGGGCGCAAATTTGTATCTTGATTTATGGTGCCTAAAGGCTTTCGCGTTTCTGAATCACCCTCACCCTAGCCCTCTCCCGCGCCTGCGGGAGAGGGGATGTTATCGTACTAATATGGCTCTTTACACTGGCTTATAAGCCGTCACTTCTATCTCCACTTTGCAATCCACCATCATCGCCGATTGCACGCAAGAACGTGCTGGTGGATGGTCGCCAAAGTATTCTGTGTAAATACGATTGAAGGTCCAGAAGTCGCGCGTGTCGTCGAGCCAGACGCTGACTTTGACGACGTCGCTTAGTTCACAGCCTGCCAATGCCAGTACTTTCTTCACGTTTTCCATGGTGCGGCGGGTTTGTGACTCTATACCGCCTGTTTCGATTTCACCGTTTTCTTTCATCGCGACTTGACCTGAGCAAAATACAAAATCCCCAGCTCGTACTGCGGGAGAAAATGGCAAGCGCTGGCCGCCAGCGCCTGAGGGAATATTGCCGAAGCGGGTGATGTCTTTAGTCATGTTGTACTCGGAAGTTCTAGGTTTATGAATTTGGGTAGTAGCCGAGACTAAGCATACTTGTCCCGCATTGGATAGTCGTATGGGTATATTCCCTTATTTACTTCATTTACTTGATCAAGCCGCGTGCAGTAGCGACCAAGATCGCGCCTTGTCCCGCCAGATGTGCTTGCGTTTCATCTGATACGACCGTGATTTTTCCGGAAAAGTAATCATCGTTTTTGATCAAAATCGCCAAGGCTTCTTTCATAATCGGTTTGCCGCAGATCACGACCGGTGTACCTGGCATCATCTTGATTGCGGTACTGTTTTTCAAGGTCAGCAAATCCGCACCGAGGATGGCGCCGAGTAAGAAGTTGGCGCGGTCGTTTCGTTCGTAAATCGTAAATTGATCGAGGGTGCGCACATTGAAACAAGTACGACCAAGGCCTATCGTTTGCGCGGATTGTGCACCCGCTAATAACATTTCTTCGTTGATAGATGTCGCAAACTGTGAATCCAAAGATTGCGCCAAAATTGTATTGTGCGTGATCACGTACATCAGTTCGCCGGCTAAGGTCGTGACACAACCTGTGATGCGATTTTTATCGTCGATGCAGACAAATTTGGAATGCGAACCTGGCATCACCATCATGGCCGGACCTGTGATCGCCAATTGTTCAATCACGCTCATGACTTCGACTTCTTCGCCGCGCATCATGTCCATGGCTTCGCAGTTATGCAAGCCGATATTGTCGACCACATTGCGCACACCGGGCACAAACCAGATCGGCTTAGCGAAGACTTCGGGTATCGTTACCGATACCATGCCGCGCGCTAATTGTTGTAAGCCAGCTGGTGCCAATACATGGGGTAATTCAAACAGACCAACGTTGGAGCTGATCATGCCCGAGCCTATGACCAGATCGATTTGCTCTTCAGTCACTTGGGCGGCGGCCAGTGTTTTGTTAATCGTATCGCGTACGCCGTTTTGTAGTTTTTCGCGCTTACCAGTAATCGCGGTATCGCGCACACCCACTTCGCATGCTTGATGTGCCAGCACGACGCCGTCCTGCCACAGCGTTACGCGGGTATTGGTCGTGCCTGTATCGATAGTAATAATATGAGTCATGTCAAATAAGACCTAAGTGAAATTTTGGGTGACGCACGGAAGAAGCCGATTTGAATGAATGTTGACGCACACGTATTTCCCATTGTTTGTTGGTGTGTATAGAGAGGCTACAGCGGAGAGGCTACAGCGATCATCAATGACATCTTCATTCAAGCTGACTTCAACAGATTGATCGCAGCTTAACGGGCTAGGGCGGGCTGAGCAAGCGAGGAATATTTGAGATGTCATTAAAAAATATTTGAGGAGAAAATTTTAATTTACTGATTATTTTGATAATTATCTCGATTTTTCGCTGATTGTAAGCCTTGATCAGGGCTCAATTTAGGATTTTCACAAGAGCCGATTTTTCTGATTTGAAATAATTATGATCAAAATGTTAGCACCATTGGGGGTATCTTAGGCTGCATTCGCACAACAATTAAATTTCAAGCTTTCATTAAGTTTTATTAAATGAACTTCTGATATGGTATCGTTTTTCAATGAGGGTACTATGTCCAAACGTCTTCCACCACTAAACGCATTAAAGGTTTTTGAAGTCGCGGCGCGACGCTTGAACTTCACGCGTGCGGCGGAAGAATTGCATGTGACGAATGCGGCGGTCAGTCATCAGATTAAGTTGCTGGAAGATTTTCTCGGTTTAGACCTGTTCCAGCGCAGTAATAATGTCTTAAAACTGACAGAGGCGGGCGAGCGTTATTTGCCACGTATACGCGAAGGTTTCAAAATTTTTCAACAAGCAACGGACACGCTGCTTAATGATAATAATGTTTTGTTGCGCGTTGGCGTGCCACCTTCGTTTGGTTCTAAATGGCTAGTACCTCGCCTCTATCGTTTTTTAAATCGCCATCCGCAGGTTCGTGTTGAGATTGTGTCGGAGGTGGATCGTAGTTATCGCGATTGTGATATTTCTATTGATTTTCGGCGTACGCAATTTGCTGATTTTCGGATTGAACCTTTCATCGTGACTGAAGTATTTCCGGTGTGCAGCCCTGCGATTGCTAAGGCGATGACCACACCAGCGGACTTGAGCAAACAAACTTTGTTGCACGAAGTCAGTGCCATGAATGATCCCGATTATCCTAGTTGGCAATCCTGGTTTTCTACGCTGGGCGTGAATGATAAAGATGTGCGCAAAGGACCCTTGTTTACGCTGGCATTAATGGCCTTGCAGGCCGCGATTGATGGACAGGGCGTCGCACTCGGACAGTCCTTATTAGTCGAATACGATATTGCCGCCGGACGTCTGGTGCGCCCGTTTAATGTAGAGACGCCATTGCGCCTTGATTACTACTTAATTTATGCCGCGGACATGAAAGAAAACGCGGCTTTTCTCGCTTTTCATCAGTGGCTAATTAGTGAAGCGCAAGCGCGTTAAGTCTGCACCATCGTATGAGAAAAATCAGAAAATAAATCGTTGATCGAGAGTGAAAATTCTAATAAAACCTGCCGCAAAGGCGCAGAGAGCGCAGGGAATGGCAAGAGCCAAAATTGTCTTTGCGTCCTCTGCGTCTCTGCGGCTAGCACTAAGTTTTAGGTTTTAATTTTTCTACGACCGAAAAGTTTCAAATATTTTTTATGCCCCTATTTCAAAAAGATGTGCTGTTATTGAGTAGCGAAAAAGTTTTACTCGAAACTTTTGGCGCAGGTTTTTCTAAGGATCAGTTACGGCAAGAACTGTGTTCAAAGATTTTGAATGTGAGTTTTTCTAAAGAGTCTGCGACTCATCGTTGTGTGGTGTTCGCCTTACCGAAGAGTGCAGACAAAATTTCTACAACGCAGGCGCAATTCGAAGAGCTCGCCTTTTTCGGTGATAGCCAGCAATGTGTAGATTTGGCACTCGCTTGTGCAAAACAAGCAGAGAAAATCATTGTGATCGGCACACGTTCACGTGAAAACGTTTCGCGTATGACCCAGCATTATGTACATCGTCTGTGTGGCCCTCAAATATCGAAGTTAAAAAGGCTAGACCTTTAGTTCAATTTGATGAGCATGGAAAAAAATGTCGCTGTTGATAATGTTCGTTTCGTTTTACAGTTTAAAGACTATTCATCTTCTTTACCTTAAATCTCAATATGTCCGCAACTACCCATTTATTTACACGAAGCCTGATGCAAGTTGCAGTCGCGGCTGTATTTGCTACGAGCGTTGTCCTGCCAGCGAATACGTATGCCGCAGCAGTCGGCAATCTGCGTCAGATTGAAACACCCGCCAACGCTAGCAGCATCAAGATAAGCACCGACAAAGGCCATTTATTGGAAATTAATTTGCTGCGTCCAGATATGTTTCGTGTGTGGGCTGGCAGCGAAGGCAAGTTGATCGGTGCTGGCGATAAGGCCGCGCCAATAGTACTTAAGAAAGACTACGCTAAGGTTGATTATCAACTCAGCGATAAGGGTGATTACCAATTATTGCAAACCGCCAAAATGGCTTTGCGTATCTACAAAAAGCCGCTGCGTTTAGCCTTGTATAAGGCCGATAACAAGACGCTGTTATGGCAAGAAATGCAGTCACTGGACATCGCCGAGAAAAGTAGTTTTCAAACTTTATCGACCACGCCGGATGAAGTGTTTTTTGGCGGTGGTCAGCAAAATGGCAGCTATGCTTTTAAAGGAAAAACTTTAGAAGTGTCGTACTCAGGCGGCTGGGAAGAGAACGACAGGCCAAGTCCCGCACCGTTTTATATGAGTAACAAAGGCTATGGCGTGTTACGCAATACTTGGAGTAATGGCAGCTACGATTTTCGTGCCAATGATTTCATCACCACCAGTCACAATGAAAAGCGTTTTGATGCCTATTACTTTGTTGGCGATAACATCAAAGACGTGTTGAATGCTTACACAGAATTAACTGGACGCGCCAAGATGTTGCCGCGTTGGGCTTACGAATATGGCGATGCCGATTGCTACAACGATGGCGACAATATTAAGAAACCGGGCACGGTGCCAAAAGGCTGGAGTGATGGCCCAACTGGCAAAACGCCAGATGTGATTCAGTCGGTCGCAGCGAAGTATCGTGAACACGATATGCCCGGCGGCTGGATATTACCGAATGATGGTTATGGCTGCGGCTATACCGATCTCGAAGGCGTCGTTGCTGGCCTAAAGAAATTTGGTTTCCGTACCGGTCTCTGGACAGAAAACGGTGTCGATAAAATTAAGTGGGAAGTCGGCACCGCGGGTACACGTGCGCAGAAGCTTGATGTCGCTTGGACCGGTGCTGGTTACCAATTTGCACTCGATGCAAATCAAGCCGCCGCGCAGGGTATTTTGGATAATTCCAACTCCCGCCCATTTTTGTGGACGGTGATGGGATGGGCTGGTATGCAACGCTATGCTGTGACCTGGACTGGTGATCAAAGCGGTAGCTGGGATTACATACGTTGGCACATCCCGACCATCATCGGGTCTGGCTTGTCGGGGCAAGCGTATGCGACCGGCGACGTGGATGGTATCTTTGGCGGTAGTCCAGAAACTTTCACGCGTGATTTGCAATGGAAGACGTTCACTCCGGTGTTGATGGGCATGTCAGGCTGGTCGCAAAATTCACGCAAACATCCTTGGGCATTCGACGAGCCGTATCGCAGTATCAACCGCGATTACCTAAAACTCAAAATGCGCTTGATGCCGTACATGTACACCTTGGCGCAAGAAGCTGAGCAAACCGGTGCGCCGCTAGTGCGTGGTTTGATGTGGGATCATCCACACGATGCGAATGCCAATAACGAAGCCTACAAATACCAATTTTTCTTAGGAAGAGATTTGTTAGTCGCACCTGTCTATCGTAGTCAGGCTGCGAGTAAAGGCTGGCGTAAGGGGATTTATTTGCCGCAAGGGCAATGGATAGATTATGCCGATGGACGTGTACTCGATGTAGGTGCTCAGGGTAAAGTGATTGATTATCAGGTGAGCTTGGATCGCTTGCCCGTATTCGTGCGTGCAGGCGCGATTTTACCTATGTACCCTAGTGCTTTGTATGATGGCCAGGTCGCCAAAGATGTTTTGACCTGGGATATTTATCCACACGGCGATTCGATTTATACCTTGTATGAAGACGATGGCGAAAGCCGTCAATATCAGCAAGGTGAAAAAAGTACGCAAACTTTACGCGTGACTGCACCGCGTGGGGCAGCGGGTGACATCACTTTGCAACTTGAGGGCGTGCAAGGTCAGTATCAAGGCATAGAGAAAATACGGGTACAAGAATTTCAAATTCATACACGCGTAAAACCTCAGCAAGTGTTCTTACAAGCGCAAGAATTAGCTGAAGCAAAGTCACGTGCCGAATTTGATGCTGGGAATGCAGGCCTGTGGTTTTACGACGCAACTCAAAAATACGGCGTGGTGTATGTAAAAACGAGTAAGCTCGATATCCGCCAAAGTGTACAAGTGCGATTGGCGATAGCCGCGAATGCAAGCCTTGCAACAACAGATGACTATCCTGCCGCACCAACTAGCGGTGACGTAGTGGCGACAGATACTTTGATCGTACTGAATCGCCCAGCCGAAGAACCTGGTCATCCTTTAGAAAACGCTTTCGATGGCAAACCTGGAACCTGGTTCCGCACCTTGCGTGATCAATCGCAAAAAACCGGTGCGCATGAATTCACGCTGGCATTGGGTGAGCGCCGCATGATCAGAGGTTTTGAAATCGCGCCACGTAATGACAAACATTGGGAAGCAGGTCAGGTCAAAGACTTTGAAATTTATCTGGCCGATACTAATGGTGAATGGGGTAAGCCCGTATTCACCGGGCGTTTGAAAAAACAAGAAGGCAAACAACGTGTTGAATTTGCTGCCAAGGCGGGGCGTCTATTTAGATTCCGTATTTTGAGTACGCATGATCAGGATGAAGGCGGCAATGCGCAAGATCCCATGGTCTTAACGAGTAATGATGCCGCGACTGCGCCACGTGCTTATAACGCCTTTACACCATTGGCAGTGCCGCCGATTACGATTTCTGAATTTGCCTTATTAGAACAGCAGAGCCCCGATCAACCCGTGCTGCAATTGTTTTTGTCAGATCAGATTGCGCAGCTATCCAAACGCGTGCAAAAACAAAGCGCAGTGTTGAAAGACAAAGTGAACAGCAAAAAGCCAAGTAATGCCGAAGGCATGATGCAAATGAATGGCTTGAAGTTCCGTAAAGGTTTAGGCGTGGCTGACGCCAGCGACATCACGTATCGCTTGCAAGGTAATTGGCAAACATTCCGCGCTGATGTCGGTATTGATGATGCCTGTCGTGACAATGGTGGCTTGCAATTCCAAGTCTATGGCGATGGGCGGCTCTTGTTTGATAGTGGATTGATGGTCGCGCCGGCTGTGGTTAAGCCTGAATTGGATATTCGTGGCATTGAGTATTTACGTTTGACAACGACAGGCGTGAAGAAAAAATCTGGCGCGGCCGTGTGTGCAAATTGGGCCAATGCGAGCGTGATAGGATTTCGTGGAGATAAGTTGCTGAAATAGAGTGCCACAATAGAGTGCCACATCGTTTGCAATACAAAAACGCTGATCGACTTATGATCAGCGTTTTTCTTTGCGCTTGTTATTCTTTGCTATGTAAGAGATACTGGAAGCAAATAGTAAGGTTTTCTGTACTTATAAACATATGTGGTAATTCAATAATTTTTTAATATTTATAAAAATGAAAAATAATTTAAGCTTAAACAAACAGTCTGGTTTTACGCTCATCGAATTGATCGTCGTTATCGTCATTCTTGGCATACTTGCCGCCACTGCCTTACCAAGATTTGCCGATTTAGGTAAAGATGCACGTATCGCTTCCTTAAATGCCGTGCGTGGTTCGCTCAATGCGGTGTCTGTCATGGTGAAAGGCAAATATCTGCTCACCACGCCTGTGCCAACTACGGTGACTTTGGAAGGCGTCATTGTGACCTATTCTAGTTCCGCGTCCGGTTATCCAAAAGCTGAAACGAATTTAGGTACTGCCGCGGGTTTGAGTAGTGCGGACTACACGACAGTGGCACCGAGTAGTGCTGCTACGGCAAATTCGCCTGCGACCACGGCGACTGAGATTGCCTTTATTCCTGTGAGTGTTGCCGGATCGCCCAAGGGGCTGACTTGTTATGTGAAATATGCCGAGCCGGCATCGGCCTTACTTAGCCCGACGGTTGTTGTCGTCACTTCCGGTTGTTAAAAATAATGTTGCCCAAAAAAGCCAGATTTTGATCTGGCTTTTTTTACACCGTAGTTATCTAAATCCAAATTCAACTTGCTTTGCTCAAGCCTCTGTACATCCGCCGCTCGTAGTCGAGGTTTGGATCAAGAAGCGCAGCTGTTCGAGCTCTACATACCCTAGCGCTGTGGTGTTTTAGGGACGATTTGTTTTGCTGATATTGATAAATTGTACTTTAGGGTCTGGCTCTGGTGTGAGAGTGAACGACACGAGTAACACACCGGATTCGCCTTTCACTTCAAAGCTGCCACGCAATTGATTTTCGGCTTTGATTTCACCCACGCTCAGAATTTTTCCTATCGCATCTAGGTGTTTTTTGCTTTCTATCATCCAGTCTTCGCGGCTGCGATCCATAAACAAATTTTCAGCAGCGATGGTTTCACTCAAGCTCTTATCCCAAGTTTGAATTAATTGCGCCACCTGGCTCTGCCGCTTTAATAAGATTGCTGAGGCTTGTGTACTTCTGGCGGGTAAAGCTGCTTTTTCAATCAAGAGATTGAGTGCCTTTCCTGTTAGGGCATAGACCGGCCCATAACGCAAATTACTAAATGCTATGACGGCTATGCCGTGGTCCGGTGCGAAAAAAAATTGACTGCCATAACCAGGCAGGCCGCCACCATGGCCGACCGTAATCACATTCTGGCCATCACGTGTTGTGCGTAATCCATAGGCGTAGGAGATAAAACGAGGGTTAGGTGTGACCCCATCTAACATGGTTGCTTTTGTTTGCATACCTGCAAAAATTTGCGCTTGCTGCATTTCACGCAAACTGGCGCGTTTGACAGGCGCATGATCGGCCTCATTACGTGCTGGCCACGCTGAAAGATGCAAGGCGGTGTACAAGGCGAAGTCTTCTATGGTGGTGATTAAGCCGCCCATTGCGGCAGCGTCACCATCGTGCAAAATCGGCTCGGCTTCCCATTGATTGTTACGCCATTGGTAGCCCAGTGCAAATTGGCCGACTGGCGCTTTCGTGTATTCCCAAATAGTATCTTTCATCCCTAGCGGTAGCAGGATGTTTTTGCTTATGTAATCTTGAAAGCGCATCTTGCTTACTTTAGAGATGACTTTACCTAATAGAACGTAACCAAGATTGCTGTACTCAAAAGTGCCGCCCGGGACATTTGAAAAAGACAAACCGCCGCCAACAAATCGCTCCAGACTAGGATTGTTCAAAGCCATTTGGCGGTCACCCCAAGGATTATCTTCGGGCAGACCTGTTGTCATCGTCATCAAGTGTCGTATCGTAATAGCGGGTGAGTCTATGGTCGGCAAACGGACATTGCGTAACTCGGGTAAATAGAGACTCACAGGGTCATCGAGTTTTAATAATCCTTGATCTCGAAGGCGCAGTGTCGCCATCGTGGCAAAGCTCTTGGTCATGGACGCGATTCGAAATTGGGTTTTACTTGTCACAGGCGTTTTGCGTTCCAGATTCGCCATACCTTGCGAGTAAGTATGAATCAGTTTGCCATCCATCACGATGCCATAGCTTAAGCCGGGTAAATGTTCGGCACTTGCCAAGTCTACATAAAGCTTATCGACCTCGGGGATTAATGCCATGACTTTTTGTAGTCGGTTTGTATCTTTGAATTCTGCGGGTGCGTAAGTTTGTGTCGGTGCTTGTGCAGTTGCGGCGAGCGGTGTTAGCCAGCATGAAATCGCTAATGTCAGTGTTAGTAGACTCTGCAATTGATTGGGTGTAAAAGAGGACATCGAATTTCTCCGGTTGAGATTAGGGCCTGTTAACATTTAAATTGGGAGTGCGAATGCGGAAAAACGGGCACAGGGCTAGGCGTCAAGGCGCGCCTCAGTGCGAGCACTGTAAGCGACTTGCAACAACGCCATGTGCCCGTTTTACCCATTCCCGAAGGGTTCAAGCCAAAAGGCGCGATGGACAGCGTTGCAGCTCTTGCCGAGGCATCAGCCTCGGCGGCGAACTACGCCTTGCCATCCCACCTTTTGGCTTGAACGCATCTCCCGATTTAAATGTTAACAGGCCCTAACTTTCTGTGATCGATCTTAACACCGACTTTCAGTCGATTTACTAACGTTTCTCCCCTCAATAGCAATAAAAAAAGGGAGCCAATTAATCGCTCCCTTTTTTAAAACTCATTAAAGCTAATTATCTAGGCAAATATTTCCCCATCCAATTTAGCACAGTGTGATGCCAGAACAGGGAATTTGCTGGTTTCAAGATGTGATGATTCTCATCTGGGAAGGTCAGCAGTTGACTTTCAATACCGCGACGCTGCAAGGCCGTGAATGCGCCAAAAGATTGCGTACTTGGAATGCGGAAATCCATTTCACCTTGCGTTACTAACATCGGCGTTTTCCAGTTTTTTACATAGCTAACTGGATTGAACTTTTCATGCTTGGCTGGAACGTCGTAGTAGGTGCCGCCATTTTCCCATTCGTTGAACCACAGTTCTTCGGTCGAGTAATACATGGCGCGGGTATCAAATACGCCAGCGTGATTGACGATGCACTTGAAGCCATCGTTCCAGTTGCCTGCAATCCAGTTCATCATATAGCCACCGTAGGAGGCGCCTAGTGCACAAGCATTTTTACTGTCTATCCAGGAGAATTGTTTGGCGGCAGCAGCCATACCTAATTTCAGATCGACCAACGGTTTACCACCCCAATCTTGACTGATCGCATCGGTGAATTTTTGACCATAGCCGAGTGAGCCGTGGAAGTCGATAAACACCACAGCATAACCAGCGCCTGCGTAGACTTGCGGATTCCAACGATAACTCCAATTATTGGCAAAACTGCTTTGGGGCCCACCGTGAACGATGAAGGCGACAGGATATTTCTGACCTGCTTTCGCGTTCCATGGCTTCATCACGTAGCCATACACTTTTTCACCTTTGGCACCAGCATAGCTAAATTGTTCGTATTCACCGAAACGCACATCAGCTAAGGCCTGTTGGTTGACGGCGGTGACCGGCTTCCACGCAGCTTGGTTGACATTGGTGGTGAACAGTTGCGCACCAGAACCGAGATCGGCCTTGGCAATTACCGCAGTGTTGCCACGTACATCATAGCCAGCGACCGAACCTTTATCGCTTAGCGCTTTGACCGTGCCATTGTTTGCGTCAATTGCGAACAGTCGTAATTGACCGAGATCGAAGGCGCTGGTGTACAAGGTTTTGCCATCTTCTGACCACGTCAGCTTGCTTGCGGAGCGATCCCATTTTTCCGCTAAAGCCTGTTTTTTGCCAGTTTTCACATCCATCAACATGATTTGGAAACGATCAGCTTCAAAGCCTGGACGTTTCATCGCCAGATAAGCGAGTGTATTACCGTCAGGTGAAAACGCTGGTTTCGCATCCCAAGCTGGATTCTCAGCAGTCAGATTCTGTGGCGCAGCACCGCCTGTCGCGGGTACTTTGAAAAGGTCGAAGTTGGTGGACCAGGACTCGGTTTTTCCAGCGATACGTGCTGAGAATACGACGCTATTGCCGTCAGGGGTGAAGGCGTAATCTTCCTGATCGCCATCGGGCTTGGAATGAACGTCGGCTTCTAAAGCGCCCGATAAGCTGACTGGCGTCTTACTAGCGACATGATTCGCATCTAAGCTGGCGGAGTACAAAACATTGCGCCGGCCATCAGCCCAGGTATCCCAATGACGGATAAATAGTTTGTCATGGATCTTACCAGTCGCTTTGACTTTGGATTTGGCTTCTAATTTATCCTTGGTGCAAGCCAAATCAGCGCAATCGCGAAATACTTCTATCGCCATGGCGATGCGATTTTCAGTAGGCGAGACTTTGAAACTTTCCACATCGAGTGGTAAGTCCGTGACTTTTTGTGCTTCACCACCCGCCACGGCTAAACGCCAGACCTGACCGCTACCAGAACGGCTAGAGATAAAATAAATTGCGTCACCCTTAGCCGACCACTGCGGACCGGAGTTATTACCTTCATTGTTGCTAGCAAGGTTGGTGAGTTTTTTTGGTGTTGGTGTCGCATCTGTCAGATTGATCATCCACAAATCCCAGCGCCCGCGATTCTTGTCTAAGTCTGTCGTACGCTGTGCATATACGACTAATTTGCCATCGGGTGAAACTACCGGGCTGGCAACGCGTTCCATTTTGACCAAATCTTCAACCGTGAAGCCACGTTGATCTGCAAGGGCGACGGAACTCATGTTAATGCTAGCCAATGCCAAGGCGGCTGCGCTCAAAACAAAATTTCTTATTTTCATATCTTCTCCTGTGGGAATACTTGCCCGCTGCTTAGGCTAAATTGCGCGGGACGCAGCATTTTAGCCCTAAGGCTTGGTTTTGACTTTGAGGAGATATAAATATTTTGTAAAACGATGTGTATTTTTTTGAATGTTAGTGTTATAGTTAACTACAACAGTGATTTTATGATGTTTTTTGAAATCATCGTTTAATTTTCCAGCAAGCAAAGAAGCAAAGGACGCCTTATGGCAACAGCATGGAATGACAATGCGCCGATATATCGGCAATTGAAGGAACAAATCGTGGCAATGATTTTGGACGGTCGTTTAAAGACCGGCGACGCTCTGCCATCAGTACGTCAGATCGCTGCGGATTTTCAATTGAATCCTATCACTGTGTCACGTGCTTATCAGGAACTAGTCGACGAGAAAGTCGTAGAAACAAAAAGGGGACTCGGTATGTTTGTACTCGATGGCGCCAGCGATAAATTGCTAGCCAGTGAACGTGAACGTTTTCTAAACGAAGAATGGCCAGCGATGTTGCAACGTATCGCTCGTCTGGGTTTGACGGTAGAGAAATTGATCGCCGATAAAGCGACTAAGGAGGATGCATGAGCACCATTATTTCTGCTCAAGGTTTAGGTAAAAAATACGGTGCTAAGACCGTACTTAATCAAGTTAATTTTGAGATTCAGGCTGGACGTATCGTGGGTCTGATTGGCCCCAATGGGTCTGGTAAAACCACAACGCTCAAGGCGATCTTAGGATTGACTGCTTTTGATGGTGAGTTGTCCGTCTTGGGTATGAATCCACGTACGCAACGCGACGCTTTAATGAACGATGTTTGCTTTATTGCCGATGTCGCGATTCTGCCGCGTTGGTTGCGCGTCAGTGATGCGATTGATTTTGTGGAGGGTATACATCCAAAATTTAATCGAGAAAAAGCAGAGCGCTATATTGCGGCGACCAAGCTACAAGCTTCTATGAAAGTGAAAGCAATGTCCAAAGGTATGGTCGTGCAATTGCATCTGGCCTTAGTCATGGCAATTGACGCCAAAGTGCTGGTCTTAGATGAGCCGACTTTGGGCTTGGATATTCTGTATAGAAAGATGTTTTATCAGAATCTGTTGGAAGACTATTTTGACGAAAACAAAACCATCATTATTACCACGCATCAGGTAGAAGAGGTCGAACATATTTTGACCGATTTATTACTGATACGTGAGGGTGAAATCGTTCTCAACACATCGATGGATGAAGTCGCGGGACGCTTTGTTGAGGTCTTGGTAGACGCTGAGCATAAGCAGGCTGGCTTGGAATTAAAGCCCTTGGATCAACGCAGTGTATTTGGCAAAACCATCATGCTGTTCGACGGCGTGTCACCAACACAATTGGCACACTTGGGCGATACCAGAACGCCAGGTGTCGCAGATTTATTCGTCGCTTTGATGAAAGGAACTTACTGATGACTACGCAGGCAATCACAAATCATTCTCACGCAAAGAGCGCTGCTTCCACTAATGGATTGAACACCATGCGATGGTTAATAAAGCGTGAGTTTTGGGAAAATAAAGGTCTGTTTGTTTGGGGACCTGTTGCAATTGCAATTAGCATTTGTCTTGCTTATTTTGCGACTGCAATCATTGCTAGCCCGTGGAAAATGCAAGCAGGTATTTTAAGTAACGCGAAGTTAATGGAGCGAGACCCTCATGCCGCCTTAAGTTTCGCTACTTACTTTATCGCGACGATGAAAGAGTCAATTCCCTTGACCTTGCAAATGCTGATCTTTCTGATGCTATGTGTTGGAGGATTTGTTTCGATTATCTATTTGATGAGCACATTACATACGGAGCGAGCCGATCGCAGTGTTTTGTTTTGGAAATCCCTACCGATCTCTGATTGGCAAACAGTATTTTCTAAGAGCTGTTTTCCGCTATTCATTTTGCCATTGATGTTGTGGGCCATCGCTAGCTTACTATTTTTCATCTTCATTTTTTTGTACGCAATCGTATCGACATTTACTTCATTAAATTTATTCGGCGCTTTGATGCTCAATCCTGATCTATATGCTTTGCCGTTCCGGGTGTTAGCTTTGTTTCCGGTTTATGTGCTTTGGGCTTTGCCATCGGTAGGTTGGTACTTGATGGTCTCAGCATGGGCAAAATCGAGGGTGTTTCCGTTTGCGATAGGATTGCCAATTTTGACAGTGGTGATTTCACTTTTCTTAAATAAGAGTTTTCATCTTGAATGGGATGTGCGTTGGTACGCGACGCATATCGTGGCGCATCTGGTTGGGGGCGTTTTTCCCGCTGGTTGGTTGCTTGAGCAAACGAATATAGATTTACCTCAGCACTTCTTCACATTGGAGAATATTTCTAAGCAGGCTTGGCTGGCATTACAAGGAACGGGAATCTGGCTAGGCGCAATCGCAGGCGCCTTGATGTTGGCTATCGCCATCCGCATACGCCGCTTTGGTGATAGCGACCGTTAACTAGTTCGCCCTGCGGGCACCGGTTAGTAGTGAAGAACTGGTGCTCACCATGCGCATTTAAGTAAAATCGGAAAAACACTTTATCTGGGAAGCCATGCACTACGCAAGGCTCGCAGTAGTTCGTCTTTCAACTTTAAAAAAACAGTTTAATTTTCTGTCGAGAAACTTATATAAAAGGAGTCTATATGTCGGTCGTAAAAAAAACAAAAAATCTAGTTGTCTTCATGTCTTTGTTTGCGGCAGTCAACGTGAGCGGCTACCCGCAAGAGCCAGCACCTAGCACAGCCATCTCGCAAAAAAACGACAATATTAGCGTGCAGGATTTAATGCAGTTAGCAAAGGAAGCGCTTGCGCAAGAAAAATTTGCAAGTGCCGCCAATTACTATGTGCGTCTGGCCAGTATCGATACACTAAATGTGAATCATCACTACAATGCCGCGTGTGCCTTCGCTATGGATGGGCAACGTGATTCTGCGTTTACTTGGTTAGATAAATCAATTAAAGCGGGATATCTTGATTTAGAACATCTGAAGAAAGACACAGACTTAGTGTCACTGCATAAGGATGGCAGATGGCAAGTTTTACTCGATACGCTGAACGAAAAACGGAAGAAAGACGCTCGTCTGTGGGACTCTGACGTTTGGAAAATACCTTATAGCGATCAGCTTAGCGAAGATCAAAGATTAGCAGGACTGGCGAAGTTGTGGTCTGAAGTTAAGTATGGCTTTGTCTTTACCGAGAGCCTTAAAGAGCTAGACTGGGATGCGCTATTTTTTCAATATCTCCCTAAAGTCAAAGCAGCCACCAAGACAGAACAGTATTATCGATTGTTAATCAGCATGGCAGCCATGTTGAAAGATGGGCACACTCGTGTGATCCCACCAAAAGAATTGATTGATCAGTCTTTCGCAATGCCCTTGCTACGTGCTAGCTTGATCGAAGATCGTGTGATTTTGACGGAGGTCGCTGATGAGCTATTGCGCACTCAAGGTTTGGCGGTAGGTATGGAAGTACTACAGGTAAACGGTGAACCAGTAAAGCAATATCTGCAGCAACATATAGCGCCTTTTATCAGTGCTTCTACGCCGCAAGATATGCAACGACGCTTGTATGTCTCGCAGTTTTTGATGGGGCCCTTGAATGAAAGAATTGAGCTAAGCGTTCAAGATCAACACGGCAAGAAGGCGAAATACCTGGTACCGAGAGTTGATACAAAAAAGCGATCAGAATTGATGCCGGCACTGCCCGCTTTCTCCTGGCGTATGTTAGACAACAATATTGCCTATGTGGCTTTGAATTCATTCGGGACTGACGCTGCAGCGCGAGAATATCTGTCGGCTTTTCCACAAATCGCAAAAGCAAAAGCGATTATTTTTGATGTACGTAAAAACGGTGGTGGGAATGGAAGTGTGGGTTACCGAATCTTAAGTACACTGACGAATCAGCCATTTGAGGTTGGCGCGTCCAGCACCCGTGACTATAAACCCGCGATCCGTGCTTGGGGACGCACTGAACCGGCTTTTAAATTTGAAACCCGCAAAATACCCGCTGATGCGCAACTTCATTTCGCTGGCAAAGTAGTGGTCTTAAGTGCTGCGCAAACATATTCAGCGGCTGAAGATTTTTTAGTGGCTTTTGATCTGATGCAGCGAGGTATGATTATCGGGGAAGCATCGGGCGGAAGCACTGGTCAACCATTGCTCATCAATCTTCCAGGAGGGGGAATGGCAACGATCGTTAGCAAGCATGATACCTATCCAGATGGCAAAGCTTTTGTTGGCGTTGGTGTGCAGGTAGGCCGTCGCGTCTTCCACAACCTGAAAGATTTTCGCGCGAATCGAGATACGGTGCTAGAAGCTGCGATTGCTGAACTTAAGTAGTTGGTGTTTGACGCATTTTTAATCGGCAGTGTTTGCGTAAGTCTTTTGATCCCGCTTTATCTAAATTTCGTCCTCAAAAAAACTATTTTCATCTGAAATCACCTCAGAGTATGTCAATTTTGATATGCTAGAAACTTCGTTTTATTAAACGAACGATAAGAAATTTATTATTTGACATAGAGCAACAAAATAGTCGTTTTATATAATTTTTAAATGCCACAATTTTTCTACCAATGGGAACAATATGAAACTTAAACCCGTCTGTCTCGCCTGTGCATTGGCGTTTGGTTCTGCTTCTTTATCTATTTCAACTTTTGCGCAAGACGCAAAAGCGCCAGCTGCAAAGGCAGTAAAAACAACGAAAGCCGCGCCAGCTGCCACAATTCACACCTCAGTTGAAGGTATTACTGAATATCGTCTCGCAAATGGTTTGCGCGTCTTGCTGGCACCGGATGCCTCCAAGCCAACGACGACTGTCAATGTGACCTACCTGGTCGGCTCACGTCATGAAAGCTACGGCGAAACCGGGATGGCGCATTTGCTCGAACATTTATTGTTTAAGGGCACTAAGACCAGCGGTAATTTGATGGACCAATTGAGTAAGCGTGGTATGCAGTTTAATGGTACGACCTTTTATGACCGTACCAACTACTATGAGACTTTCCCAGCCAGTGAAGATAACTTGAAATGGGCATTGAACATGGAAGCGGATCGTATGATCAATTCCAAAATCGCCCGCAGTGATCTGGATACTGAGTTTTCGGTGGTACGCAATGAGATGGAAATTGGCGAAAATAATCCTTTCCGTGTGTTGTGGAAGCAATTAGCCGCCGTCACTTTTGATTGGCACAATTATGGTAATAACACCATAGGTGCGCGTGCTGACGTTGAAGGCGTCAAGATCGACAATCTGCAAGGTTTTTATCGTAAATTCTATCAACCTGACAATGCAGTATTGATGGTGGCCGGTAAGTTTGATACGACGGCGACTTTGGCACTGATAGAAAAAACATTTGGTGGGATTGCAAAACCTAGCCGTCAACTTGAAAAAACCTGGACGCGCGAACAAGCGCGTGATGGCGTCCGTGAAGTGACGGTTCGACGTGTAACTGACCAACAAATGGCAGCAGTGTTGTATCCAACAGCTGCGGGTAGTCATGCTGATGCAGCAGCCATTGCTGCTTTGGGTGATATCTTGGGTTCCGCACCAAATGGACGTTTGCATAAACAATTGGTGGAAACTAAGCAGGCGGTAGGCGTGGCCAATGTGACCTTCCAGTTGGCCGAGCCAGGCTATGCGATGTATTTGTCGATTCTGAGTAAAGATCAAAATGTTGATGCCGCGAAGAAAACTTTGATAGAAACAGTGGAGGGCTTGGAGAAAAATCCAGTCACGGAAGCAGAGCTAAAGCGCGCGAAAACAACGCTCTTGAATGAATTAGAAAAGACACTAAACGATCCACAACGCTTGTGCGTCAGCATGTCAGAATCGATAGCGATGGGCGATTGGCGTTTATTCTTTATTCAACGTGATCGTATTGAAGCATTGACGTTGGCAGACATTGCGCGCGTCGCGAAGAATTACTACAAGCAAGACAATCGTAGTTTTGGTCAGTTCATTCCAGTGGCAACACCTGATCGTGCTGAAATTCCTGAGGTGCCAGATGTTGCGAAATTAGTCGACGGTTATAAAGGTCGTGCTAAGGTTGAAGCGGGTGAGACTTTCGAAGCAACGCCAGCGAATATCGATAAGCGTACCGAGAAATTCACCTTGGCTAATGGTGCGAAAGTGGCATTGTTAAGTAAGAAAACACGTGGTGAAACCGTCAGTGGCCGTTTGAATTTACATCTGGGCGATGAAAAATCTTTGTTCGGCAAAGTGGTTCCTGCCGATATCGCTGCAGATATGTTGATGCGTGGTTCGAGTAAATTTAGCCGTGCCGAGTTGGATACGAAATTGGGTGAATTAAAAGCCAAATTGTCTGTATCAGGTGCTGGGCAAAACGTGATGATCAGCTTTGAAACTGTCCGCGCCAATTTGCCAGCTTTGTTGGACGTTATACGTGAAGTTCTACGTGCGCCAAGTTTCCCTCAATCTGAATTTGATTTGCTGGTGAAGGAAAACTTGTCGGGTCTAGAAAGTTCCCGTAATGAGCCACAAACTGCTGCTTCTGAAGCCTTGAAGGTCAAGAAAAATGCACCGTACAAAAAAGGTGACGTACGTTATGCCGCGAGCATTGACGACGGCATTGCTGAGTACAGTGCAATTAAGCTTGATGCGGTTAAAGATTTTTATAAGAACTTCTATGGCTCGAGCGCAGCAGAGTTTAGTTTAGTCGGTGATTTTGACACGGCCTTAGTGAAAACTAAATTGGCAAGTCTGATTGGTGATTGGAATAGCCCAACAAAGTTCACCCGCGCGCCGAACTTATCTGTAACTGCAGAAGCTGCTGTAGTTAAGTTGGAAACGCCGGATAAAGCAAATGCCTTCTATCTGGCCGATTTACCATTTGAATTGAATGATCAGGCCCCAGAATATGCGGCCTTATTAGTCGCTGATAATGTGCTGGGCGGCGGTATTAAATCTCGTTTGTTTGGACGTTTGCGTCAAAAAGAAGGTATCAGCTATGGCGTAGGTAGTGGCGTATCTATTCCTGCCCTAGATAAAAATGCGAGTTTGACTTTGTATGCGATGTTTGCACCACAAAATTTAGAGCGTTTGCAAAACGGCTTTAAAGAAGAGTTGGCATTGTTTGTCAAAGACGGTATCAACGCAACAGAATTGGCTGATGCAAAACAAGCTTTGGCACAGACTTTTGCCTTACGACGCGCGCAAGATCCCGCTTTGGCAGGTGCTCTGCGTAGTCAATTGTTCCTCGGTCGCAGCATGGCCTTCGACGCGGAATTAGATGCGAAGATTGCTGCGTTGACCTTAGATCAAGTTAACGCGGCAATTCGCAAATTTATCAAGCCTGAAAGTATTGCGCATTACTACGCCGGTGATTTCGCCGGTGCTGCTAAGAAAGCGGCTGCAGCAGCTAAGTAATTTGTGAGATTTGGTAAGTAAGTTGTAGCACAAAAGAAAACGCGGTGGGAGAAATCACACCGCGTTTTTTATTGAATACAAAGAAATTTTTGGCGTTTTTACATAATCACTAAACGTCCATTTTGATTCGCCACTCTGACTCGGTCACCAACGCGGAACTGCCCTGGATTATCCATCAACACTGCTTGCGTTCTGCCGTTGGCTAAGCGCAGAGTGATTTCGGTGCGCGAGACTTGTTCAGATGAAGAACGATCAACTTCGTTCCCAATCAGGCCGCCGATAATGGCACCACCGACCGTTGCTGCAGCACGGCCGCCCTCATCGTTGCTATGACTGCGACCATAATAACGACTATTGCCTCGACGGTCATAACGTGAACTGCGAGAGTGATGGTCATCGCCGCGTGCCAATTGATTGCCTATGATACCGCCTAAAATGGCACCGACGACGGCACCACCGCCGCCAGTCTCGCGAACTTGAGCAATATTTCGGATTGCTACGATTTGCGCGATATCCGAATTGTTTTGATAACTTGAATTGTAATTGTCTTGATAAGCGTAGTTATCCTGATATTGCCTTGATACCTGAGGCGCCTGCGATGCATATGGATCCCGATATACTTCTTGATATTGAGTTTGATTGGCGTATTGATTACTGTAGGCGTCGTTAGCGTTGTAATTTCTCGCAGCCGAGCTGTGATAACGATGTGCAACACAGCCTGTCAATTGGCTAAGTATCAGTACCGCAGCAATTATGATGATTTTTCGCATGATTTTTTCCTAAGAGAGTAGCGGGATAGCGCTATATGCCAACAACGCGCTCGCGATGACCGCAGTTGACGCTTATCCCCGGTATATCCCTAATCGAACTTACACAGTATTGCGCTACGCACTGCACAGTCGCTTTAAATAATCCCACTTGCCTTTAAGTTGGCTATTTTTGCATCATCGAAATTGAGCAAAGTGCGCAGGCAATGCTCGGTGTGCTGTCCTAATAGTGGCGGCGCTTGTTCATATTGCACGGGTGTTTTTGATAACTTCATTGGGCTGCCGACCAGGCGCACGCTGCCCGAACTTGGATGCGCCATCTCAACTTGCATTTGACGTGACTGTACTTGCGGGTCGTGAAATACTTCATCTAAATTATTGATGGGGCCGCAAGGGACACCTGCTGCCTCTAGTGTGCTGATCCATTCCGCTTTTGTTTTAGTTTTTACCATGTCCGCTAAGATGGGAACTAACACGTCGCGGTGTTCGACCCTTAGTGGATTGCTTAGAAAGCGCTTGTCTTCAGCTAACTCCCCGCGACCACCTATTTGTACGAACTTACGATACTGCGCATCGTTACCTGCAGCGACGATAATATGCCCGTCTGCAGTAGCAAACGTTTGATAGGGGACGATGTTTTGATGTGCATTGCCCCAGCGTTGCGGCGCTTTACCGCTGTGTAGATAATTGGCGCCCATATTGGCCAGCATAGCAACCTGAACATCGAGTAATGCCATGTCTATGTATTGACCTTCACCTGTTTTGTCTCTGTGCGTGAGTGCGGCTAAAACGGCAATCGTGGCATACATGCCGGTCATCAGATCGGTGATGGCAACGCCGGCTTTTTGTGGCCCACCACCCGGTAAGTCATCACGCTCACCAGTTAGAGACATTAAGCCTCCCATACCTTGGATAATGAAGTCATATCCAGCGCGTTGGGCATAAGGGCCGTCTTGTCCAAAGCCTGTGATGGAGCAATAGACTAGGTCAGGTTTAATTTGTTGTAACGAGGAGTAATCCAGTCCATATTTTTTGAGCTGACCAACTTTATAGTTTTCCAGCACCACATCCGATTGCATGACCAGAGCACGAATAATTTCCTGACCTTCGGCTGTGGAAATGTCGATAGTAATCGCCTGTTTGCCACGATTGGCCGCCAGATAATAAGCGGCCTCGCTTGTGTCTTTGCCTGCACTATCTTTCAAATAAGGTGGTCCCCAACTGCGCGTGTCATCGCCACAACCTGGACGTTCGACTTTAATCACTTCAGCCCCCAGATCCGCCAGATTTTGTGAGCACCAGGGGCCGGCCAGAACGCGCGTCAAATCTAATACTCGAATATGTCCCAATGCGGTCTTGTGTTGTGGGGAGTTCTGCATATATGCTGTCTTCATTTCACTGGATTGTTGAGGGAGTATCTGATGTGGCCATATCCTAAAATCGTAGCACACCGTGGTGGTGGTAGTTTGGCACCGGAGAATACCTTGGCTGCGATGCAGTGTGGCTTAGATTATGGTTTTCGTGCAGTCGAGTTTGATGTGATGTTATCAAAGGATGGCGTGCCTGTGCTAATGCATGATCCTGAATTTGGCAGAACAGTGGCAGGAACAGGCGCGGTGGCAAGGACCTTGGCGCAAGATTTAATGCAGATGGATGCTGGCTCTTGGTTTGCTTCGCGTTTCGCGCAAGAGCGTGTACCTAGTTACGAAGCGGTCTTCTCATTTTGTCAGGCACATCAGATTTGGATGAATGTAGAGATTAAACCAGCGCCGGGATTTGAAAAAGAGACGGGTCAGGTTGTTGCTAGTCTGACGAGAGAATTACTTCAAGCAGGTGACTCTGCTTTGGTGCCGCCCTTATTTTCTTCATTTTCTTTTGACGCACTGCTGTCAGCAAAGCAAGCCGCTCCTGAAATCGCCCGTGGCTACTTATTAGATGACTATGAACTCGACTGGTTAAATTCCTTACGTGAATTAGAGGCGGTCGCCTTACATACGAACCAGAAAAAACTAACACCAGTGTGGGCAAAAGAAATTAAAGAAGCAGGCTATGGATTATTTTGTTACACGGTGAATGCGCCTGAACGAGGACGTGAAATTATGTCTTGGGGTGTCGATGGATTTTGTACTGATCGTATTGATTTGATCGGGGCTGATTTTGCTGAACGTACCTAAGAGTGTTTCTCCGTACTTACAAATGCTTACTTTCCTTACAAAAATAGGGTCATCATTTCATCGATAGTCGCGTTATAGTTTTCATCAGCAAAGTGCTGAAATTAGAAGTCAGAAATGAGAATACTCTCTATCACTTAATTTCATATTGATGAAAAAGGAAAGAACATGAAAATGACAAACAGTATTGTATTGTTACTTGCAAGCGCACTCACTATCCCAGTGTTCGCACAAACAACTGCAACGCAGCATGTAGGTAAGCGCCAGGTGGCGCAACAAAAACGAATTGCTGATGGCGTTCGGTCTGGTGAATTGACTGCGAGAGAAACCGCTCATTTGGAAATGCGTCAGGCCAAGATTCAAGCGGATAAAAAAGCCGCTAAAGCCGATGGTGTGGTGACGGATGCTGAACGTGCGAAGCTACAGTCTGAGCAAAACCGCGCCAGTAGAAAGATCTACAACAAGAAGCATAACGGGAGAAATTCGCAGTAACTCCGGTTTCGTTTTACGGTTTCTTTGTTTGCTTAAGTGCTCAATACAAAATAGGCGGGCTATTTGTATTGAGCGCGTCAGAGCGGCATGTGTCGTCGAATTGGCGACACAAAATTGCCAAAAAAGGCACAATAGTGCCGTATCGTAATATTTCAATTGACCAATAAAATAAACGGTTCATACTTCCCGCGTACAGTCAGAACTGATTTTTTCCTATGTCAATATTGCGATTTATTCGTGTTTGTTCACTTGTCTTTATTGCTCAATGTAGCGCGTCTTCCTTTGGGCAGACTGCGCAGAGTGTTAATTTGTACTACCCGGAAGTTTTGGATGCAAAGGGCAAAGCGATTCCACTGACGCCACAAGTGAACAAAGTGTTTCAATATTTTGAGCGAGAAGCGGGTCTGAAATTTTCCATTGTTTTTTTGCCATGGAAACGTGCTCAACTAGAGGTCTTAAAGGGCAATGGCATCATTTACGGTTTTTCAAAATCCAGCGAACGACTTGAGTCATTTCGGTTCTCTTTACCGGTAGTTCATTTGCCCGTATGGGCTATTTCTTATGGCCCAGAAAACGCGAAATTATCGGAATTAAAAGATTTAAAGTCTAAGGTGGTAAGCGCCAATGTGGGAATTACGCATGGCATTGAGTATGACAGAGCGCGCACTACGATTTTTACAGTGCAGGAAGATTTATTGTCCTATCAAGAACGATTTAGAAAATTGATTTCACGGCGCAGTGACATCATCTTTGTGCCATTTACGATCCATGTCAGTCGCGAGCAGATAGAGGAGGCGATCAATCGAAAAGTTGTGCCGAGTTTTAATGATCCTGAGCTTACAGGTCGGACTTTTAATGTTTCGCTCAATCCTATTTTTCTCGACACTATTCATTTCGCAAGTTCTAAAACACGACAGCAAGATGTGATGGGAAAGATTGATGCTGCAATAGAGCGGGGTGTGAAAAATGGGTCTTTGCCTAAATTGTTGATCGATTATTAAAATTCGACCGCCACCTATTGAGCCTACGTTGTTGAATGTTGAAAACCGCAAGTCGAAGATAAAAATGAAACCCGCTGGAGTGTGCGCACTAGGCGGGTTTTTTGTTTTGGCGACGAAAATGCCTGCGTCTTCACGTATAATCAAAGGTTAAATTCACTTTTTGCATGGCCTTTGCCTCTATATAAACTATGAACTCGTCAGAAATTCGCGAAAAATTCCTCAAATTCTTTGAATCTAAAGGACATAGCATTGTCCGCTCTTCCAGCTTGATTCCGGGCAATGATCCAACCTTGTTGTTTACCAATTCAGGCATGGTGCAATTTAAAGACGTGTTCCTGGGACAAGATAAACGCAGCTATACACGTGCAACGACTGCGCAGCGTAGTGTGCGCGCTGGCGGTAAACATAATGACTTAGAAAACGTCGGTTACACCGCACGTCACCATACTTTCTTTGAAATGCTGGGTAACTTCTCGTTTGGCGATTATTTCAAACGCGATGCGATTAACTACGCTTGGGAATTGTTGACAGTCACTTATGGTTTGCCAAAAGAGAAGTTGACTGTCACTGTGTATCAAGAAGATGACGAAGCCTACAACATCTGGAAAGATGAAATCGGCGTACCAGCTGAGCGCATTATTCGCATCGGCGACAACAAAGGCGCGCGTTACGCATCGGACAATTTTTGGCAGATGGCAGATACTGGCCCTTGCGGCCCTTGCAGCGAAATTTTCTATGATCATGGGGCAGAAATTTGGGGCGGCCCTCCGGGTTCTCCTGATGAAAATGGTGATCGTTTTATTGAAGTATGGAATCTGGTGTTCATGCAATTCAATAAAGATGAACAAGGTGTTTTGCATCCATTGCCAAAACCATGCGTCGATACCGGCATGGGTTTAGAGCGTATTGCAGCGGTTCTGCAGCACGTACATTCCAACTACGAAATTGATACCTTTCAGGCTTTGATCAAAGCGGCTGCACGTGAAACTGGCTGTGCCGATTTGAAAAATAACTCTTTGAAAGTGATCGCTGACCATATCCGTTGCGCAGGTTTCCTGATTGTCGATGGCATCATTCCAGGCAATGAAGGTCGCGGTTATGTGTTGCGCCGTATTACCCGTCGTGCGTTGCGTCATGGTCATAAACTCGGTCAAACCAAACCATTCTTCTACAAGTTGGTGGCTGATCTCGTAAAAGAAATGGGCGTTGCTTATCCCGAATTAGCAGAGGCAGGTGAGCGCGTTGCACAAGTCTTAAAGCAAGAAGAAGAGCGTTTCGGCGAAACGCTGGAACACGGGATGAAGATTCTCGAAGGGGCACTGGCCAAAGATAGCAAGAATCTGGATGGCAATACGGCCTTCACTTTGTACGATACTTACGGCTTCCCATTAGATTTAACGGCCGACATTTGCCGTGAACGCAATGTAGTGTTGGACGAAGCGGGCTTTGATGCTGCAATGGCCAATCAAAAACAAATGGCACGTGCTGCTGGTAAGTTCAAAATGAACACCGCAATTGAATACAACGGTGAGAAATCAAAATTCGTCGGGTACGAGCAATTAAGCTATGACAGTAAAGTCATTGCCTTGTATGTCGATGGCGCAGCGGTACAAAAGATTGACGCAGGCCAGGCCGCGATTGTGGTGCTGGATGTAACACCGTTCTACGCTGAGTCCGGTGGACAATGTGGCGACGCTGGTGTCTTGCAAGCGGCGAATGGTGTGGCTTTCGACGTCGCTGATACACAGAAAATTCAAGCTGATGTGTTTGGCCATCATGGTGTGTTAGCCGCTGGTAGCATGGCTGTTGGCGATGCAGTCAGCGCTCAAGTCGATAAAGTATTGCGTGGACACACTATTCGCAATCACTCTGCAACCCACTTGATGCACAAAGCTTTGCGCGAAGTTCTGGGCGCACACGTTGCACAAAAAGGTTCTTTGGTCGACGCAGAAAAAACCCGTTTCGATTTTAGCCACAATGCACCGATGACCGCTGAAGAAATTCGTCAAGTTGAAGTCATCGTGAACCGTGAAATTTTAGCGAACGTCGCGACTCAGGCGCAATTGATGTCCTTCGATGACGCGGTAAAACATGGCGCAATGGCTTTGTTCGGTGAAAAGTATGGCGATGAAGTACGCGTCTTAGACATAGGCACGTCACGTGAATTGTGCGGTGGTGTACACGTGCATCGTACTGGCGATATCGGCTTATTCAAGATCGTCGGTGAGGGTGGTATTGCGGCTGGTATTCGTCGCGTTGAAGCGGTGACTGGTGAGGTTGCATTCAAGTTGGTACAAGATATGGATGCAAGTATCAGTCAAGTTGCAGCAACGATGAAAGTGCAGCCAGAAGACATCGGTTCACGCCTGAGTCAGTGGCAAGATCAAATGAAGTCGTTGGAAAAAGAAGTCGCTGCATTGAAATCAAAATTGGCCTCTAATCAAGCGGATGCAATGTTGTCACAAGCACTGGATATGAATGGCGTGAAAGTCTTGGTCGCGACTTTTGATGGTGCAGATGCGAACGCTTTGCGGGATTCCGTCACGCGCTTAAAGGATCAATTGAAGACCGCGGTAGTTGTTTTGGCCTCAGTGATCGACGGCAAAGTGAGTTTGACTGCAGGCGTGAGCGCAGATTGCACAAGTAAAGTTAAGGCTGGTGATCTGGTGAATTTTGTAGCGCAACAAGTCGGTGGTAAAGGTGGTGGTCGTCCGGACATGGCACAAGCAGGTGGCACGCATCCAGAAGGCTTACCAGCTGCTTTGGCGGCAGTTCCTGCCTGGTTGGCAGCAAAGCTGTAAGCCAGAACAATAGTCATAGCGTTAAAGCAGTGAGGGAGCACTTGAAGAACGTGCAAATACAAGTATTTAAGTAATCCCTTGTATTAATTATTATTGTTATTACAGTTAAAGTAGATTAGAAGCAAAAGTAAAACATGTTTTGCTTGTTGCGTTGCACAATTCGTGGGAATTTCCGGTAGAATTACTCGCATCAAGTTTTAACAGTTTATTGGTTTCTTAAAAGCTATTTTTATTTTGTAACAGGTAAAATCATGCAATTCAATAAAGAACTGGATGCTCGTGGATTAAGTTGCCCGCTTCCTATCTTAAAAGCAAAAAAAGCTTTGGCCGAAATGATCACGGGCGAAGTCTTGCGCGTGATTGCAACTGATCCGGGTTCGGTACGTGATTTCAAAGCTTTTTCCAAGCAAACTGGTAATGAATTGTTGTCGCATATTGAAGTCAGCAATGAATTTGAATATTTCTTGAAGCGCAAATAGATCAGGCGATCTGCACAGAATATCTACTTAACATAGTGTTATTTGAGTGTTTGAAATAAGTTCAAAATGACAAAGTCTTAAAAAACCACAAATATTTTTGTGGTTTTTTTTTATCAAAACCCAAGGATTTCATAGAAGAATTCATCAGTTTTCAAAAAAAGAACGAACGTTCTAAAAATGCAGACGCGTTTCCTGTTAACATCTATAATCATCTACTTTACGTTTACGTCAATTAGCGAGTTTTAGTCCGAACTCAGCGTAGACTAGCAACAGCATTCTTAGGTTTTATTATTCGTTTTTCATCTTATTTATTTTTATCTTATTTACCCTAGCAAGCACAGTAAAGGCAAAACTATGAAAGTCTTAGTACCAGTTAAGCGCGTGGTTGACTATAACGTTAAAGTCCGCGTCAAATCCGATGGCTCTGGCGTTGATGTTGCCAACGTCAAAATGTCGATGAACCCATTCGATGAAATCGCTGTAGAAGAAGCGACCCGCTTAAAAGAAGCTGGTGTGGTGACTGAAGTGATTGCTGTGTCTTGTGGCGTATTGCAATGTCAGGAAACGCTGCGTACTGCGATGGCGATTGGTGCTGATCGCGGTATCTTGGTCGAAACCGACGCAGAACTTCAACCTTTAGCAGTGGCTAAATTGCTCAAAGCTTTGGCAGATAAAGAACAACCACAATTGATTATCTTGGGTAAGCAAGCGATTGATGACGATTGCAATCAAACGGGTCAAATGTTGGCAGCCTTATTGGGCTGGCCACAAGCGACTTTCGCATCTAAGGTGGTAGTCGCGGATGGCAAAGCAACGGTGACACGTGAAGTGGATGGCGGCTTGGAAACTTTGAGCCTGACATTGCCAGCAATTATCACAACTGATTTGCGTTTGAATGAGCCACGTTATGTGACTTTGCCGAACATCATGAAGGCGAAAAAGAAGACTTTGGATAACGTCAAACCAGCCGATTTGGGTGTCGATGTGACTTCCCGTATCAAGACTTTGAAAGTCACAGAACCAGCAAAACGTTCTGCCGGCATTATTGTTCCTGACGTCGCGACATTAGTTAGCAAACTAAAAAACGAAGCTAAAGTGATCGGCTAATTCTTCGTTTGTGAACTTTTTTCCTTATTCATTTCAATCAAATTTTTAAGCAAATTCATTTGTGAATTTGCGGAAACAAGTGGAAACCATCATGACTACACTCGTCATCGCTGAACACGATAATGCTAGCCTCAAAGGCAGCACACTCAACACCATCACTGCCGCGACTCAATGCGGTGGTGACGTACATGTTTTAGTTGCAGGTCACAACGCGGCAGCAGCAGCACAAGCAGCAGCGCAAATTGCTGGCGTAGCAAAAGTATTGCACGCTGATGCAGCTTACTTCGCTGAAGGCTTGGCAGAAAATGTTGCCGAACAAGTTTTAACCATTGCTTCAGGCTACAGCCATATTTTGGCGCCAGCAACAGCCTACGGCAAAAACATTTTGCCGCGCGTCGCCGCTAAATTGGACGTTGCGCAAATTTCTGAAATCACCAAGATCGATAGCCCAGACACTTTTGAGCGTCCGATTTATGCAGGTAATGCGATTGCCACTGTGCAGTCGACTGATGCCATTAAAGTGATCACTGTCCGTACCACAGGCTTTGATGCGGCAGCAACTGGCGGTTCTGCTGCGGTTGAAACACTGGCAGCAGTTGCTGATAGCGGTAAGTCAGCTTTCGTCTCACGTGAAGTTGCTAAATCAGATCGTCCAGAATTGACAGCAGCGAAAGTGATTGTCTCCGGTGGTCGCGGTATGGGCTCTGCCGAAGCGTTCAAAGTATTGGAGCCATTGGCAGACAAACTCGGTGCAGCGATGGGTGCTTCTCGCGCGGCGGTTGACGCAGGCTACGTGCCAAATGACTGGCAAGTCGGTCAAACAGGTAAGATCGTTGCGCCAACTTTGTACATTGCAGTTGGTATCTCTGGCGCGATTCAACATTTGGCTGGTATGAAAGATTCCAAAACGATTGTTGCGATCAACAAAGATCCAGAAGCACCGATCTTCTCCGTTGCTGATTACGGCATCGTTGGTGATCTGTTTGAAATCGTGCCGCAATTAGTTGCTGAGCTGGGTTAAGCGCTAGTTTAAGAAGATGCTGTGAAATTCAGGCACAAAAATTCGTGAACCGCAGAGGGCGCAGAGAAAATAAAGACATTCTCTGCGCCCTCTGTGCCTCTGCGGCGAAAAATTATTTTTTATATTTGGAGATAGTATGAGCTACGTAGCACCATTAAAAGACATGCTGTTTGTAATGAATGAACTGGCAGGCTTGGATGAAGTAAGTGCTTTACCAGGTTGCGAAGACGCGACTGCTGAAACGGCCGAAGCGATCTTAGAAGAAAAGGCACGTTTTACCAGTGAAGTGATCGCGCCTTTGAATTGGGCTGGCGATCAAGAACCTAGTTATTGGAAAGATGGCCAAGTCTTCACGACTAAAGGATTTAAAGAAGCTTTTAAGATGTTTGCTGAAGCAGGCTGGCAAGGTGTGCAGCATCCTGCTGAATTTGGTGGGCAAGGCTTGCCAAAATTGCTGGCAACACCTTGCATAGAAATGCTGCACGCAGCCAATTTGTCTTTTGCGTTGTGTCCTTTATTAACGGATGGTGCGATTGAGGCTTTGTTGACTGCCGGTAGTGATGCAGATAAAGCGACCTACTTGCAAAATCTGATTTCAGGCAAGTGGACAGGCACCATGAATCTGACTGAACCACAAGCGGGCTCCGACTTGGCGATGGTGCGCACCCGTGCAGTGCCGCAAGATGATGGCACTTATAAAGTATTTGGCACGAAGATTTTTATCACATATGGTGAGCACGATATGGCTGAAAATATCGTGCATCTGGTGTTGGCGCGTACGCCAAATGCGCCAGAAGGCGTAAAGGGTATCTCGCTGTTTATCGTACCGAAATTTCTGGTCAATGCGGATGGCAGCCTTGGTGCGCGTAACGACGCACACTGTGTATCGATTGAACATAAGCTCGGTATCAAAGCCAGTCCAACTTGTGTCTTGCAATTTGGCGATAACGGTGGCGCGATTGGAACTTTGGTCGGTGAAGAAAACCGCGGCTTGGAATACATGTTCATCATGATGAACGCAGCGCGTTTTGGTGTTGGTATGCAAGGCGTGGCGGTGGCGGAACGCGCTTATCAAAAAGCCGTGCAATACGCAAAAGATCGCGTGCAGTCGCGTGACTTGGCAGGTTCTGCGGGCCCGGTGAGCATCATTCATCATCCCGACGTACGTCGCATGTTGATGTCTATGCGTGCGCAAATCGAAGGCTCGCGTGCTTTAGCCTATGTCGCGGCGGCGATGAGTGATAAAGCGCATCATCATCCTGATGCAGAAGTGCGCAAACAAAATCAGGCAGCGTACGAATTCTTGGTGCCTATCGTGAAAGGTTGGTCAACCGAGTTGTCTTTGGATGTGACTTCAACGGGCGTGCAAGTGCATGGTGGCATGGGCTTTATCGAAGAAACTGGCGCGGCTCAACATTATCGTGATGCGCAGATTTTGACGATCTATGAAGGTACGACGGCGATTCAGGCGAATGATTTGGTAGGACGTAAAACCTCTCGTGATGGTGGTGCAGTGGCGAAACAATTCATCGCGCAAGTGCGTGCGGTTGAAGCAGAATTGAATGCGACTGGTGATGCCAATCTGAAAGCGATTGCAGCGCAATTAGCTATCGGTGCGAAAGCGATGGAAGATGTCGTTGCCTTCGTTGTCGCTAACTTTAAGTCTGATATCAAAGCGGTGTTCTCTGGCAGCGTACCGTATTTGAAATTGGCAGGCGTCGTATTGGGCGGCTGGCAAATGGGTCGTGCGGCTCTGATCGCTCAGGCGAAATTGCAAGCGGGTGAGGGTGATACTAGCTTCAATCAAGCGAAAGTCGCAACAGCACGTTTCTTCGCTGACCACGTCTTAAGCACAGCGCAAGGTTTGCGCTCTTCTATTGTTGATGGCAGTGCGGGTGTGTTGGCTCTGACCGAAGATCAATTCTAAGATTTTGTTTTAGACTTGGTAGTCAAAATGGCGCGAAGTGTCTCACTTCACGCCATTTTTTTTGGGTTTTGAAAAGCGCTTAGCCGTATGCATTATCAGAATGCAGTGCGTAAATGAGATTAGTTGAATGTAATTGCACGCATGTGCTTAATTGTGCATATATTTAACTTTGATGAGTCAAAGTGAGTATTTGTATTGTGTACGTAGACACGGGTTTGGCAATTTTCGTATGTGCTATACGTGCGATTATGCTTTGCAGCTACAGTGCTAGTTTTTCGATGCCTTTTGTAAAGGTGGAAGTACCTCAATCGCCTCAAGCCATTTTTCTACAAGGGAAGGCCAAGATGAAATGGGTTGTTGCTTGCTCCGCAGGCCGAAAGCATGCCCTCCCTTTGCAAATAAATGAACTTCGGCTGGCACACCTGCAGCGCTTAAGGCTTTTGCATACATGGTGCTGTTGCAAATATTGTCTACGGGGTCGTCCCATGCTTGCAATAAAAATGTTGGCGTCGTTTGATCCGTTACTTTGATTGATGTATCAAATGATACACGATTACGGCAAAGATGGCCGGGGTAAAGTGCTATTGCAAAGTCGGGTCTGCTGCTGATTTTATCGATCGCATCCACCGGTTTGTAGGCAGGCTTAAAGATATTGCTCGTTTGCGCGACCAGATAGCCACCTGCGGAGAATCCAATTACACCAATCTTTTTGGGGTCGATGCCGAGATCGTTTGCCTTGGCACGAAGCAGTTTAATTGTTCTTTGGGCGTCTTGAAGAGCGAGGGGGAATTTAGGTGTTATATGACATTTACAATCTTTGTCCCAATAGTGGTTCCCTTTGGGGACTCGATACTTAAGTAGAATGCAGGTAACGCCTCGTACGGTAATCCAGTCACAAATTTCACTGCCTTCAAGATCGATTGCAAGTATCCGAAATCCTCCGCCAGGGAAGACCACCAAAGACACGCCCGTATTTTCACCTTTCGGTGGGAATATAGTGATGGTTGGCTTTGAGACATTGAGTATTTGCGTGTACTCTCGACCTGGGCTCACTTCAGGCGGTTTCTTGAGTAGAGTGGTTTCAATAACAGGTATTGCTTGAGGTGAATTCGGAGCATTTTCTGGCCAGATGGGAATTTGTTGAAGTCCCGCAGGCGGCTTCCATGCTTCCAAAACTTGCTCTTTCATCTGAGTTTGAAGTGCTGGTACTGCATTTGCAAGGCCGGCGCCAAAAGTTAGAAGTATCGGTAAGATCAGTTTTAGTAATGACATGCTTAGCGCGGGCGGAACCTATTGATTTGTTAAAATGATGCTGAATGTGAGGTCGGCAGGTGTCGTGCCCGATTACCCATAAGCTCCACCGGTATAAAGCAAATCAAACGCCCGTGCCATGATGCCGATTAAGACAATCGCGCCACTGGCCACTGCGAACACTAAAATCAAAGCTAAGAACCAGTGAGAATTACTTTTTTGTGCTGACTCCGCGTTAAATTGCGCATCCCATTTCTCATCGGATTTTAATCCCAAGACCAAGCTCATAAATAGGGCGGCTAGTAATGACGCCAGCCAGGGACCGTAGGTAACGAAACCATTTAGATTGAAATAGAGCTTAGATAACATGAATGAGATAGGCAGGCTTAAGGCGTGTAGCCAGGCGATGGGGTCACGTTTGCCATACAAATAAAAACGATGTGCGCCTACACTGCCAAGGCTGAAACTTAAGAAGGTGGCAAGTGTTTTGTTTTTGTGCGGTGTTGTCATTTTGAATCAATTTAGGCGCGGAAAGGGCTGATTCTAGCCGATTTTTCTCCTGAGATAGACTTCCATTGGTATTTCAAGGAGAAAAGGACGCGAAAGTAGCGTCAATTTCGCGTAAAATACGGGCTCTTTTCTTAGTGCGTGTCGGATAAGCCTTGCAAGAAATTGGTTTTGCACGTTATAATTTGCGGCTTTTTCCGTCCTTTGACAATTTTTTGGAAATATTATGGTCGTTATTCGTTTAGCTCGTGGTGGTGCAAAAAAGCGCCCTTTCTACAATATCGTTGCTGCTGATTCACGTAATCGTCGTGATGGTCGTTTCATCGAACGTATCGGTTTTTACAATCCAGTAGCTACTGGCAATGCTGAAGAAGTTCGTGTTGCTGCAGATCGTTTGGCTTACTGGCAAGGCGTAGGTGCTCAATTGTCACCAGCTGTTGCTCGTTTGGTTGCTCAAGTAGCAAAAAAAGCAGCTTAATTGTCTGCTTTAACTGAAGTAGGGCAGGCAGTGCAAGTATCTGCAAATCAATCTGCTCCTGATGATTTAGTCATAGTTGGCTATGTCTCAGGGGCATTTGGTCTTCAAGGGTGGGTAAAAATTCGCCCTTATTCGACCACGGCGGATGCCTTGTTGGATGCACCTTCGTTCTGGCTGGAAAGTGCGGCGCAAGCTGGCATTGCTTCGAATCTACGTGAAGTCAAACGTCTGAGCTCTAAGATTCATGGCGAAGATGTGGTGGCGAGGTTAGATGAAGTGCCAGATCGCACGGCTGCAGAAGCCTTAAAAGGTACTGTGGTGAAAGTCTCGCGTCAGGCATTCCCGGCGCTTGAGCAAGACGAGTATTATTGGGTCGATCTGATCGGCTTAGCAGTACAGAATTTACAAGGTGAAGACCTTGGCGTTGTCCGCGCATTGATGGATAACGGTGCGCAATCAATTTTGCGGGTCGCTGCTAGCGATGTGCCTGAAACAGAATTGATGAAGCATGAACGCTTAATTCCTTTTGTCGATCATTTCGTTAAAGAAGTGGATCGCGAAGCGAAAAAAATCGTGGTTGACTGGGGCAGTGATTATTAAGTCCCTGTGTAAAGAATCGCCGTTGTTCGCATTGTGGAGCGTGATGGATGCAATTTGATGTCATTACGCTGTTCCCCGAAATGTTTGCTGCGATTACCGAATCCGGTGTGACGCGACGGGCATTTGAGCAAAAGAGATGTGCATTGCAGTTTTGGAATCCGCGTGATTTCACGATAGACAAGCATCGTACCGTGGACGACAGGCCGTATGGTGGTGGTCCTGGTATGGTGATGATGGCCAAGCCTTTACAGATGGCACTCCATGCGGCGAAAGCCCGGCAGCAGAATCTGGGATTGGTAAAGCCTAAAGTGCTGTATTTATCGCCGCAAGGCAAGTCCATGAATCACACGCGTGTGATGGAGTGGGCGCAGCAAGATGGCTTGGTTTTGTTGTGTGGTCGTTATGAAGCTGTCGATCAACGTTTGCTGGATCGTGAAGTTGACGAAGAAATTAGCCTCGGTGATTTCGTTTTGTCCGGCGGTGAATTGCCGGCAATGGCCTTGATGGATGCAGTGATACGTCAGTTGCCAGGTGTTTTGCATGATGAAGCGTCGGCAGTCGAAGATAGTTTTGTCAATGGTTTGCTGGATTGCCCGCATTACACCAGACCAGAAATTTTTGAAGATCAGGCTGTGCCGGCAATTTTGATGGGCGGCAATCACGCAGAGATCGCGAAGTGGCGACGTCAACAATCCTTGCTGGTGAGTTGGCAAAAACGTCCAGAGTTAATAGAGCAAGCACGTCAAGCGGGTTTGCTAAGTAAGGTGGATGAGCAATTTTTAAAAGTGCTCGATCCTAAGTAAAGAATTCGTGACTTTATGTACGAGTAAGCATGCTGAAATAACGCATGTGTTTAGAGTGAACCGATGTAACAAGGAGTTCACATGTTTAACCCCATCCTCTACTGAGCGAGTTTGTGTAAGCAAACTTCGACGTCAGCAAGATGGTATCTGGAGTGATAAAAATGGATTTGATCCAAACATTAGAGCAAGAAGAAATTGCTCGCTTAGGTAAAAATATCCCAGCGTTTGCGCCTGGTGATACAGTCGTTGTTAACGTTAATGTCGTTGAAGGCACACGTAAGCGTGCACAGGCGTACGAAGGCGTTGTTATTTCTCGTCGTAACCGTGGTTTGAATTCGAACTTCATCGTTCGTAAAATTTCTTCCGGTGAAGGCGTTGAACGTACATTCCAATTGTACTCACCATTGATCGCTTCTATCGAAGTGAAACGTCGTGGTGATGTACGTCGCGCTAAGTTGTACTACTTGCGTGAGCGTTCAGGTAAATCTGCTCGTATTAAAGAGAAATTGCCAAACCGCAAAGCAGCAGCTGTTTAATCATAGCAATGCTTGTTTTGTGAGTCTTAAAGAAGGGGTGCCAGCGGCATCCCTTTTTTGCTTTTGCCCACCTTTATTGTCTTGATTATCGTGACCACGAGCTTTGATCCTCAGTTGTTGGTAATTCATTCTTATGCAGACGAGCCAGTTTTGCCATCTGCCAGAATCTCACTGGATTTTTTGCGCTTTCGATTTCAGCAAGATATTCTTTGGTTACCTGAAAATACTGAGGAATCCAGTTTATTCAAGGGGGATGCTTCTAGACCCGCTTCGGTACTCATGCCCATTATCGCGCGTCAGCACGGTTTGCAAGTATTGCTAACGCAAAGAGCGGCACACTTACATCATCATGGTGGGCAAATCAGTTTTCCCGGTGGTCGGGTTGATGCGGCAGATACATCGGCAGAGCATACTGCTTTGCGTGAGGCACAGGAAGAAATAGGTTTGGCTGAGGAGCAGGTGGAAGTCTTGGGCCGCTTGCCACAATATTATACAGGTACCGGATTTGCAGTAACACCGGTGGTGGCACTGGTGCATCCTCCTTACGAATTTAGATCGGATCCATTTGAGGTCGCATCAATTTTTGAAGTGCCTTTGGATTTTCTGATGAATCCACGTCACCATCAACGCCGTCAGATTGATTTTCCTGGCGGTAGCGGCAAGCGCAGCTTTTATGCCATGCCTTACCAAGAATATTTTATCTGGGGTGCCACCGCGGGCATGCTGCGTAATTTATTCCATTTTTTACGCGCTGATCTGCCTGATCTACCTGATTGAGGTTCCGACCTACTTCATAAACCTCGCAATTCAGTTTACACTGGAGTTCTTTTCTAAGTCAGCCCTCAATCGGGAAGTTTGAAGACCCACTATGACATTTCTCTCCATACTCTTCGCGCTCTTGATTGAGCAACTCAAGCCACTGAGAGTGGATAATCCGGTATATACCCAAGTGCAGCAGTTTGCGATCAAGGTAGAGAGCTGGTGTAACGCAGGTAAGGCGCATCACGGGCGTACAGGTTGGTTTATTGTGGTGGGTGCATTGACGATACCGACCGCCTTGGTTTATTGGTTATGCTTGCGCTTGAATCCTTTTGCAGCCTTTATCTGGAATGTCATTATTGTTTATCTGACCTTGGGATTTCGTCGCTACAGCCATTATTTTACCTCGATACAAATTGCTTTAAATTCGGGTGATGATGATGCAGCACGTAAGCATTTGTCGGATTGGATTAATAAGGACTGTTCTGGCATGGATGCTACTGATATTGCCCGTAGTGCCGTTGAACGATCCTTGATTGCCTCGCATCGCAATGTATTTGGTGTGTTTTTTTGGTTCTTGATGCCAGTCGGCCCAGCTTGTGCAGTGATGTATAGGATGTCTGAATTCTTGTCGCGTGAATGGTGCGAGCCTGAACATATGCAAAATGAAGAATTTGGACAGTTCGCAAAGAAAGTTTTTTATTGGATCGATTGGGTGCCAGCGCGACTGACAGCGGTCGCTTTCGCTGTGGTGGGTAATTTTGAAGATGCGATTTATTCTTGGCGTAATTACGCCAGTCGCTGGACGGATGAGTTGCTGGGGATTATTTTGTCTGCGGGTGGTGGCGCAATCGGCGTGCGTTTGGGCGAGCCAGAGGCGAAGGCGCTCGTGGTCTTGAATGCGGATGCTAGCGCAGTTGACGTCGACAGTCTTGAGATGGAAGCTCAACCTGGAGTGGAAGCGAGTCCACGTGCTTTGCAAAGTGCAGTGGGTTTGGTCTGGCGAGCTTTGTTGCTGTGGATGTTGTTGTTATTACTTTTGTCTTTTGCGGTTTGGTTGCCGAACTAGCCTATTGAAATTTAGCACCAGAAGCAAAAAAAAACGCCGATGATAAATTCATCGGCGTTTTAATTTGAGGCGTAAAAAAGCCTCGATCAACTGGTGCTGATCGAGGCTTTTTGCTAGGCCGCTAAATTAGTTGCGTACTACGCGCTTGTATTCATTAGTGCGTGTGTCGATTTCGATGATGTCATCTTGGCTCACGAATAAAGGCACTTGCACGATATGGCAGTGTGCTTCAATCGCATTTTCGATTTTCGCTTCTTTCAATACGTTGCCAGAAGTGTTGCCTTTAACAGCAGGCTCAGAATAGATAACTTGGCGCGCAATTGTTGTTGGCAATTCTACCGATATTGCTTTGCCATCGTAGAAAACCGCTTCGCATTCCATACCATCTTTTAAGTAATGTAATGCATCACCCAAGTTTTCTTCTTCGATTTCGTATTGATTGTATTCGGCGTCCATGAATACAAATAATGGATCTGCGAAGTAAGAATAAGTGACTGGCTTTTTGTCCAATACAACTACGTCAAATTTGTCGTCACCGCGGAAGACGTTTTCTTGTGGGCTGTTCGTCAACAAGTTTTTCATTTTCCACTTGTAAGTGAAGCCAGTACGGCTAGAACCGTTGACGTCAGAGCGGAGAACGATCATAGGCTTGCTGTCGACCATAATAATGTTGCCGACGCGAATTTCTTTTGCAGGTTTCATAGTAAATATAGGTAAAAAGTAGGTTGCTTAAAAATCATCTGTTGCCTACTGGCCTATTCTTAAATAGTGCCCTGCAAGCTTACGTTTGATTGAATTGAAAATACATTAAAAATTAACCGCACATTTTAACCTATTTTTTGCTGTATTGATCGTTTCATGTTGACGAAGCTCAATAAATTTGATGCCAAATCACCAATTGTATTCATCTTCGCTAGCCAGCCTGTGCTTAGTACTTCTATCGTGCTAAGGTCGGCATCCAAACCGGACCACAAGCTTGACCAATCTTGAGCTGTCTGAGCGCCATTCCATGATAGTGAAAGTGCGCGACTGCTGTCGGTCGCCGCTTCGTGAGTTTGTAAAAATGCCTTTAATTTTTTGTGATGTAAATTGTCGTCTTGCGGATAAATGTGCCAGATGAAAGGTTTGGACGCCCATTGTGCTCGCACGAAAGAATCCTCGCCGCGCACAAAATTAACATCGCAAGACCACAGTAGCTTGTCATAATCAGCCTGTGGCATAAATGGGATTACACGTACTGTCAGAGAACCTCGCTGATACTGATTGCCCGCGACGAGAGCGGTACCAGAAAATTTATGTAGTGCCTCGCTTGCAACTCCCTCAGGTACCAGACAGAGTACGCGCTGTTGATGGCAAGCCCACGCTCTAAATAGTTCTTCGACCGGCGCATGCGGATAGCAGAATAAAGAGATTTTTTGCGACTGCATTTCTTCAGGCAAAACACCGAGTTGAGTCAAGAAGTTGGTTCTTGTTTGCTCATCTGCCAGAAAGTCGAGTCGTTGCTGATCTAATGCGCGTTCATGCAATAGACCGCCGGTTTTTGCGTTAAATCCGGGAAAGAAGAAATATTTTGTCAGCGGAAGAGTGGGATGAGGGGAGGCTAGGGTGTGGCATCCTTCTACCCATTCTTCAGCGCTTAAACCCTCTAAATTGATCCAGACAGGCGCGCTATCACTTTGCGCCATCGCAGCAATATGGCCGGGTGGAATGTCACAAGCAAAAAACTCAATGACAATGTCGGCGATGGCTTCCTTAGTAAATACACCATCTTGATTGAGCCAATGTTGTACCTGAACACCTTCTATCATCTGCAAATCCTGATCAGTTTGCACCTGAGGACAAATCCTCTGAAAACTGAGCAAATCATCCACCCATAAATGCACCTGAATATCATATTCATCAGTGAGCTGTCGCGCCAGGCGCCAACAAATGCCGATGTCGCCATAGTTGTCCACGACTTTGCAAAATAAGGCCAAAGAGGTGCTGGTGATTTGATTTGCGGACATAATAGATTTTCAATGAGACGGTGCGTGTTCGCAATTTGTGCAATTAAGCGCTTCAGCGGTAATTATTTTTCCATTCACGCAAAGCAGCAAAATTGCTTGCATCATCTTGGCCTGGCATTATTTTTCCGGCGGCAAGCAGACGCTCTAGTACCGTAGCTTCGCGTATGCGCAAGAATGGATTGGTCTGCTTTTCCAAACCAATTAGACTTGGTACTGTAGGAATATTCTGCTCACGTTTTGCCTGCTCACTTTGTACGCGCAGCGTTAAATCCGGATTGCCAGGTTCAACTTCTTGGGCGAAGCGCAAATTTGACAGCGTGTATTCGTGCGCGCAATAAACCGCAGTATTGTCAGGTAAGGCAGCGAGACGATCTAGAGAATTTAACATTTGTGCTGGCGTCCCTTCAAACAATCGACCACAGCCACCCGCAAATAAAGTATCGCCGCAAAACAACCAGGCGTGCTCAGCTGAAAAATAGGCGATATGTCCCAAAGTATGACCAGGCACAGCGATGACTGTTAACCGCAAATCCAGTTCAGCGATGTCGATGCTGTCACCATCATTTAATGCATGGTCTATGCCCTTAATTCCATCATTTGACGGTCCATACACAGGGACTTTAAATTTTTCAACTAAAGCAGGCACGCCACCGATATGATCAGAATGATGATGTGTCAATAAAATGGCGCTTAATTGTAAGTGATGCTGAGTCAAAGCTTGTACAATCGCTTCGGCATCACCCGGATCGACTACGACGGCATGTTGGCCATTGTGTGCCAGCCATAGATAATTGTCGTCAAATGCAGGTACAGTCAATATACTTAAGGGCTGAGTCGTCATGATTGCTAAAGTGAAGTGAAGAAGTGAACGTATTAAATTCTACGCAAGCGCCCATTATAGACCTAGGTGAGTGGTTGATGCAGCCAGAGGGGTGCTATATCCGTGCTTGGGAGCAGGCGCAGTTTGACTTGCTAACGGCGGATATTTTTGGCTTCCATGCCCTGCAATTAGGCTTGCCCGAGCTACCTGCGCTTGCGGCAAGCCGCATGCCGCATCGTTGGCAGACCGCTAGTAGTGTACCGAAAAATAAATCGACTTTATCGCAGCAAGTCGTCTTGGTACACGATTTTGCCGAATTGCCATTTGATAGCCAAAGTATCGATCTCCTTGTCTTGCCTCATGTATTGGAATTTGCCGCGGAGCCGCATCAAATTTTGCGTGAAGTCGATAGGGTTTTAATACCAGAAGGGCGGGTCATAATCAGCGGCTTAAATCGCACCAGTCTTTGGGGTGCAAGACAAGTATTGGGGCGCCATACCGGGCATCATTTCTTGCCTGAAGAGGGCGAATTTATCAGCCCGCATCGCTTAAAAGACTGGTTGAAATTGCTTAGTATGGAAGTGAGTCAAACCAGATTTGGTTGTTATGCCTTGCCGGTTCGTAATGCACAGTGGCTGGAGAATTCGCGTTTGATGGAAAGTATGGGACAGCGCTGGTGGCCTTATTTCGGTGCAGTGTATATGTTTGAGGCGGTCAAACGGGTACGCGGTATGCACTTGATCGGTCCTGCATTTAATCGAAAAGCAGTTAAGCGCGGCAGTGCAGTGCCAGTGACCAATAAAATTAAAGAACATGGACAAAATTAAAATTTATACCGATGGTGCCTGTAAAGGAAATCCAGGCGTGGGTGGTTGGGGCGCTTTGTTGATCGCCGGACATAAGGAAAAGGAGTTATTTGGTGGAGAAAAAGACACCACGAATAACCGTATGGAATTGATGGCGGTGATCCAGGCTTTGGGTGCATTGAAGCGCCCCTGTGAGATTGCTTTGCATACGGATAGCCAGTACGTATTAAAAGGAATTACCGAATGGATAGAAGGCTGGAAGGCCAAGGGCTGGAAAACCGCTTCTAAATCTCCGGTCAAAAATGTCGATTTGTGGCAAGCATTGGATGCAGCAAAAAACACCCATAAGATTGAATGGATCTGGGTACGTGGACATGCTGGGGATATTGGGAATGAGCGTGCCGATCAGTTGGCAAACCGGGGTGTTGACTCGGTGCAGAATTGATTTCGTTCTAAGGGCGTTGAAACATGCAAAAACAGGCATGGGTATCTGGATTGATGGCATCGCCAACTTATCAAAATGTTGTATTCAGTAAGCATTGGTGGAAGTTTTGTACAGAGAGTAAGAGTTTCGAATATTTCAATGGTAAATTAGGGTTCTGCTGTCGGACTGATAATTAATTTCCGATATTTTGAATTTTAATGAGGTAACTCAGGAGCTTTTGCATGGGTCTTTTGCGCAATGTCTTTGCTCAATTACAGCATTTTTACTCGCCCCTACTCTTCGCCTTTAGCGCGCTTATTTTTGGATTAACTTGTGCCCCTGTCGGTGCATCCAGTGCCACAGCGGATCTGCCTATACTTGGCGCCCCGTTCATTCGTAATTTTGATTCGAAACTGTACAAAGCACACAGTCAGAACTGGGTCGCTTTGCAAGACCGACGTGGGGTGATGTACTTTGGAAATTCCGATGGCATTTTGGAATACGATGGGCAGCGTTGGCAAAATATTGTGGTGAGTGGTGCTGCCACGGTGCGATCTATGGCGATGGCGACGGATGGCACGATTTTTTATGGTTCAGTCGGCGATTTTGGATTTCTAAAAGTATCCGAATCTGGAAAAGTGATGGCGGTTTCTCTTAAGCATCTGGTCGCAAAAGATGAAGCTGTCTTCAACGATGTCTGGCAAATCGAAAATACTAATCAAGGCGTCGTTTTCTTAACGCGTAGTCGCATATTTCGTTTTTTTGATGGCAAAGTGACTGCAATTGCGGGCAAATTCGCCCCCTCACAAGCGACCGTGCTCAATGGCGTTCTGTTTTATGCTGATATAGACAAAGGAATTAGTTTACTGGATGGCGATAAGGTCGTGCCCATTCCTCAATTAGCAGGTGTTTATGATAATAAGCGGGTCGTCATGACCGCAGCTGGAAAACATGAGATTTTGATAGGGCGCATTTCTGGCGACTTTCGCCTATTGAATCTAGCTTCCCTGTGGGATCCCGCCAGCCAGAGCTATCAAGTATCACGAACGGCTGATAATTTAATACAAGCCTTTCCTACCGAATTAGATACGCGATTAAACGAAAGTCGCATGTATTTGTACAAATTGATCGCTTTGAATGCGGACAGATTCGCAATCAGTACCATCAAAGCAGGTGTGATAGTGTTTGATCGTCAAGGCAAAGTTTTAAGAGCCTTCAATAAAAACAGCGGCTTACTTGATAATACCGTCGCCGGTATCACGCTCGACCGCTCGAATAATTTATGGGCTGCCACCAATTCGGGTATTTCACACATAGAACTCAGCGTGCCTCAGTCTATCTTCGGTGCCAAAAATGGCTTGGAAGGCGTCTCAATCGCGAGCACTTATTATCAGGGCCGATTCTATGTCAGCACTTTCCAAGATTTGTATTATCAAACGCCATTTAATTACGACATAAAAAATGACATACCGCAGTTCTCGCCTATGCGCGAAAGTACCAGTGAAGTCTGGCAGTTTATGGAAGTTAGTGGCGATTTAATGGCGGCCTCGGGGCGTGGTTTGTATCGCATAAAGGAGGATGCCGCATTTAAGATTCCAGACTCTTCGGGCAATGCGTATTGCCTGGCAGTTTCTCCGCTTTGGCCAGACCATCTTTTCGTTGGACTGATGGGCGGGGTTGAAGTTTTTAAACGTGAGGCTGGTGTTTGGAAGCTTGTCGGTCGCATGGATGGAGTGAAAGATAACATCCGTAGAATTACGACTGACACCAATGGGCAATTATGGCTCAACACTGAAGTGCAAGGCGTCTTGCGCGCCCAATTCACCGGTGACAAAGCTACTCAGGTTGAAACCCATCGTTTAGGTTTAGAGCATGGCATACTTAATTTGACCGCTAGTCATACGACTTTAGTTGATGGTAAATTGTACTTGTTAACACCAAAAGGTTTGCGCCGCGCGAATATCGCGAAATGGCAATCAGGCGTCGGTGATGCAACACAGTTTTCACCTGAACCTGGCTTTGGTACGCAATTTTCTGATGGCAGCCTCGAAGTTAACGAACTGATGTCAGACCAACTTGGCGGATATTTTATTAAAACTTCTCAAGGAGTATTTCAACTAAAACCTAAGAAGACCGCATCTGAATCCGGTGTAGCAAGTGTTACTTATGAAATCGTTAGCGGTGCTTTTAGAGGATTAGACATTCCTGATGACAGTTTCTATGTGCATCCGCAAGGTGGCGTCTGGTTCCCCGGCGAAAATCTGATACGGGTTGATACCAATGCGAGGAAAGACTATCAGCAAAGTTTTGAAGTCCTGATACGTAGAGTCAGTAGTGGTGGTAAACATAATTTATTTGAGGGGACACATGCTGAGCCAGGCAAAACAGTGGCAGGCATAACGACGGTGTTTAAACCTTCGCAAAGTAAAGAGGCAATTCCTAAATTGCCTTATGATCAGAACGCTTTAGTGTTCGAATTTGCCGCAGCATTTTATGAAAAAAGCAGTGCGACACGTTTTCAATATCAGTTGGAAGGTTTTGATAAAGCCTGGAGTGAATGGGATAGCGCTTCTTCGAAAGAATACACCAATGTGCCTGAAGGAAAATATCGTTTCCGAGTCCGTGCGAAAAACGTGTATGACACTTCGGGGCAAGAAGCGGTCTATGCGTTCGAAATTTTGCCACCTTGGTTCCGCACCTGGTGGGCTTATTTGATCTGGATTGCGGGTGCATCGCTTAGCTTACTCGGCATCGTACATTTTTACACCTTGCGTTTGAAACGTGAAAAAATTCATCTGGAAGAATTGGTCGCGCAACGTACCCAGGAATTAAAAGATGCGACCTTGACCGACCCTTTGACAGGCTTGCGTAATCGCCGATTTATTTCAGAAGTTTTGCAGACTGATGTGCTGGCTTTTGCGGGCTACAAAAACTACATCATGAATTCAAATAATCATCGTGAGGGCTTGACGGGGGAGGAAGTGTTTGGTGTGTTCTTGCTTGATATGGATCATTTTAAACAAGTGAATGATACTTATGGACACGATGCTGGTGATCAGATTCTGAAACAGTTTGCTGAAATTCTTAGTGCCTCAGTGCGTAAAGATGATGTGATCGTTCGCTTAGGTGGCGAAGAATTCTTAGTCGTATTGAAAAAAACCAAACCAGACTATATTCATACTTTCGCCAAGAAATTATTGGAGACTGTTGCGGAAAAAGAGTTCGATATTGGTGATGGAACTATCATTCGTAAAACCTGTTCTATTGGTTATGCGCATTTCCCATTTTATGCTGAACAGCCTAACCTGATCACCTTTGAACAATGCATTGCAATTGCAGATATGGGCATGTACCACGCTAAACATACAGGACGCAATCGCGCGGTACTCTTGTGTGAAAGCGCATGTATCCCCGCGGATGAAGATATGTTGAGAAAAGCCAGTAGCTCGTTCGAGTTTGCCTTACAGCGAGGGTTTCTCCAAATTGGACGCGTACAGACATTGGATGAGTGAGTCGCCCTAGGACGTGTCAACCTATATTTTAGGCAGGCAAATGAGCGCAAATGAGCACAGAGAGTATCGCAGATTCAAAATTGGGTCGCGTACTAGTATGTGCAGAGCGCTCTCTAGCACAATTGAAATGTAAAAAAACCGCATAGATGATGCATGCGGTTTTTTTATCGCGATTAGCTGATGGAATTAGCGCATGCCAGCAATCATCTGCTCCAACTTGACCGTATCGGCACAGAATAGTCGTATGCCTTCGGCTAATTTTTCCGTCGCCATGGCATCTTCGTTTAAAGCGAAACGGAAGGATTTTTCGTCGACTTCTATTTTTTTCAAATCACTGGCCAAAGCTGCCTCTTTATTTAATTTCGCGCTGACGGCATTCGTCGAATCGCTGAGTTTTTGTAAGAGGTCGGGGCTGATGGTTAGCAAGTCACATCCAGCTAACTCTAGGATTTGTGACGTGTTACGGAAACTAGCGCCCATAATCTCTGTCTTGTAACCGAACTTGCGATAGTAGTTATAAATCTTCTTGACGGATAAAACACCAGGATCTTCTGCACCAAAAATTTCTTGACCGGTCTGCTTCTTGAACCAGTCATAAATACGACCGACAAACGGTGAGATCAATTGCGCACCTGCTTCAGCGCAAGCAGCAGCCTGTGCCAGGCAGAATAGTAAAGTCATGTTGCAGCGTATGCCTTCTTTTTCCAAAATTTCTGCAGCCCGTATGCCTTCCCAAGTTGATGCGATTTTGATTAAGACACGTTCGCGTGAAACACCTGCTGCCTCGTATAAAGCAATCAATTGACGGCCTTTTGCGACGGTCGCTTCAGTGTCAAACGATAGCCTTGCATCCGTTTCAGTAGAAACGCGACCAGGTACGATCTCCAAAATTTTTAGGCCAAAACTAATCAGTAATTGATCGATGATTTCGTCGCTAGATTTACCGCCATTTTGCGCCACAGCTTGTGCAAGCAAGGGTTGATATTCTGGCTTTTGCACAGCTTTCAAAATCAGCGATGGATTGGTCGTCGCATCACGTGGCGTGTAGGCCTGCATGGATTGAAAATCGCCGGTGTCAGCAACCACGGTGGTGTATTGTTTCAGTTGTTCGAGTTGGTTCATAATGGGTATGAGTTAAGGATCGCAAAAAGTAAGTAAAAAATTAGCGGGACAAGACTTGAATTTGCGCAGGGCCAGCGACGATTTCGCCTATTACTGCAGCATCTTGAAAATCACTCTTATGAAATATTTCCAATACTTGTTCCAGTGCTTCGGGCGCGCAGGCCACTAAAAGTCCGCCGGAAGTTTGTGGATCGGTTAATAAGGCTTGCGTAATGACATCTTCATGGCTGAAACGCACGTCTTCACCATAGGCTGCAAAATTACGGGCAGACGCGCCCGTGACACAGCCTGCCGCTGCCAGTTCTTTGACTTGCGGTAGAAAGGGAATATCAGCGACGCGCAGCGTGGCGCCAACTTGCGCACCACGGCAGATTTCTAATAAATGCCCTAGCAAACCAAATCCAGTCACATCCGTCATTGCGTGCACAGCATCGAGTTGCGACAGCGCCTGACCTGGCTTGTTTAGTTTGGTGGTATTGGAGATCATGCTGGCATAGCCTTCAGCATTTAATTGTTGCTTTTTTAAGGCCGCAGAGAGCACACCGACTCCCAGCGGCTTGCCCAATATTAATTGATCGCCGACGCGCGCGCTGGAGTTACGTTTAACCTTGGACGGATGGATCAAGCCCATCACCACTAAGCCATAGATAGGTTCGACTGAATCGATGCTATGACCGCCCGCAATCGGAATACCAGCTTCGCGACAAATACTTTCTCCGCCTTCAATAATTTTGCCGATAACATCGAGTGGAATTTGATTGATAGGCATGCCAACCAACGCCAGCGCCATAATCGGTGTGCCACCCATCGCATACACGTCCGAGATTGCATTGGTCGCTGCGATACGGCCAAAATCATAGGGATCATCAACAATGGGCATGAAGAAGTCGGTCGTGGCGATTAAGGCTTGCTCTTCATTGAGTTTGTAGACGGCCGCATCATCCGAGGTTTCTATGCCTACCATCAGTGCAGCAGGAATAGGGAAGCCTGTGGATTTTTTGAGTATCTCAGCTAGTACACCCGGCGCTATTTTGCAGCCGCACCCACCACCATGGGAAAGCGAAGTCAATCGAATTGGGTTTGCCTTAGTGTGAATGTCGGTGCTGATGCTATCGTTCATGAAAGTGTCTGACAGTTGGTTGTGAATAGTTGATTATAGAATACTGCTGGGAAGCTGGAAGTTTAAATTGAGCTATTGGCTTAGTAAGTTCCGGACGAAAACAGAACCAGATCGAATAATTTTTAGCATGAAATCAGTTAATCTAAAAGCAGAAAAACAATTATCACGTATTTTGTCTAAACCTATGGCTTAAGTCTAAAAATTTTTGTAAGCTCAGTTTTGCTATTTACTAGGGGTTGTTGACATCCCGCATTTTGATTGGAAGGCTTGCCTAAAATATAGGTCAACAGGCTCTAGCCATGCAGCTAATTTTATTTTTTCGTTTGCATTTCAAAATAAATGCTGATTAAATATGGAATCGTTTCCAATGTGTTTTTGGGAAGACAAAAAAATTGCTAAAAAATCAGTGAAGCACAAGTAAGGGCCAGACAAGAGCAATGAATAATTATTTTAGAAGATGGGGGAGCACTTATGCATCAAACAATGACGACTACCGAAATTTTTTTATTGGCAATGCTGCTAATTTTCACCATCCCATATTTGATATGGCGAATCTGCAAAACTGATTATTATGCGCCACTGGTTGTCGTTCAAATTATTACAGGCATTTTGTTAGGGCCTGGCGTCTTAGGTGCTGCGTTTCCTGACTATTATCAATTCGTTTTTAATCCTGCGGTGATTCAATCATTAAATGGTATAGCCTGGTGGGCAGTGATGATTTTCGTTATGATTGCCGGCATAGAGCTAGATTTGGTTCAGGCATGGGAGCACCGCTTTGAAAGTGGTGTTACTGCGGGTTTAGCTCTGGGCATGCCTTTGTTATTTGGTTCTGCGGTGGCGCTCGGTATGTTGGGGTATGTCGGATGGATGGGGCCAGGCGCGCAAAGTTGGCAATTTGTTCTAGGCGTGGGAATGGCGTGTGCCGTTACCGCTTTGCCGATTCTAATTTTGCTGATGGAAAAATTAGAAATTTTGCGTCAGCCTATCGGCCAGCGCATTTTGCGCTATGCCAGCGTTGACGATATTGCGATTTGGGGTGTGCTGGCGCTGATTATGCTAGATTGGGATAGAGTTGCGCGCCAAATTGGATTTTTACTGGTGTTTGGCGTCGTCACGATATTTTATCGACGAATCATGGCCAAGCTACAAGAAAGTGATCGCTGGTATGTCGGTTTGATCTGGTTAGCGGCTTGCAGCTTTGGCGCAGATTGGGCTGGATTACATTTTATGGTCGGTGCTTTCTTAGCTGGTGCTGTGATGGATGCGCATTGGTTTAATCAGGAGAAAATGGACTTGATGCGCCATCACGTATTGCTAGCGATCATGCCAGTGTTCTTTTTAAGTACCGGTTTGCGCACTAATTGGGCCATGGGTGGATCGGTTGTTTTTATTGTGGCAGCAGTGCTCTTAGTGGCATCCGTCAGTGGTAAATTAATTGGGATACAGCTCGCTGGAAAAATTTTGAAATGGGAAAAAGGTGAAGCGAGCATCATAGGTTGGCTGTTGCAAACCAAGGCTTTGATCATGATTATTTTTGTGAATATTTTGCTCGACAAAAAAATCATTACCAGTGAAACTTTCACCGCTCTGTTGTTGATGGCAATTGCCAGCACGATGTTGACCGTGCCTATTGTCGCGCCGAAATTGCAGCGCATGCGAGAGATTATTTTCAGATCCAAATAGTCGATTGCATACAAAAAAGCGACCCATGCAGGTCGCTTTTTTTCAAGTCTACTCAGCTACAGTCGCTAGATTAACGATCGCCAAAACTACGACGATTGCCATTTGCATCACCAAAGCGTGATTTAGCAGCACCGCCGCCGAAACCGCCACCTTCACTGCGCGGAGCAGCGTTTGGTTTACTGAAACTACGTTGGCCTGGTTTGCTATTACCAAAACTATTGCCTGTCGTGCGCTTGTCGCCTGGTTTCCAGCCACTTGCTTTGCGTGCTGGTGCACGTGCAGCCATAGCGGTTTTCTTAGGCTCAAAACCTTCGATGACATCGACTGGAATCAATTGCTTAGTAAAACGTTCGATGCGTTTCACGTTCATGCTTTCCGCATGATTCACCAAAGATACTGCCAAGCCTTTACGACCTGCACGCCCAGTACGACCGATACGGTGTACGTAATCTTCTGGGAACTTCGGCAAATCGTAGTTGAATACGTGGGTAATGCCAGGCACGTCGATACCGCGTGCAGCGACATCCGTTGCTACCAAAACGCGTACTTGACCGCGACGCAGGGAATCTAAAGTGCGGTTACGTGCACCTTGATGCATGTCGCCATGCAAAGCAGCTGCTGCGAAACCAGCGATATTCAAACGGTCTGCAATGGTATCCGCATCACGTTTAGTCGCGGTAAATACCACCGCTTGATCCAAAGAGTCATCGCGCAACAAATGATCGAGCAAACGATTTTTGTGGGATAAGTCATCGACGAAATGGACTTTTTGTTGAATATTTTCATGCTTGGTTGCAGAACCAGCGATTTGAATAATCATTGGGTCTTTGGTGATGCGACGCGCCATATTGCCAACGACGCCATCTAAAGTGGCAGAGAACAGCATGGTTTGACGTGTTTCTGGTGTTGCCGCAACGATTTTTTCAATATCGTCGATAAAGCCCATGTCCAACATGCGATCAGCTTCATCTAATACCAAAATTTGTAATTCGGAGAAATCAATCTTACCGGATTCCATATGGTCTATTAAACGACCTGGTGTTGCCACGAGGATTTCTGGATTACGCGATAGAAGTTGCATTTGTTTTGGGTAAGGCATGCCACCCAAAATGGAGACTGCCTTGACGCGACGTGAGTACGCGCTATATTTGTCAGTGGCTGTCGTTACTTGCAATGCCAATTCACGTGTCGGTGTCAACACCAGCATTTTTGGCTTCGCTGCTTGAAAACGTGGACGATCGCCACGGGCTCGAGCGGCCTGGCGTTCTTGATTCGGTGTTTTAGCGGATGCGTTAACATCCATTACTTCTGCCGCTGCAGCAAATTTGTGCAAAGCAGGTAACATAAAGGCGGCAGTTTTGCCTGAGCCTGTTTGTGAGGACACCAGTAAGTCACGACCTGCGATAGCAGCAGGAACTGCTTGTTCTTGAACTGCTGTTGGTGTTGTATAGCCAGTATCAGCAATTGCGCGCAGAATGGACGTATGGAGGCCTAGTGATTCAAAAGTCATTTAATCTATCTTTCGTTGTAATTCAAATAGCTTATTGAAACGACCATTGCATCGCATAGTTTTTGGCTATGCCGCACATGATTGCGTTTGAATACGCTCTGAATAAATTAGCGCTAAGCTAAAACCTAGCGCGCTAAAAAGCAGCGTCAACCAAACGAAATGAACAAAGAAAACCAGTACCAAGATGGTACAAATGAGGTATGCGATGAAATTTCGGCACAAAAGCTTTGCGCCGGGACGATGTCTATGTGTGAAACCAGACATACAGGGCGGGAGGGCTTTACATTGCAGTATCAGCAGTTCTCGATACGCAAGGGCTACGGTGCTACTTGTTACTAATTTGTTTCTTAATTATGCAAGGCGATATTTATATTGCAGTGCAAAAACGAGACTATACAGGAAATTTCTTGAGCTTGCACTAGATTATTGATTTAGTTCAAGTCGTTTAAAAAAATGCTTCGGTTGAATCCGATTTTACGATTTAATAATATGCTTATAAGAAATACGAGAAAATTAGAGCTATTTAGAATAGCTTTAGCTGCCATGTACTGCGATATTTCTGGTTTGTATCGCAGATAAATTCGCCCAAGTGCGGGGGCAACAAAAAGCAGGGAATAAAGAATGAGGATGCAATGAAATCGAGAGTCACGAGCCAAACACTATTTTTTGTCAGTGCTCTATCTTTTTTTAGTATGTCTGCGAATGCCGATACGCTTTCGGTCGCGGTCGCTGCCAATGTGCAATACGTATTTGACAATTTGCGTGCAGAATTTAAAAAAGAGAGCGGTCACGATCTGCAGGCTGTCTTTAATTCCTCAGGTAAGTTTGTCAGCCAAATTAGTAATGGCGCCCCCTTTGATGTGTTTATGTCGGCCGATATGGAGTATCCAACCGCGCTATATCAGCAAGGTTTGACCAGTACTCGCCCGAAGATTTATGCCTATGGTGCGCTGGTGTTATGGACCATGAAAAATCTCGATCTGACACAATGGCAAAGTTTATTGCAAAGTCCTCAGATCAATAAAATTGCGGTGGCCAATCCGAAAACAGCGCCCTATGGCCGAGAAGCAATCAAGTTACTCAAGTACTTTCAGATCGAACAGCAAGTGACTGATCGTATGGTGTTTGGTGAAAGCATTTCACAAACCAATCAGTATATTTTTTCCGGTGCAGTTGATATTGGTTTTACTGCGAAATCAGTCGTCATGTCGGAAGAAATGAAGGGCAAGGGGCGTTGGATAGATATGCCCGCAAATGCCTATGCGCCAATTGCTCAGGGGGTCGTGATACTCAAGCATGGGCAACAACGTGCACCGCAATTAGCACAGCAATTTTATGATTTTCTGTCCAGCCCTAAGGCGAAAGCCATTCTTCAAAATAATGGCTATGGTGTTCCGTGAATAGCTTACCCGGTGTATTAACTGAAATAGAGTCTGAGGGTAGTATCGCCTTGTTAAATGTGATGGTGGGCGAACAGGCATTTAGTGCCACTCTATTGGGAAACCAGGATGATTTTTCTGATTGGCAAAGCGGAATGTGTGTACGACTATCGTTTAATGAGATGGAAGTGGCGATCGCCAAAAATCTTCAGGGACAAATCAGTTTACGTAATCGACTTCCTGGCGTAATTCAACATATTGAAGTGGGGAAAATATTGACCCGTGTTCATTTTTTGATGCAAGCGTTCACGATCTCCGCTGTCATCACGACCCGTTCTGCACGTGCGCTTCAGCTAGTCGTCGGTGACCATATTGAAGGCCTGGTGAAATCGAATGAGATGAATGTAATGCGGGTCAATAAGGAGGCGAATTTATGAGTCTTTTTGCCTATGATTGGCAGCCTTTATGGCTGACATTTCGTCTTGCTTTGCTGACTGCAGTGATTCTTTTAGTCATAGGAATTCCGATTGCTTACGCTTTGGCTTTTTCACGCAGCCGATTTAAGCCTTTATGGGAAGCTATGGTAAGTATGCCATTGGTCTTGCCGCCTTCAGTGTTGGGTTTTTACTTGCTCATCGCATTTAGTCCAAATGGATACTTAGGCTTGACTCTTCTACAGCATTTTGATGTGCGACTGGCTTTTAGTTTTGCCGGGTTGGTTATTGGCTCCGTTATTTTTAGTTTGCCATTTATGGTGCAGCCTATTCAAGCTGGTTTGCAAGCCTTGCCATCCGATTTAAGTGACGCAGCATACACTTTAGGCCAATCAAGATGGCAGACTTTATGGCGTGTCCTTTTGCCGAATATTAAACCTGCCTTGCTAACGGGTTTGGTATTAAGTTTCGCTCATACTATAGGTGAATTTGGTGTGGTGTTAATGATAGGTGGGAATATTCCCGGACTCACCAAAGTTGCATCGATCGCGATTTACGACGAAGTTGAGAGTCTGAATTATGCAGCAGCACATTTTTATTCTGCGGTGTTGGTGATGGTGAGCTTTATCGTTTTATTGTTGGTTTATCTAGGGCGACGCCGATTTCCGGAGCGCATGTTATGAGTGCTAAGCCAGTATTAGAAGCCTACGTGCGCAAGCAATTGCAGGGTGCCCGAGGGACTATGGATTTAGATGTTCAATTCGAATTAGCACCAAACGATCTATTGAGTTTGTACGGTGCATCAGGTGCAGGCAAAACAAGCATTTTACGTATACTGGCAGGATTGGCTGAGGCTGACGCTGGGCGTATTATTTTTGATGGAGAAGTTTGGTTTGATTCCGAACGCCAAATTAATGTGCCGCCACAAAGACGTTCGATTGGTTTTGTGTTTCAAAATTATGCCTTATTTCCTCACCTCAATGTCCGTGAGAATATTGCATTTGCGGCGAAATCAGAACCGCGTGCGTGGATTGAAATGTTATTGTCCTTAACCGATTTGCAGGACATGCGAGATCAGTCGGTAGCACAGCTTTCAGGTGGACAAAAACAAAGAGTGGCATTGGCGCGCGCCTTGGCACGCAAGCCCCGCTTGCTGTTGTTAGATGAGCCTTTGTCAGCACTTGATCAAAGCACCCGAACTGGTTTGCAAGATCAACTTTTGCGGCTGCATCAAGAGCTAGGATTAAACACAATTTTGGTGAGTCATGACTTAGGCGAAATTTTTAAAATGTCACAAAAAGTTTTACACCTTGACGCTGGAAAAATAATTGCAAATGGCGTCCCGAATGAGGTCTTCTTGCAGCAAGCTGTGCTTGGAAAATTAAATTTACAGGCGCAAGTTTTGGCGATTCGGGCTGAAGAAATTGTTTATGTTTTGTCGCTGCTAGTCGGCCAAGAAATTATCGAAGTGATCGCCTCAGAGGATGATGTAAAAGGGCTGAAAGTTGGAGAGAGAATTGCAATCTCAACCAAAGCTTTCAGCCCTCATATCTTGCGTACTTCTTAGAAAATTTTGCCTACTTAAGACGTCTGGAATGTATAAATTAGTCCGGTGTCAAACCCATGACATGTGAAAATCCACCATCAACATAAGTGATTTCACCTGTGATGCCGCTGGCTAATGGCGACAATAAGAATGCAGCAGTATTACCAACTTCTTCTATCGTTACGTTGCGGCGTAAAGGCGCGTGTTCTGCAACGAAACCTAATAAAGTACCAAAGTCTTTAATGCCACTGGCAGCTAATGTCTTAATTGGGCCAGCAGAAATACCATTGACCCGTATGCCTTTTTTACCGAGATTTTCAGCCAGATAGCGCACGCTCGCTTCTAAAGATGCTTTTGCTAAACCCATAGTGTTGTAGTAAGGGATCGCACGGATCGCGCCGAGATAAGACAAAGTGAGCAAAGAAGAATTTTCATTCATCATAGGTAATGCTGCTTTTGCTAAGGCAGGGAAGCTGTAGGCTGAGATATCGTGTGCGATACGGAAGGCTTCACGTGAAAAACCATCTAAGAAGTCGCCAGCAATTGCCTCACGTGGCGCAAAGCCAATAGCGTGTACAACGCCATCTAATTTATCCCAAGATTTTGCCAAATCGGTGAACACCGCAGCAATTTGCTCATCGCTACTGACGTCGCAATCAAATACCAATTCGCTATTGAATTCTTTAGCGAATTCAGTGATGCGGTCTTTAAATCGTTCGCCGACATAGGTGAATGCCAACTCAGCGCCTTCGCGATGACAAGCTTGAGCGATGCCGTAGGCAATTGATCGGTTTGATAATAAACCAGTTATTAGAATTTTCTTGCCTTGCAAAAATGCCATATTAACTCCAGGTGTTACCGTAAAATTAGCCTCATCTCTGTACTATATCGCACAGCGACTACGCTCATGTTACGCTAAGGTTGTAGATGAAAGTGACCGTCAACTTTTGCTATCGTGATTAGACTGAGCTTACTTATTTTTTACTTACTTATCGAGTTGAACAATTTATCGTAAATATTGTCAATCAAAGTGTAATTGCTCGAAATAGCACAGTTGCGGAATTTACTGACAGGTCGGAATTGTAGTTGCTCATGCACGTTAGGGCAAATAATAACTAGCAGCATGGCAGGCCGTACCCAATTGGAAGCTTTAATATATCTATTTAAGTAAATTCTGTTGCGATGCGGAAATAATTAATTTCATAACGCAATTGAAGATAATTTTCAAGTATTTTTGCGTAATGTGATGCATTTTAGCAAATCCCACACGTTTTAAGTATTTCCCATTAGAATCATTGCCTCGCTTGGCTAAATGGTTTATTTGCTGATTGATTGTGTTGTGTTGAACGCTTAATTTAGTGTTTCAACATAGCCAAAAATAATTGCTCGTTTTGATACGGTAATATGATTAAATAAGCATAGTGAAAAACAAAGTGCTTGCTGAGTTGTAAATTTTATGCTGCAAAGCAGCATAAAAGCAACTTCCAATCTGCGCTTTGTTTGTGTCAAAATAGACGCTGTTTTTCGGAAAGATTTTAAAAAAACAATGTTTTGTTGGAAGCTATTTGGGGTAGGTTTTCTGAATTTCAAGTGACAAAGCAGCCGCTTCAATTTTTGTAGTATCTTTTAAGATATAAAGTTGAATTTGTCGTTGGCTCTATACAGTTTGGGCAAACGTCTAAAGGTGACTAAACGATTTGTAAGTAAATAAATACCCACATGAGTATGTTGAGACCAAGGTTCTGACAGTTCAGCGTGAGTATGGGGGGGCAAGCAATATCGGTGCTGTTTTGCTGATGAGCGGATTGGCTGCTTTTTTGATTATTTGAATCGGGTTTTGTAATTCCGGGAAAATGATTGATGGCTCAAATCTCGTGCGTTTGAACCTAATTGAAATTGTTGTGGTATTGGAGGAGTAGGTATGGATTTTTCAGGACGCCAACAGGAACCGGGAAAGAAATTTTTTGGTTTAGGTGTGGTAATTGTTTTTCACATTATTCTTGGCTGGGCGTTGATGAACGGCTTAGGTAGTAAGTTAGTTAAGTTTGTTCAAAAGCCGATGGAAGCAGTAGTGAAGGAGACACCTCCGCCACCACCGCCACCACCAGATACACCGCCACCGCCGCCACCAAAATTGATGACGCCGCCGCCACCGTTTATTCCTCCTCCAGAGGTTCAGGTTGCGCAGCAAACGCCATCACCAAATGCGATCTCTACGGTGTCGAACGTAAAGCCTGATAGCAATACGATGACAAAGACGGTAGCACCGGTAACCGAAGCGCCTAAAGCTGCTGCGGCACCCGTTTATGTTGCTGCAAAGATCGACTTTGAACAAGCTGGCTGTAAGCCAGAGTATCCACGAGCTTCGTTGCGTAATGAAGAAACAGGTGTAACCACATTGTCTGTGACCACAGGTGCAGATGGCTTGGTGACAGCAGTAAATATTGTCAAATCTAGTGGTTTTAGAGGTCTTGATAATGCAGTTAGAGCGCAGTTGTTGTCTGGTTCTTGCAGAAACAAACCAGGTACGATTGACGGTAAGCCTCAAGAAACTACGACTCAAGTTCAATACGTTTGGAAGCTTGATTAAAACAGAGCCAACATGCAACAAGAGTCATAAAAAAGTAACGTTTTACTCACAACCAACGTAAGTATTAAATTTTTTTTAAAGGAAGTATCTACATGAAAACCCGCGCTAAAGTAAGCACATTCCTGGCGGCAATTTTATTTGCATTAACAGCCACAATGACAACCGCACCTGTATTCGCACAAGAAGCATCTGCATCCGCATCTGCAACGACAGAAGCTGCTGCCAGTGCTCCTGATACTGCCGCAGCGCCTGTTGCTGATGCATCATTGCCAGCTGCTGAACCGAAACCAGCAGTAGAAGATCCGTACAGCTTGGCGCATTTGATCAAACATGGTCATTTGGTCGATCAAATTACATTGGCAATCATGGGTTTGATGTCTATGTTCAGCTGGTACATCTTGATTACTAAAGTAATTGATTTGGCTAAACTGAGCGGCCAAGCTAAAGAAGCTCGCAAGTTCTGGAAAGCGGCAAACGTGTCAACTGGTTTGTCTACTTTGAAAGAAGGCAGCCCATACCGTTTCATCGCTGAATCTGGTTTGAATGCTAGCGAACACCATGAAGGTGCTTTGTTAGAGCAGATCGATTTGAATTCATGGGTAACTATGTCTATTCAACGTTCAGTTGATAAAGTTCAAAGTCGTTTGAGCGAAGGTTTGACATTCTTGGCGACAGTAGGTTCTACAGCACCATTTATCGGTTTGTTCGGTACGGTTATGGGTATTTATAACGCCTTGGTTGCGATTGGTAGCTCAGGTAACTCTTCTATTGATAAAGTTGCGGGTCCAGTGGGTGCCGCTTTGATCATGACGGCGATCGGTTTGGCGGTAGCGGTTCCAGCAGTTTTGGGTTACAACTATTTGTTGCGTCGTAACAAGTCTGTTATGGAAGATATCCGTGCATTCGGCGCTGATTTGCACTCTGTAGTATTGTCTGGCGCGATGAGCAAAGCTAACGCAAATAAATAATCTAGGTAATTAAGACGACTATCGTTTTTATTATTTCAATTCTGTCCCATCAAGTAGGTGCTGGCACTTACTTGATGTTCAGTGAATAGAATTAACCGAAGAGAAACAATTATGGCAATGCAAATCGGCGGTGATAGCGGTGAAGATGAAGTCAACAGCACGATTAATACCACGCCACTCGTGGATATTATGTTGGTGTTGCTGATCATCTTTATCATCACGTCACCCGTAGTATTAAACTTGACAAAAGTTACTCTGCCTGCAGAGAAAAATGATCCATACAATCCTGACGCAAAAAACGTAATTATCACAGTCAATAAAGATGGTGATATTTATTGGCAAGGTTACCGTACGCCAATCGCTTCTGATGAAGAGTTGTTTGATAAGATGTCAAAAGAAGCAGTGAAAGTGCCGCAACCTGAAGTGCATATTCGTGGCGACCAAAATGCGCGCTATGAGTCTATCGGTAAAACGATTTTGACGGTGCAACGGTCAGGCATTGCAAAAGTTGGTTTCGTTCTTGAACCGCCACCAAAAAGCTAAAAGGAGAATCGCATGGGCATGAATATGAGCTCCGGTTCTGGTGGTGATCCAGAACCGATGATGGAAATGAATATGACACCGATGATCGACGTTATGTTGGTATTGATCATCATGTTTATTACGACATTACCAATCGCCAATCACGCGGTGAATTTGAATATGCCGCAAAATACGAATCAACCTCCGCCAGATGTTTTGCCTACTGTGGTGAAAATCGATGTGGACTTTGACGGTACTATGACATGGAATGGTGAAGTTGTTAGCCGTTCCCAATTAGATGATCGTTTTGTGGCAGCTGCTGCGATGAATCCGCAACCCGAGATTCATTTGCAACCAAATCGTTTGGTTGCTTATCGTTCAGTTGCGGCAGTGATGGCATCTGCGCAAAGTCGTGGCATCACCAAGTTGGGTATGATTGGTAACGAACAGTTCTTGAAATAAGACCATTAATTTGAATTAAGATTTTTCTTAAATTCGGATAGATGTTTAAAGAAAGAGGGCAGGGATTTCCCTGCCTTTTTTTGTATTATGCGTTATGCTTAAACTTAAATCGTTTAAATCGTTTAAATCGTTTAAATTGTTTAAATCGTTTAGATTTTGGTATGAGTGAAATCACTCAGTGAGAACACGTAAGCAAACTCTTTAGTTTGTTAAGCTTAAATTTATTAATTTTTGTTGATTGAGAGATCAAATATGAAGCACCTACGCTTATCACAACTGGCAATTCTTATCGCTGCTATTGGTTGTGCAACAGTTCCTGAATTAACTGGTGTTGCTGGCAATATGGCTTACGCACAAGAAGCGATGCGCGCCGAAGTCGGCAAAATCGTCCAGCAAGCAGGCGATTTGTATAAAAGTAGAAAGTTCCGCGAAGCGCTTACAAAATTGCAAGAAACGGATCGTGTAGGTAATAAAACGGTCAATGAGACTTTCACGATTGAGCGTATGCGTTTATCGGTCGCTTCAGCTGCTGGTGATAATGAAGCAGTGATTCGTTCAGGTGAAATTATCGTTGCTGCAAATAAATTGCCAAGCAAAGATCAGTTGCAACTGATCTTGGTATTAGCAAACTCTTACTTCAAGGCGAACAACTACGCTAAAGCAGCAAAGATGTATGAGCGTTATTTCAGTGAAGGCGGTACTGATACCTCGGCTCGTCAATATATGATTCAGGCAAAATCCTTAGGTGGCGATAGTGCTGGCGCATTGAAGGAAACTAAAGCAGAGATTCAGGCTGCTGAAAAAGCAGGTCGTGTGCCAAGCCAATCTACTTTGGAAACTTATGCTTATGCAGTGCAAAAGAGTGGCGATAAGACGGCTTACTTAGCGACTTTAGAAAAACTCGTGATGTACTATGGTAAGAAAGAATATTGGGTTAATTTGCTTAATAGCGTAGAGCGCAAGCAAGATTTTTCCAGCCGTTTGACCATGGATCTGTATCGTTTGAAGTTGGCAGTAGGTCAATTGAATAAGACTAGCGATTTCATGGAAATGGCACAGATTGCGATTCAAGATGGCAATTCCGCAGAAGCCTTAAAAATTATTGATCAGGGTTATAAGGCGGGTGTATTGGGTACGGGTGCAGAAGCAGCACGTCATGGCCGTTTGAAAGACTTAGCAACCAAGCGTCTGGCTGAATCTAAGGCAGCGCGTGCCGCACTTGAAGCAGATGCTTTGAAAAATAATGATGGCATGGCTTTGGCAAATTTGGGTTTTTCCTACGTGACTGGTGGTGAATACGATAAAGGTATTAGCCTGATGGAACAAGGTGTGAAAAAAGACAATCTGAAACATCCGGATGATGCTAATTTGCACCTTGGTATGGCTTATCTGATGGCGGGTAAAAAAGCGGCTGGCTTGAAAACTTTGAAATCAGTTCAAGGTAAAGATGGCACGGCGGACTTGGCTCGTTTTTGGACTATCTATGCAAATCAAGCGAAGTGATGATTGGTTTGAGTGATTTGATTTGTTAGTTTGATTTGAATTGAAAAAAAGCAGCCGATGGCTGCTTTTTTTTGTGATGCATTTCAGTGCCTATGTAGGTGGCTAATCTTCACTAGGTCATTGACTAAGTCCACCTCAGCAATTAAACATTCTTTTTACGTTTTTTGTTGTCATTGCTAGAAGCCAGGCGTTTCGCGTTCTTCTTATTTAGCTGGGTTGAATTGTGCGTGATCAAACCGCGTTTTTGAGCATTTTTGGTGGCAGTTGCTAATTGCCTGGTTTTACCTTTAATTGGGATTTGCAAAGCGAGTTTAGTACCTGGTGAAACTTGATCTTTGCGTAGATTATTCCATTCTTTGATATCGGCAACGCTAAGCTTGTAGCGCTTTGCAATTGTTGCCAGATTCTCTTTTTTGCCCAGCTTAACGTAAATTTTACGTGTGCCAGCGCTACCTTTTTCTATGGTGAGTTGAGCTTGTTCTGCTACTTGGGTCGGGATGTTTTCTTCGCTAGAACGTGCTGATTTCGGGACTAGAATTGTCGAGCCTGCTTTGACATACATCTTGGCTGGAATCGCATTCACATCTCTGACTACGTCTGGCTTGAATCCAAAACGGGTGGCTAAGGATTCGACGCGTTCAGTCTTGTTGACATTGAGTGTGGTCCAAGAAGATAGCGGACCTTTCCAAGTCAATAGATTGTTTTGAAACATGGCCGCATTCTCGATTGGCAACAGTATCGTTGTGCGATTGCCGCCGGTAATGACAGGCCGGTTAAATTGCGGATTGAGGGCCTTGAATTCACTAATTGGAAGTTCTGCTAATTGCGCAGCTAGATTAACGTCGATATCGCGATTTTTCTTGATGCTGGTGAAATAGGGAACGTTGTCCAGGCGAGGGAGATCAATATTAAACTGTTCTGGGTGTCCGATGATGTTCTTTACAGCCTGTAACTTGGGGACATAATTTTTGGTTTCGCTAGGCATATGCACCGATAAACTATCAAAATCGATCGGTAGTCCTAAAGCTTGCTGTTTCTTGATGGCACGCTGTACTGAGCCTTCACCCCAGTTATAAGCGGCAAGTGCCAACTGCCAGTCGCCGAACATATTGTAAAGTCGCTGCAGATAATCGAGGGCGGCCTCAGTTGAGTCCAAAACACCGCGTCGGTCATCTTTGAATATCGTTTGTCTTAAATTAAAATCACGACCCGTTGCCGGCATGAATTGCCACATGCCAGAGGCTTTTGCTGAAGAGATTGCTTGTGGGTTAAACGCGGATTCAATAAATGGCAGTAAGGCCAAATCGGTAGGCATGCCACGTTTATCTAAGGCTTCGACGACGTGATACAGATAACGAGATCCGCGCTGTATGATGCGCTGCAAGTAGTCGATTCTCGCGCTATACCAAATGGTTTGCACATTGACCAAGCGATTTTCCAGATTAGGAATTGCATAGCCGTTTCGAATCCTGCTCCACAAATCGGATTCCGTGATCGTTAATGATTCTTCGGTGCTGGCAGGGTCTGTTAAGTCTGACTCGGTTGTAGGGCGTTGCTGAGCTAATGCCGTCTCACTTAAATTTTTTGTTAGTTTAAGTGTCTCGCTGCTTTGTCCGTAGGCGTTGTTATTCGTAATGCCTAGGATGGCTAATGAAAGGGTAGTGAGACAGTAACTAAATCGTTTCATGATGAGAAAAGAATCGATACAATCGACTGTTAGTTGGGCAACAGCGCAGTGTACGCAAACGAGTATTTGCAGGTCAAGGGAAAACTGAGGTGATCATGGGTAAAATAGAAAAGTAAACGACATTAGCTGCTTGTTTTGCTGTGGTGAAACATAAGTTGTATGGAACTTTGTTTATCTTGAACCTGTCTGTTTAACTGGTCTGTTGATTCCAAGCTTCATCCGAAGTTAGACAAAAGAACAGAACGACTGGTGTGTAGCGCTGTGAAAATTAGAATCTATATAAATCGACTAGGGAGTGAGACATGAAGAAGAACAGTGAGACGGCAAGATTAGCGCGAAGAAAATGGAAAAAAACCGTACAAGCAGTTGGAAAAATAAGCCTGTTGAGCCTGACGGCAATGAGTCTTAGTGCGGGCGCACAGACACTGTTTGTTAAAGCAAATGGCTATACCTTGAACAATAAGAATCAGTTGCAACGCTTTGATGCGATGTTGATTGACGCAGAGGGCAAGGTTGTCTCAACCGGCACACAGAAACAGTTAGAGAAAAAATTTGCACACGTAAAACACGTCGATTTAGCAGGTAAGACGGTATTGCCGGGCTTGATTGACGCCCATGGGCATATTTTTAGCTTAGGACAAGCCGAGAGCCAATTGGGCTTGCGTAATACGACCAATCTGGCTGAGGCGCAAACTGCGATTGCTCAGTATGCAGCAAAATTCCCGCAGCAGCAGTGGATCTTGGGCGGCGAATGGAATCAGGCGATTTGGAAGCTCGGACGTTTCCCAACCGCGCAAGAGATAGACGCGGTGCTTGCCGATAGACCAGTGTGGTTGCGTCGAGTTGACGGTCATGCTGGCTGGGCAAATAGTAAGGCGATGCAATTGGCGGGCATCAAAAAGGAAACACCTGATCCTGTTGGCGGTAAGGTTGAACGCGATGCCAATGGTCAGGCGACAGGCATTTTCGTAGACAGTGCCATGCATTTGATTGAGCGTGTCATTCCTGCCAAGAATGAAGCAGAGCGTCGCTTAGCTTTGGATGCCGCCTTAAAGCAAATGCGTAGTGTAGGTTTGACCAGCGTACACGATGCCGGAGTCGATGCGCAGGCGGATGCCTTGTTTCGTGAATACGCTAGCAAACATAGTTTGACGACACGCGTTTATGGCATGATCAGCGGTGTTGACCAGTTCTTTGATAGCGTGTCTAAGCAAGGGCCTTTGTTGGGAATGGCGGATGATCGCTATGCTTTGCGCGCGGTTAAACTGTATTCTGATGGTGCATTAGGAAGTCGTGGTGCTGCTTTGTTAGCGCCTTATAGTGATGCTCCGCATACCAAAGGACTATTATTTTCAGCGGATAAAGATATGCAGGCGATGGTGCAAAAAGCCGCTTCACGTGGTTATCAGGTGAATGTACATGCGATTGGTGATGCTGGTAATCGTCAGGTAATTGACAGCCTTGCGACGATACCAAAAGCACAGGATGCCAGTGTCTTGCGCCACAGAATAGAGCATGCTCAGGTCTTGGAACTGAGCGATATTCCGCGCGTTGCTAAGTTAAAGATTATTCCGTCTATGCAGCCTACACACGCGACCTCTGATATGAATATGGCAGAAGATCGAGTCGGCAAACAACGAATTAAAGGTGCCTATGCCTGGCGTACTTTCTTAAAACAAGGTTCCACTATTCCATGTGGATCTGATTTTCCCATTGAAAGTCCAAATCCGTTTTGGGGTATTTACGCAGCGGTTAGTCGTCAAGATTTTGAGCAAAAACCAGTGAAAGCTTGGTATCCAGAACAAGCAATGACGGTGAAAGAAGCCTTCCGTTGCTTTACTATGGACGCTGCCTATGCTGGACATCAGGAAAAAATACTAGGTAGTTTAGAGCAGGGTAAGTGGGCCGATTTTATTGTGATCGATCAGGATATTTTTAAAGTGCCTGTTAAAGATTTGTATAAGACTCAGGTTTTGCAAACCTGGTTGGCGGGGCAAGAGGTTTATCGTAAATAGCCGATTTGTTTGAAATTTTTGAATAAATAACGCACTCAATTTCGAGTGCGTTTTTTATTGTCAATTCATTTTTCTTTTTGGCTCTTAGACTGAAATTGGCTCCGAAATATGAAATTGCAAGGATGCTAGCTTGGCATACACGCCGGCTTGTTTCATCAAGCTAGCATGGGTGCCGATCTCAACCACTTGACCGTGCTCGAGCACGATGATTCTATCGGCTCTTTGCACAGTGGCTAGTCTATGAGCAATGATGATGGTAGTACGTCCTTGCATTGCGCTTTCTAAAGCTTGCTGTACCAGTCGTTCGGATTCTGCATCCAAAGCACTGGTCGCTTCGTCTAGTAGCATCAGGCGTGGATTTTTCAGGAGGGCGCGAGCAATTGCTATCCTTTGTTTTTGACCACCTGATAAGCGCACACCGCGCTCACCCAGGAAAGATTGATAGCCTTCGGGCAGACGTTCTATAAATTCATGCGCTGCGGCCATTTTTGCCGCCAATATGACGTCCTCATCACAAGCATCGACTCTGCCATAACGAATGTTTTCCATCGCATTGGCTGAAAAGATCACCGTGTCTTGTGGCACGATGCCTATCGTATCTCGTAAGGTGTGAAGGTCGAGATCGCGAATGTCGACGCCATCAATCTTGATGCTGCCTAGTTGTGGATCATAGAAACGTAACAGCAATTGGAATAAAGTCGTTTTTCCGGCTCCCGAAGAACCGACCAAGGCCACGGTTTCGCCTGCCTTGACCTCTAAGTTCAGTTGACTTAATGCCGCGGTTTGGGGGCGCGAAGGATAATGAAATAAAATATTTTCTAGTGTTATCCTGGCACCGTGGGTATCTTCAAGCGGAAGTGGCAACGGCTTTGCTGGCGTAGTGATCGGCGATTGAACCGATATCAGTTCTAACAAACGTTCCGTCGCACCAGCGGCGCGTTGCGCTTCACCTAACACTTCGGATAAGGCACCGATGGCACCTGCAACAATGGATGCATATAAAATAAATTGCCCAAGCTTGCCGCCGGTCATTTCACCTTGCATTACCGCGTGCGCGCCTAGCCATAAGACAAATACGATGGCTCCAAAGATCAAAAGTATGGCGATCATCGTGAGCAGTGATCTTGCTCGTATACGTCGCATCGCGGTGTTAAATGCATGCTCTACCGTAGTAGCGAAACGTTGCGCCTCGATGTGCTCGTGGGTATAGGCTTGAACCGTCGGCATGGCATTCAAAATCTCACCGGCCACAGCTGAAGCGTCGGCGATGCGATCTTGCGAATCGCGTGACAGCTTACGTACGCGTCGGCCGAATAAGATGATGGGTAGGATGACTAGTACCAGCATCACGATAATGATAGAAGACAGCAATGGGCTGGTGATAAACAGCATGACCAAGCCACCAATGAATAACAAAAGATTGCGTAAGGCTAGGCTGATACTGGTACCGACCACCGCTTGAATCAAAGTGGTATCGGTCGTCAAACGGGATAAAACTTCGCCCGTCTGCGTGGTTTCGAAAAATTCAGGGCTTTGTGTGACCACGTGTGCATAAACCGCATTGCGTATGTCGGCTGTGACACGTTCCCCTATCCAGGACACCATATAAAATCTGGCGGCGGTTGCAATACCTAAGATGACCGCGACACCGAATAAGGCTAAGAAAGTCAGGTTCACATGTTCGATACCATGGGTGCCACCATCACCAATTTTACTAAAGCCCATATCGATCATTTGCCGAAACGCATAGGGAATCGTTAAAGTCGCACAGGCAGCAATGACTAAGGCAATTCCTGCCAATATAAACTGGCGGCGATAAGGACGTAGAAAAGGCAGCAACCCGATTAATGTCGCGATGCTGCTGCGATCTGCACTGTTCTTGATATTGTCCGATTTTGTTGTGTTGGAGCTCATAAAGACCTGTTCTGATGAAGGTCAACTATTGTCGCAGCTTTTTGATGGGATCGTATTGGCATCTTATTTGCATCCTGATTTCGGTACTTAGCGAAAGAGAAATGAAACAAGGCCTCAGCATTGGCTTGTGCATAAGCGGTTAAAAAAAACGGCATACATTTTTTCTGTATGCCGTTCTTAAGTCTTATTTGTAAGAATGCTTATCTAGCTTTACCTAAATGCTGCAAAAAGAAAGTTTCGTATTTTTTGTGCCAGGCTTTCGGCTTGACCGCGCCCCCCATACCGTGTTCACCATCGGGATCTAGGAATAAATCGACCAGACTTTCTTTACCGTTTTCCAATAAGGCGCGATACACATTGACCGTGTCTTGGTATAAGACATTAGGATCTTGCATACCGTGTACCAACATTAAAGGTTTTTTCAGACCCACTGTGAGTGGTAACAGCGAATAACGACGCAGATTAGGTTTGCTTCGATCGACCTTGCCTATCGTGCGCCCGCTGTACCAGCTATTATAGTTTTCCCATTCTGTTGGTCCCGCGCCCGCGATCCCTGCCGCAAAGACATCGGGGCTGGTGTACATCGTGTATTGCGTTTGGAAGCCGCCAAAACTCCAGCCGGTCAAACCTATACGCTTACCGTCCACGCCAAGCTTTTTCTGCATGTATTTTGCGAGATCTTCCAAGTCTTCGGTTTGGGGTTTACCTACTTGTTCCCAATTTGCATCACTAAATTTGCGACCATAGTTTGAGTGACCGCGCGGATCGACTGCAACCGTGACATAACCATGTTTCGCAGCCATATACATGCCAAATAAATAGGCCGTTGCTTGAAAACTGTCAGTTTCAATAATGTGGCGATCACCCAAAGGTCCACCATAGGTGTACACAATCGAAGGGCGACTATCGCCACTGCTCCAGTTTTGCGGTTTGAAAGCATAGGCTTCAATTTTGTCGCCATGGCGATTAGTAAAACTAAAGCGTTCTGGTTGAATTAAGTTGACTGCATGCCATTTGGGATCGTGGCTGTCAGTTAAGGTCTTACTGATTACTTTAGCGTTGGCTTGCAAATCAAGTAGCTTCAGCTCTGGTCGGCTAGACCATTGACCTGCCACGCTGGCTAACTTTTGCCCACTCTCGCTAATTGCACTGGTGCGATGGAAATCACCGCTTTGTCCTAAGGCCTGCATTTCACCCGTTGCGAGAGTAACTTTGAATAGATTCATCGCAGCAAAGTCATCGCGATTTGCCATGATAAACATGGTGCTGCTGTCCGGGCTGAAGCCAAGTATCTGGTGTGCCTCAAAATCACCCTTGAGCAGGGCAGTGGCGCTACCGGTATTGGTGTCTATGCGGTAAGGTTGACGATAGCCTAGCTCATCCAATACAGCGATCAATTGCTTACCATCGGGTGTGAATCGTGGCGACACCACATCGACCACTTCGTGCCCGACTTGCTTGCGGCGCTCGAAAACGAGCTTTGGCTTTGCATTGTCGGCGCTATTGCCGACATAAATGCGTAGTAATTCTTTTTCGCGCTCCCAAGTTGAAAACGTGTATTGACTGCCATCTTTGCTGAAGGCCACACGACTCATTTCGAACCAGACATCGCCGCCGTCATTGGTGAATACAGGCTGCGGCTGGCGCATGGATTCTTCACTGACTTTGCGAATATACAAAGCCGACGCAGGCACGGTACGTTTATCGTCTGATACTTCACGACTGACCTTCTTTGCGGTGGCGAAGCGTTCGCCATAATTCATAATTTCAACCTGACGCCCTTGTGGTGCTTTGCTTGGATCGGCAGGTGCGGCGTTGGCGGTGATAGCCATCCATTGTTTGTCTTCGCTTAAAATCGTGCTGGCAAGTGAGTATTTTTTCTCGGCATCGTCGGCATGTATCAGTTCGGGATTAAGTTGGCGTAAGGCGCCATTGCTAAAACTAGCGGCATAAATACGTTTATCGTCCATATACAGATAACCACTGTCGTCCGCGCTGTAAGACAGGATGCGCTCGACTTTATCAGTTTTGGTTAGCCGTTCAATCTTTCCTGATTGTGCCTGTAAGCGGAATAGATCGCCGCGATATTGAAAGATCAGTTCTTGCGCTTGCTTAGCCCACACGAGGTTTTCTATGCCAGGGTAAAGATCATTATTTTTGAGTTTTTCTTTGGCGAGTTTTTTCTTTAACTCGTCGCGCAATTCCCATAACTCTTTTTCGACTTCCTTTTTGTCGCTGTCGTTTTTACTTGCGTTTGTGCTAGCACCTTCGACGGATTTTTCCCTGGCGGTTTCCGCATCTTTTTCAGCTTTCAATGCAGCGGTCTTGCTCTTCTTTTCGGCTAATTCGCGTTTCAATTCTTCTATGGCTGCGCGTTCCCATTGCAAGAGATCGACTTTTTCGCCGCGTAAGTAGGCTGCTTGTGCTTCCGCTTTGGCTTGGCGTTCGCTCAGTTCTTTTTCTTTTTGTTGGAGTTTTTTCTCAAAACGGTCCCAGTCTTCTGGCGCATCATAGGTTTTCATGACGGCAGGTGAAGTGATGCGACTGGTCTTGCCCGTTTCTGTGTCATGGATGTACAAGTCATTGCCTTCTTCACCGAAGGGATTCCAAGCATAGGCGAGGTAGCGACCGTCATTGCTAAAGCGTAATTGTGTCGCGGCTTTGCCTGCATACGGTTGGGCGCGATAGAGTTGTTCCAAGCTTAAGTCTGCGGGCTTCAATTTGACCACTGGTGCTGATTTGCCATTTACTTGGGCTTGTGCCAATGGACTGCTCAGTGCGAATACACTGCTGTAAATTAAAGCAATGCTGATGCTGAGTGCTTTTTTTCTCATTATGTCTCCCTTGAGTATGCGAGGTGCTCATAGCACCACGGCTAAAATTAGTAAAAATAGACTGGAAATTGGTTAAAAAGTTCCTCGGTGAAGTTCAAATGCGCTGCAGTGGTGATCAAGACAAAATTTCACCAAGATAAATTGCTAGAAGCTAGTTAATTTGTAAAGTAGAATTTTGGTTTTCTCCGAATCCACGAATTTTGAATCTCGTCGGTATTTGAACGAGAATTTTCTCCATTTATTTACAAAGAAAGATTTTATGCCTGGTGCAAGCCTTTTAACCTTACTCGACGATATTGCGACCGTACTAGATGATGTTGCTCTGATGACTAAAGTCGCAGCGAAAAAAACCGCGGGCGTTTTGGGCGATGACCTTGCATTAAATGCAGAACAAGTTAGTGGCGTTCGGGCAGAACGTGAATTACCTGTGGTGTGGGCCGTGGCCAAGGGCTCTTTGAAAAACAAAATGATTTTGGTGCCCTTAGCCTTGTTGTTAAGCGCGATCGCACCTTGGGCTATCATGCCTTTGCTGATGGTTGGTGGTGCTTATTTATGTTTCGAGGGATTTGAGAAACTCGCGCATAAATTTTTGCACAGTGAGGCAGAAGATGAAGCCCATCATACTGAATTGGTACACGCTTTGACACACGAAGAAGTGGATATGGTGCAGTTTGAAAAAGACAAAATTAAAGGCGCGATTACCACGGACTTTGTTTTGAGTGGTGAGATTATTATCATCACCTTGGGCACGGTAGCCCAGCTTGCTTTTTCAACCCAGGTGGCCGTGTTAGTCGGCGTGAGCTTGTTAATGACCGTGGGCGTGTATGGTTTTGTGGCATTAATTGTGAAGCTTGATGACATGGGGTTTTATTTGCAGCGCAATCAAGAGCAATCATGGCTACGCGCCGTGCAGCGTCGTATTGGTGATGGCTTTGTCGCTTTCGCACCGCGTTTGATGAAGGCGTTGACCGTAATTGGTACAGCAGCGATGTTTCTGGTCGGTGGTGGCATTCTTAGTCATGGTGTTCATGCTATTAGCGAATTTTCTCATAGCTTGGCGCAGGCGGCTGCAAACGTGTCTATAGTCGGACCTGTTTTGGAAAGCATTGTCCCTAGCATTGCCGATGGTTTAGTCGGGGTGGTGGCAGGTGCCTTGGTGTTGCTGGTGCTCACGATAGTGCAGCGCTTGTTTCCGCGTCGTGCCAGCTAAACTTAAGCAATAAATTTCTACAGCTCTTTTTATGCCTATAACTCGTGTCTGATGACACGAGTTTCGTCTTTGGTCATCTCTCACTGTGTAATTCTTTTTTGTTTCCCTATAGTTCAAACCAACATCAATTCGTTTGAATGTGATTGAACGACGAAAGTGAATTCTGATGAGAGCCCTTAACATTGCTTGGAGTAATTTATGATCAGTATAGAAGTGAGTCGGGTTGAAAAAACTTATAGCACGGTGAAGGCTGTGCAGGGTTTGAGTTTTACCGTCGCCCCAGGACAGATATTTGCGTTGCTAGGACCGAATGGCGCCGGTAAGTCCTCGTTAATTCGCATGTTGGTCGGTTTGACGCATGCCGATGTAGGCGAGATACGGGTGTTTGAAGATGGCAATAGATTGCCGAAAATTCCTGAAACCAGTTTTGCCTATTTACCGGAAGATCGTGGTTTGTACCCGGACAAAAGTGTCACTGACAATCTAAGCTATATCGGCAAATTGCGTGGTTTGACAAAAACAAAAATTGCCGAGCAATTGGCGTATTGGTTACCTCGTTTGGATTTGCATGAAAAAGCAAAAGACAATTTGAGTAAGCTGTCTAAAGGTAATCAACAAAAAGTGCAATTGATCAGTTGCCTGATACATCAACCTAAGCTCTTGATTTTGGATGAGCCGTTTTCCGGTCTTGATCCTATCAATCAGGAACATGTGCTGACGATTTTGAATGAGATGAAGCAACTTGGTACCACCATCGTATTGAGCGCGCATCAGATGGCATTGGTGGAGCGGCTGGCCGACTCCATGTTACTACTCAATAAAGGTCAACAAGTCGCATCGGGTAGCCTGGCGCAAGTGATAGAGCAACTGAGCCCAGAAAAATTTTATCAACTGCGTTTTGCCAATCCGGTTTCATTGGATGCATTACGACTTTGTTCCTCGATTGAAACCGCAGAACAACAAGAAGACCAAGCTTACTTGTTGCAATTGCGTGAAGACGCCAGTGTTAATCAATTGCTGCAACAAGTCATGCAGTTAGCTGAAGTTAAAGATTTCAGCCGCATACAACCCAGCTTGCATGATTTGTATTTGACGGCAGTTCAAAAACACAATGCAAACAACATATCATTGGGAGAAATAGCATGAATGTCTGGAATATTGCGCTGTTTGAATTTAAACGCTATTTCAAATGGAAGCAGGAAATTATCTCCGTTGTTTTGATGTTCGCGGGTATAGGTTTTTCTATGTTGTGGCCTCACTTGAAGTCGGCATTGGATAAAGACTATCAAGTTGCCGTGGTAGGTGATTTTGCTTTACCCAAATTGGATGGTTTTCAGTTCAGTGCGGTGAGTCCATCGACTAAAGCTGAGGTGCTTAAAAATGTTGGAGAGACCTGGCATGCAGTGATTGAAATTGCGGGAGAGCGTGAGCAAGAACGTTTGCAATTGACCGTCAAAGAAAAAGCCAGTTGGCAGGCAAAGTTAAAAACCAATCTGCAAAATTGGCAGCAAGAGCGTCAGATCGATTCTTTGCCTTTGACTGATCTGCAACGTAAGCAAATTACAGAGTTACCAGAAATTAAAACCGTCATGCTCAAGCCAGAAAAAGACGATAAAAACGAAAAAGGACGAGTGCTTGTGAGCGGTGCTTTATTATTTCTGCTGACGATAGGAATTTTCTCAGGCTTTGGTTATTTGTTTACTGGCATCACAAGCGAAAAACAAAATCGTGTGACCGAACAGTTGTTAACCCTAATCACGCCAGCACAATGGATAGAGGGAAAAATTTTGGGCATTTCTCTGTTCTGTTTTAAGACTATGTTCAGTTATGGCTTGCTGTTTTTCTTGTTCATTCAGGGTGTGGCGGTAATTTCGGATAAGCCGGATGTGTCGCTTCCTATAGGCGCTTTTGAACTGTTCACTGCCATTTTGTTTGTCGTCTTGGGAATGTTGTTGGTGAACAGTTTTATGGCCGCGTTTGCAGCGACGATAGATGATCCTAATCATTCAAGTCGTAGCATCATGATGTTTCTGCCAGCGATTCCGGTGGGGCTGGCCTACAGCGGCATTGACAATGCAGAGGGCATGATGATGCAAGTATTAAGTATCTTTCCACTGACTTCGTTTGCCGCGATGCCACTGCGCATGGCACATGCTGAAGTGCCGATGTGGCAGTGGTTCATGTCACTGACTTTGTTGTTGGCATGTTTGTGGTGGTTTAAATCTGCAGCGACTCGCGTCTTTACGATGGGGATACGTATGTATGGGAAAGAGCCGAGCTGGAAGCAATTGGCGGAGACATTCTTGTTTCCCGTTAAACACCACTAAGTCAGGTTAGAAGTCGGGTTTTTCGTCGTAAGCCTCATATGAAAAACGGCATCCTGGTTCATGATGCCGTTTTTTTCCCTGCTTAATCTTGGCGAGTAAATTTTTGATCTATGAGTTGCACGGCTTTTTGCACGATCTCTATCGCACCGTCGAAGAATTTGGAGTTCACTTTTTCCACGCTATCACCTGGCTTGTGATAATCCGCGTGATCTTCCACGCCGAAATATAAATGCGGAATGCCCGCTTTGTAAAAAGCATAGTGATCGGATTGTGAAGTCCAGTCGTTGCTACCTTGTTCTGGTCTGTCGTGATCAAACAAAAGCTTAATTCCTTGCGTGCCGTTGAGTTCCTGCAGTATTGGTTTTAAGCTTGGATTTTGATAAGTGCCGCTGACAAATAACTCGTTCTTATCGCCGCGGGCAATCATATCGAAATTGATATTCGCCGCGATGTCTTTGGGTGCGATCCACGCTTGTTTTACAAATGCGTGAGCTCCTAATAGACCTCGTTCTTCGCCATCAAAAAAAGCATATACCATGTGGTGTTTGCTTGTTTTCCCTTTTAAACTTTGTGCTACTGCCAACACACCTGCGACTCCTGAAGCATTATCATCGGCACCAAAATAAGTTTTGCCGTTATTGATGCCGAGGTGATCGTAGTGCGCTGAGATAACAAGAAATTTCTTAGTATTATTTTCCTTGGATTTTTCGCCTATTTTTTCATCCGCAAATTGGCAAGCTAAAATATTTTTGCCTTGTGTCGCTTGACTTAATTTATTGACCGGAAAATCCTGTACAAAGCTTGCACCACATGGCTTGAGGCCTAATTCAGCAATACGTTTGAGTAGATAGTCGCGCGCTAATGCGCTACCCGCGCTGCCAATTTCGCGTCCTTGCATTTTTTCGCTGGCGAGCGTTTGTAGATCTTGCATGGCTTGTGAAACCTGGACTTGCCCGAGGCAGGTCGTGCTGATGAACAAGCCGCAAAAACTAAGGGCTAAACGGATTTTTTGATGAGTAGACATAATGAGTTAACGAAAGAGAAAGATGATGCTTAGTGTGTTGCGATCGGAATTAGTTCAACGATTAGTTCAAGCTTAGTTCAATGGTCAGTGATTGCAATAAGTGTGGAATGCGACAAGGAAATCACTTTAAAGAAGAAAAAAGCCTGCGATGCTATCGCAGGCTTTCTTTGTCGCAAATGGGCTTGGCGTCTTACCAGCTAAGTAAGCTAGATTTAAGCCAAGTTCGCTGCAGCGAAGTCCCAGTTAACCAAGGCCCAGAATGCTTCCAAATATTTTGGACGTGCATTGCGGTAGTCGATGTAGTAAGCATGTTCCCACAAATCGCATGTGACCAATGGCGTATCAGTTGTGGTCAATGGTGTTGCAGCATTTGAGGTATTCACGATATCTAAAGTGCCGTCAGCTTTCTTTACTAACCAAGTCCAGCTAGAACCGAAATTGCCTACGCATGATTTTGTGAAGGCTTCTTTGAATGCATCGAAAGACCCCCATTTTGCATTGATCGCCTCAGCCAGCGCGCCAGTGGGTGCGCCGCCGCCATTTGGTTTTAAGCCATTCCAGTAGAAAGTGTGATTCCAGATTTGCGCTGCGTTGTTGAAGATGCCAGCGGAAGACTTTTTAACGATTTCTTCTAAAGTAGAGTTTTCGAACTCAGTGCCCTTGATCAGATTATTCAAGTTAGTGACATAAGTTTGATGATGCTTACCATAGTGGTATTCCAAAGTTTCTTGAGAAATATGGGGTGCCAATGCGTCTATGGCGTAAGGCAATGCTGGCAATGTATGTTCCATGGCAGATCCTATTGAGTTTAATTGAAAAGAGTACGTCAAAAATAGGGCTTTCGATCCCAACCGCTTGAGCCAATAAGTACAGGGCTGGGTGAATCAAAGCCGCCATTGTAAGCTTTTGTCTGAATGCTTGCAGAGCTAATGTGCGGGTTTGACTGCTTTCACTTGTGAAATCTCTAGCTCGGAGATATCAAGTGCGGTACGTAAATGCAATGTGTCTCCAGACATCAGCTGCTTGCCACTACGGATCAATGTGCCATCTGGTTGTTGCAAAATCGCATAGCCGCGTTCCAATGTGCGTTGCGGGTTTAGCATTTCTAGTTTGGCTTGCAGGTTATCCAAGCTGACTCTTTGCTGGCGCACATGATGGCGCATATTGCTGCTCATTTGCTGCTGCAGATTATTGAGCTTTTCGATGCCAGGCTGGGGTTTTGGTTTATTTTGTTGTAATTTCCCCTGATATTGCATCAAACGCGTTTGGGCTGACTGTACTGGCTTGTAGACAGCAAAACGCAGGCGCTGTGCGCAGTGCATGATGTACAGGCGTTTGCTGGACAAAGCGGCAGTAGGACTTTGCAAGCGGTGGCTAAGCCAGTCCAGATTTTGCGACTGGGTATCAAGTTGGCGGCGCATCTGCCTTTGCATCAGATTTTGCCAATGTGCGACGGCAGCAATCCAGTCACTGGTGGCAGTGGTCGCCATTTCTGCCGCAGCAGTAGGTGTGGGTGCACGCAAATCTGCGACAAAATCACTGATCGTAAAATCGGTTTCATGTCCGACGCCACTGATAATTGGTATCTCGCAGTGGGCTATGGTGCGTGCGACGACTTCTTCATTAAATGACCACAAGTCTTCTATGCTGCCACCGCCACGACAGACTATGAGTAGTTCGCACACCCCATCGGCTTCTGCTTGCGCAATGGCCGCCGCGATTTTATTGCCGGCGCCATCACCTTGCACCGGGCAAGGATAAATAATGACACCGACGTGGGGCGCTCTACGCTGCAAGCTGGTCAGCACGTCGCGTAGCGCGGCGGCTTTAGGACTGGTGACGATGCCTATTGTTTTGACAAAGTCAGGAATAGCGCGTTTGCGTTCTGGTGCAAATAATCCTTCTGCCGTCAGACGGGCTTTTAGTTGTAAAAAAGCCTCGTATAAATTGCCCACCCCGGCACGTCGTATTGCTTCTACATTAATTTGATAATCGCCCCGAGGTGCGTACAAACCAACTAGCGCACGCACTTCGACTTTGTCGCCCTCACGCGGAATAAAACCCGCATATTGTGCACGGCCGCGAAACATCACGGCTCTAACCTGAGCCGCACTATCTTTGAGTGTGAAGTACCAATGCCCAGAACTGGCGCGGGTAAAATTAGATATTTCACCGGATATCCACGTCAATGGGAAACTTCGTTCCAGTAATTGAGCAACGGCTTGGTTCAGCGCAGAAACTGTCAGGATAGTGTCTGTTTTTATTGGGATTTGTGTGAATAGATCTGATGCCATGAGTCGTCTGCAAGTAAAACTGTCCACAAGTAATGGAAAAGAGGCGCAAGCATGTCATGCGCGATGCTGAATGTCAAAAGTAATAGAGAATACTTTTGTAAGCATATGATTTTTAATGGTTTATTTGCTTTAAGTTGCGATCTTAAGTATCCAAGCTGGTGAAATTCCCTTAAAAATCCATGATTATTTCCCGCTAAATAAGAAAATATTTTGTGCTTATGCACAAAGTTATCCACAGGAAATTATAGCGAAAATACAAATAATGCCTAGCGGAAATTAAAGTACACGCTGCCACATTTTGTAGCAGGACTACAAAACCTAATAAAATCATTTACTTAGGATTGTGTCCTATGATTGTTCACAAAGATATCCACAATTTGTGTGCAAAACTAAGCAAAGTTTTCCACAAAATGCTTAGTTTGTAGCTTTAATCTAGCATTAATATTCATTAATTGCTTTCGATGAAGCTTTGCTCAATTTTCTTGCAGGTGATTTTTATTCTTTAAAATCAATAGTTTAAAACTATGCCCATAGTTTGTGCACATAGTTCTCCACAGTTTGTGTGTAAAACTTTTGAGCGGTGGATAAGTGACTTAGTTTTGATTTTAAGCGCTGTGCTCAAATTTGAGGCGGTATTGCTAATTTGTTTAAAATCAATGGCTTAGAATTTAGCCCCAAGGATATCCACAATCTTGCACACAGAATCTGTGCAGAACTGTGGATTGTGTGTATTTGTCTATTTTTTTGTCTGATACGGACATCGTTGTTGACCCAAGAAAAAATATTCATTGGCTGCTACTTGCCCACAGTCGGACAACACGATACATTGCGGGCTGAGCTTTTATTCATGGCTGTTGGTAGCTAGTCGCAGTTTCTACGACTTATTTAGATTTTTCTGGCAAGGAGTTTCATTTGTTTGCGATTATTCAGGCGGCTGGCTGGCCGATTTATTTCTTACTGGTGGCATCGATTGTCGCTTTGGCTTTGATTATTGAGCGAACTTTATCGTTGAGAAGGCAGCGTATTTTGCCTAAAACTCTGTTGGAAGAAGTAATTCGGGTGTATCAAAGTGGCAAAGTCAAGCAAGAAGTTATCGATCAACTTGCTACTAATTCACCTTTGGGTCGTGTCTTGGCTGCAGGTTTGCGCAATGTGAATGCACCGCGTGAAGTGATGAAAGAATCGATAGAAGAAGCGGGTAGTGCGGTGGCTCATGAACTTGAAAAATTCTTGACGACTTTGGGTACGATTGCCTCCTTGGCGCCGTTGATGGGTTTGTTTGGTACTGTGGTCGGGATGATAGAAATTTTTGGTTCGCAAAATGCGTCAGGTGCAAATCCTGCTCAATTAGCGCATGGTATTTCAGTCGCTCTGTATAACACGGGCTTTGGTCTTTTGATTGCAATGCCGGCCATGATTTTCTATCGTCATTTCCGTGCCTTGGCTGACAGCTTTGTGGTGGAGATGGAGCAGCAAGCTGTGAAGTTTGTCGATATCGTTCATAGCACGAGAAAGTAGCCGTATGAATTTTCGCAAAGGACGGGGCAAAGAAGATCCAGAAATCAACTTGATTCCCTTTATTGACGTCTTACTGGTAATTTTGATTTTCTTGATGGTGACGACGACTTATAGTCGGTTTACCGAATTGCAGATTACTCTGCCGACAGCGGATGCAGAAAAAGCACAAGAGAAGCCAAGTCAAATTGAAATCGGTATCGATGCTCAGGGGCGCTATAAAATCAATAGCGAGCCAGTGAGCTTCCTAGATGCGACTAACTTGGCGAACGATTTGAAGAAAGCGGCGGAGGCGATGAATGGTGGTAAGTCTGGTGCGTCTGATCCAGTTGTCATCATTAATGCTGATCGCGCAGCAACACATCAGTCTGTGATTGACGTGTTGGAAGCAGCCCGTATTGCTGGTTTGGCGAAGGTAACTTTCGCAGCTCAGGCTACATCTAACTCAAAATAATAAGTTAACTAATTCAAGTTGCAAAAGCAAAGGAGAAATCTCTGATGATTTCTCCTTTGCGTTTATGCAGGATGAATAACTCGACGCTAGGAGTATTTTTTGCGCGCTGCATTTGAATCATTTTTGATTAAATCCTGGTCACAGCGTGGCATATTGCCGATTTTACTCTGGCCACTTTCCAAATTGTTTGGGCTCATTCTGAATTTTCGATTTGGCTTGCTAGTACTTGGTTATCGTCCTCAGACTCAAATGCCCGTGCCTGTCATTGTGGTCGGTAATATTTATGTCGGCGGTACCGGTAAAACACCGATGGTCATCTGGCTGGTCGAGCAATTGCGTCTCGCTGGTTGGACGCCGGGTGTCATCTCACGTGGCTATGGCGCACAGGTAGAAAATATTATTGAGGTGACGACGGCTTCTTTGGCAACTGAAGTCGGTGATGAACCTTTATTAATCGTGCAGCGTACCGCATGCCCCATGATGGTGGGGCGGCACAGGGTAGAGAGTGCACAGCAATTATTAGCGCGTTACTCGCAAGTCGATGTGATTATTTCGGATGACGGTCTGCAGCATTACGCGTTAGCTCGTGACGTGGAAATTCTGATGTTTGATCAACGTGGAATCGGTAACGGTTGGCTATTGCCCGCAGGCCCTTTACGGGAGTCGGCTCAACGTCGGCGCGATTTTACAGTTCTAAATTCGGCAAATAAAGAAACTGTGCCTGGTATTGGTGATGAGGTGGTGTCCATGCATCTGCGCGCTGATGTATTGATGAATCTTTGGCGACCTGAATTAAAGCAGTCTTTAAGTGAAATGCGCGGAAAGAAAATATTGGCCGCCGCGGGAATCGGTAATCCGCAACGTTTTTTCGATACCTTAAACGCGCATGGCCTTGAATTTGTCGCCATGCCTTTGGCTGATCATTTTGCTTTTTCTGCGGATTTATTTCAGCATCTTGATGCCGAAATCATTCTTATCACAGAGAAGGATGCAGTAAAATGTCGCCAAATTGCGGGATTGAATAATGATCCGCGTATCTGGTTTCTACCTGTTTCTGCTGAACTCGACGCAGAATTTCAGACACAGTTGCTCAAGTTGCTTAAGATAACTTCGGAGAAAAAACATGGACGCACGTCTGCTTGACGTTTTGGTTTGCCCTTTGTGTAAAGGACCTTTGGTCTACGATAAAGCTGCGCAAGAATTGATTTGTAAAGCCGACCGTTTAGCGTTTCCAATTCGTGATGGGATTCCTATTATGTGGGAAGACCAGGCGCGCACCATCGATGCGGATTCGTAATAAGGTCTATTTATTCTATGAGTTTCGTTGCAATTATTCCCGCTAGGCTGGCATCGACCCGTTTGCCAAATAAACCTTTGGCCGATATAGGCGGCAAACCTATGGTGGTGCGTACCGCCGAGCGCGCTCTATTGTCGGGAGCGTCGCAGGTGGTGGTGGCGACTGATCATGCCGATATTTTTGCAGCATGCCAGGCACATGGAATTGCAGTGCAGATGACGCGTAGCGACCATCCCTCAGGCACTGATAGAATTGCTGAAGTCGCTGCCGCGATGGGATTAGCGAGTGATGCGGTGGTGGTTAATGTGCAAGGTGACGAACCTTTGATTGATCCAGTCTTGATAGCTGCGACTGCGGCTTTGGTGAATGCACAAACACCGATGGCAACTGCAGCGCATGCGATTCACGAGGTGCAGGATTTGTTCAATCCGAATGTCGTGAAAGTGGTGTTGGATAAATTTTCCCGCGCTTTATATTTTTCTCGTGCAACGATGCCATGGGCACGTGACACCTTCGCGCAGAATCAAAATGTAATGCCCGACGGTTATCAAGCGCTACGGCATATAGGTTTGTATGCATATCAAAATCAATTTTTGCAAGCCTATCCAGCGCTGCCAATTTCTCCGCTAGAACAAATCGAAGCATTAGAGCAGTTACGAGTTTTGTGGAACGGCATCTCCATTGCGGTGCATGTGACAGAGCAAAGCCCGGCTGCTGGTGTCGATACGCTAGAGGATTTGCAACGCGTCAGAACATTTTTTTGAACTTGAGACAAAAATCCATGTTGTTACTCTGTGAAAGCGTTTCAAGCGGAAAAATCTGTGGTAAATTTCGTAAAGAACAAAATAATTGACGGTGCGCTGTGCGCGTGAGTCAAGATAAAAAATCGGTAGCAAATACAGAATTTAATAAAAACTAAGCAAAAAATTTAAACGCCTTGTTCGTGCCAAAACGAACAGGGCTCACAGAATATTAAACTCGTCTAGGAAATAAAAATGCGTCTTATTTTGTTGGGAGCACCCGGAGCAGGCAAGGGCACGCAAGCCAATTACATTAAGGAAAAATTTGGTATTCCACAAATCTCTACTGGTGACATGCTGCGTGCAGCGGTAAAAGCAGGTACACCATTGGGCGTGGAAGCAAAAAAAGTAATGGATGCAGGCGGACTGGTATCAGATGACATCATCATCGGCTTGGTCAAAGAACGTTTAAAACAGGACGACTGCGCAAACGGTTATTTGTTTGATGGTTTTCCAAGAACGACGCCACAAGCAGATGCCATGAAAGATGCGGGTGTTACGATTGATTACGTCTTAGAAATCGACGTGCCAGACAGCGCGATTATTGAGCGCATGAGTGGTCGTCGTGTCCATCCTGGTTCAGGTCGTACTTATCACGTGAAATTTAATCCACCCAAAGTCGAAGGTAAAGACGATGAAACGGGGGAAGATTTAGTCCAACGTGATGATGATAAAGAAGAGACCGTGCAAAAGCGTTTGTCGGTCTATCATAATCAAACCGAAGTCTTGGTTGGCTATTATGGTGATTGGGCGAAATCGGGTAAACCAGGTGCGCCTAAATATCGCAAGATAGCAGGCGTCGGGGCGGTCGACGCCATACGTGACGCGGCATTCGCGGCACTTTCAGAATAAGAAAAGCGGACTTCGTGTCCGCTTTTTTTTGATTTGAATTTTTTCTTAATTCGTTTCTTTACCTTATTTTTACTTTTAGACGGAGGTTTCCCTTAACAATTTTCTGTACAGTTTTGTCCCAATACCAGATTCAGTTTTAAAAAACAAAAATGTCTGTTGTTCTATTTCGCTTATTTCTATAAACGGTGTGATGCGTGTGAAGCCAAAAGCAGAGCGTAATCAATACCAACAAAAATTGGAGGCGTCAACATGGTATTAAGTCTGTGGATTGTTGTAGCGTGTGGAGTACTAGCGGTACTTTACGGTTTAATTACAAGAAGTTGGATTTTGAAACAGGATGCGGGAAATGCCCGTATGCAGGAAATTGCGACGGCGATACAAGAGGGTGCGGCAGCTTATTTGGCGCGCCAATATAAAACCATCGCCATGGTCGGTGTGGTTCTATTTATAGCGATCGCGGTCTTGCCAGGACTTGGCATGGTTACTGCGATTGGTTTTCTGATTGGTGCAGTACTCTCGGGCGCTTGTGGCTTTATCGGTATGAATGTGTCGGTGCGCGCCAATGTGCGTACAGCGCAGGCGGCCACCAAAGGTATGAATCAAGCTTTGGATGTGGCATTTAAAGGCGGTGCAATTACCGGCATGTTGGTCGCTGGTTTGGGCTTACTCGGCGTCGCGCTATTTTATATGTATCTGAGTAGTGGCTCTGCTGGTGGTATGTCGCAGCATGATGTGATTAAGCCTTTAATTGGCTTAGCCTTCGGTGCTTCTCTGATCTCTATTTTCGCCCGTCTCGGTGGGGGTATCTTTACCAAAGGTGCGGACGTTGGTGCTGACTTGGTGGGTAAAGTCGAAGCCGGTATTCCTGAAGATGATCCACGTAATCCGGCGGTGATTGCCGACAACGTGGGTGATAATGTCGGTGACTGCGCAGGTATGGCAGCAGATTTGTTTGAGACTTATGTTGTGACTTTGATCGCGACGATGTTGCTCGGTGCTTTGATGGTAACGACTGCTGTGACAGAAGCCATTGTGTATCCTTTGATGTTGGGCGCGGTATCAATTCCAGCTTCGATTGTTGGTTGCTCACTGGTTAAACATACTCCCGGTCAAAAGATTATGTCGGCCTTGTATAAGGGCTTGTGGTGGGCCGCTGGTTTGTCTTTGATTGGATTTGTGGCAGTGACTTATATGCTATTCAAAGACGATGTAATGCGTCAGCAAATGTTGGTCTCTGCGGTGGTTGGTATTGTTCTGACTGGATTAATGGTCTACATCACTGAATACTATACCGGTACCGATTTCAAACCAGTTCGCCACATCGCGGAAGCGTCAACGACGGGACATGGAACGAATATTATCGCGGGTCTCGGCGTTTCCATGAAATCCACGGCATATCCAGTTTTGGCGGTGTGTGTTGCTATTTTAGTGTCGTATAAATTCGGTGGTGGATTGTATGGTATCGCGGTAGCAGCAACGTCGATGTTGTCCATGGCGGGTATTATTGTTGCACTCGATGCCTACGGTCCGATTACCGATAACGCGGGTGGGATCGCAGAGATGTCAGGCATGGATGAGTCTGTACGTGCAATCACTGATCCGCTCGATGCCGTCGGCAACACCACGAAAGCGGTCACTAAAGGTTATGCGATTGGTTCTGCTGGCTTAGCCGCCTTGGTTTTGTTCGCCGATTACACGCATGCTTTGAGCTCTGTCGGACTTGAAGTGAAGTTTGACCTATCTGATCCGCAAGTTATTGTTGGATTGTTTATCGGTGGCTTGATTCCTTATTTGTTCGGCGCGATGGCGATGGAAGCGGTAGGACGCGCTGCTGGTGCGGTGGTGGTGGAAGTGCGTCGTCAGTTCCGTGATATCAAAGGCATTATGGATGGCAGCGGCAAACCAGAATACGATAAAGCGGTCGATATGCTGACTGCATCGGCGATCAAGGAAATGATTTTGCCTTCTTTGTTGCCTGTGGTTGTACCTATCTTAGTTGGTTTGACGCTCGGCCCTGCCGCCTTAGGCGGGATGTTGATGGGGACGATTATCACTGGTTTGTTCGTGGCGATTTCCATGACTACTGGTGGCGGCGCTTGGGATAACGCCAAAAAGTATATTGAAGATGGTCATTTTGGCGGCAAAGGTTCCGAAGCGCATAAGGCTGCGGTAACTGGTGATACCGTCGGTGATCCTTACAAAGATACAGCCGGTCCTGCGGTAAATCCTTTAATCAAAATTATTAATATCGTGGCTTTATTATTGGTGCCTTTGTTCCCATTGGTACCATGGCTGAAAGCGCCAACACAGCCAACACCGGTGATTTCACATAAAGCGGATGTATTGCCGCAAATGGAAGCGCCCGTTGGTTTGGATGTTGTAAAAGTGAAAGCAGCATCCGCGAGTGAGGCTGCATCTAAGTAGATACGCGTTGGTATTGAAGTGTTGTTAATGAAGGGCAGTGATTGTGATGCAATCGCTGCCTTTTTTATTGCCCACGTATTTTTTACTTTCTACAAATCGCGAAAAGCGAGATAATTGACGTTTACGTTAACGTCATGGCTTTTAGTTCGAATTCAGAATTTCTTAGGCTTTTGACGACATTCTTATTCAATTAAATTCAAAGTAGAGGAAAGCATGCAAATTCAAAACAATGTATTCATTATCACTGGCGGCGCATCAGGTTTGGGCGAGGCTACTGCGCGCATGATTACAGCCAACGGCGGTAAGGTCGTGATCGCTGACGTGCAAGTCGAAGCAGGGCAAAAACTAGCCGCTGAGTTGAATGCAACTTTCGTGAAATGTGATGTCACACAAGAAGTTGATGGACAAGCTGTGGTCGCTGCAGCGACTGCTGCTGGTACTTTGCGTGGTTTGATCAATTGCGCCGGTGTTGCACCTGCCGTCAAAACCGTAGGCAAAGAAGGCGCACATCCTTTGGAATTGTTTCAACGCGTGGTAAATATCAACTTGGTCGGCACTTTCAATATGGCGCGCCTGGCAGCAGAAGCGATGAGCAAAACTGAGGCCGTCCAAGACGAACGCGGTATCATTATCAATACCGCCTCTGTTGCTGCATTTGATGGTCAAATGGGGCAGGCAGCCTATGCATCTTCTAAAGCGGCCGTAGTTGGTTTGACCTTGCCTATGGCACGCGATTTGTCACGTAACGGTATTCGTGTAATGACGATTGCGCCAGGTATTTTTGAGACGCCAATGCTGTTAGGGATGCCACAAGAAGTACAAGATGCTCTGGGTAAAATGGTGCCGTTCCCATCTCGTTTGGGTAAGCCAAATGAATACGCGCAGTTAGCAAAGGCTATCATCGAAAACATGATGTTGAACGGTGAAACGATACGCCTGGATGGCGCAATACGCATGCAACCAAAATAAGTTCCGCAATTTCGCTCCAAAAATCACAGTTTATTGCTTTCTTGCAGACATTTGTCTTGTACGCGAATACACTAGAAGCATAAGAAAAATTTGATTTTTGGAGCTGGATAGGAATGAATAGTAATGCCACGACAGGCTTGATATTGACCGGTGGCGGCGCCCGTGCCGCTTACCAGGTTGGTGTTCTCAAAGCGATCTCAGATATTCTGTTGGAACAAGGCTGGGATCCTAAAAAAAACCCCTTTGGTATTATTTGTGGCACTTCTGCAGGTGCCATCAATGCGACCGCGCTCGCCTCTCGTATTGATCATTTCAAAGAATCTGTCGATAGTATCCTGCATGTTTGGAGTAATTTTGAAGCAGCGCAAGTGTATAGGGCTGACTCCTTGGGCGTGATACGGTCCGGCGCGCGCTGGTTGTCGATTATGTCTTTCGGTTGGCTTCTAAATAAATGGCGTAAGTCACCGCCGACTTCCTTGCTTGATAATTCTCCCCTGGCGGGCCTGCTACATCGTATGCTGGATATGGAGCGCCTGGACAAGGCGTTCGAAACGGGCGACTTGCAAGCCTTGGCGGTGACGGCGTCTTCTTATACAACTGGGCACCATCTCACTTTCTATCAGACGCTAAAGGATATTGAGCCATGGGTTCGTAGTCAGCGATTATCGCAAAGGGATTTCATTGGCGTCCAACACTTACTAGCGTCATCTGCCATTCCGTTTATCTTTCCTTCAATTCCCTTAAATTGGGGTGGTCATCTTGAATATTGTGGTGACGGTTCTATGCGTCAACTGGCACCGATTTCTCCCGCGATACATTTGGGTGCGAATAAGGTGTTGATAGTCGGTGCAGGGCGTTTGTCTGAGCCACCGCGTCAGAATTTTGATCTGGCGACTTATCCAAGTCTGGCTCAAATTGCAGGTCATGCGATGTCGAGTATTTTCTTGGATAGCTTGGCGGTCGATATTGAACGTCTGACCCGGATTAACAAAACCTTGTCGATGTTACCTCCCGATTTGCTGGAAAAGACGCCTTTGAAGCCAGTGGATTTGTTGGTGATCGCACCTTCTGAGCGCTTAGATGAGATCGCCAGCCGTCATACGCAAAGTTTGCCATTGCCTGTGCGTACCATGTTAGGTGGTATCGGCGCCACCGATGTACGTGGTTCAGCATTAGCGTCGTACTTGTTGTTTGAGGCCAGCTATACACAGGAATTAATTGCTTTGGGCGTTCAAGATACTTTGGCTATGAAGGCGGAAGTGATTTGCTTCTTTCAGGCACAGAGCGTCACCAAGCATCACGAACCTGAGGTAGAAACAGCCTTAGCTTAAAACCTGATTTGACTGGCAAGTGCCAGACGTGCGATTATACTTTCTGATCTTATTTTCAACTGTGTCTCTCCGATGCGATTTCATTTACGACATTTATTGCTACTTGTTGCGCTGTATCTAAGTATCTGTTTCACTGCTTTTGCCGGCGATGTGGGTCAGATCAATGTGCGTGACTTACCACCAGAAGCAAAGCAGACTTTGCGTTTGATTCAGCAAGGTGGGCCTTATCCGTATGAAAAAGATGGTTCAGTGTTCGGTAATTATGAACGCCAATTGCCCAAACGTGCCCGTGGCTATTATCATGAATTTACTGTGAAGACCCCCTACGCAAGAAATCGTGGTGCCAGACGCATAGTTGCTGGCGGGGAACGTCGACCCTATATCGAGTTTTACTATACCGATGATCATTACGCGAGTTTCAAGCGAATTAAGGAATGAGCTAAGTATTCTGCGTAGAAGGCGAATGTAATCTAATCGTAGTTTGTTGTTATAAATATTACTTCCACCACCAATTGAGGATGAAATGAGTTTGTTAAGCACGGTTAGCCCCAATGCAGTGCAGTCGATCAGAGCTTTTCGTAGCCCAGACCTGCAAGCAGAAGCCACCGCCACTGGCCAGCATTTTTTGTACGCTTATTGCGCTCTTGCCTCGAATAAGCAAGAAGTATTGAATTTGATCGCCGACTCATTTGGTTTTCCTAGTCATTTTGGCCATAATTTTGATGCACTTTATGATTGTTTAACCGATTCGGTGCACAAAGCCGGGTTGCAAAATGGCTTCGTAGTTGTGATTGAGCATCTGCCAAACACGGAACACTTTGATAAAGAATTGCGTGAAACTTTACTCGATGTGTTTCGGGATGCTGCTGATTATTGGGCAAAAAAGAAAATCCCGTTCAGGGTCTTTTACTCCTTCGAATAGTTGGTTTAAATGCATTCAAAAAGCCTGAATTCGACTCAATTCGGGCTTTTTGCTTGGGCTTAGACCGGTACAGAGGTACAATGCCGCAATGAAAAAAATCGTCATCCTTATTTCTGGACGCGGTAGCAATATGCAAGCCATCGTCCAAGCCTCACAATCCCAACAATGGCCGGCACAAATCGCAGCGGTAATCAGTAATAAGCCTGATGCAGCGGGTTTGGCGTATGCCGCAAGCCAAGGTATTGCCACCATGGTGGTGGAAAGCAAGGCTTTCCCAAATCGCGAAAGTTTCGACGCAGCCTTACAGCAAGCGATTGATAATTTTCAAGCGGATTTGGTAGTGCTCGCTGGTTTTATGCGTATCTTGACGCCGCAATTCGTTCAGCATTATGAAAACCGGATTATGAATATTCACCCATCCTTGCTGCCTAGCTTTGTTGGTTTGCACACGCATCAACAAGCTTTGGATGCCGGCGTGAAGTTTCATGGCGCAACCGTGCATTTCGTTACCGCGGAGCTCGATCATGGACCCATTATTGATCAGGCTTGCGTGCGCATTGAGCAAGGTGACACCGAAGATAGCTTGGCACAGAAATTACTGGTCAAAGAACATCAAATTTATCCACGCGCCGTGCGTTTATTCGTTGAAGGCAAACTAGTGGTTGAAGGCAATCGCGTGATTGTTAATGGATCCGAAGCAGATAGCTGCGCGATCTAATCGTATTTACAGAGGAAGAACATGAGATTACCACCCGCCATGATAGGCCACACCGAAGCCGTGTTGCGCGAAGTATTGCGCTTTACTGGCCCTGCCGACGGCACTTTATCTCGTTATTTTAGAGAAAATCCCCGTTTAGGTGGACGTGAGCGCGGCGTGATCGCCGAAGCAATTTACGGTTTGCTAAGGAATAAGAGTGTCTACACCAGTTTCTCAGAATCAGGTACTGGCTCTGCGATGCGCCGTATCACTTTGCTGGGCTTGGCGGATGCGGTTGGTATCGACGCCTTAGGTGGTCTGAGTGAAGAAGAGGATGTTTGGTTGCGCCGAGTGATGGAAATTGACCGTAGTCATTTGCCGCATTCTTTGAAGTCGAATTTGCCTGAATGGTTGTGGCAAAAACTATCCACTAAATTTGGCGATGAAGAAGCGATGAAATTGGCGAATGCTTTGAACACGCCAGCTTCTTTGGATCTGCGTGTGAATGCCTTGAAATCGAATCGTGAAGACGTCATCGCGTCGCTAGCACAGGCACCGATTTTGGCCGAAGCGACTCCCTATTCCGCGTTGGGTCTGCGTATTATCAAAAAACCGTCCATACAAAATCTGCCACTGTTCAAAGACGGGACAATAGAGGTGCAAGATGAAGGCAGTCAAGTCTTGGCGCAATTGGTCGGCGCAAAACGTGGTGAAATGGTGGCAGATTTTTGCGCCGGCGCAGGCGGCAAAACTTTAGCTTTGGGGGCAGCGATGCGTAACACGGGTCGCTTGTATGCCTTTGATATTTCTGAAAAACGCCTGGCAAAATTAAAGCCGAGATTGGCGCGTAGTGGTTTGTCGAATGTGCATCCGGTGGTCATTGCACATGAACGAGATGCCAAGATTAAACGCTTAGCAGGTAAGTTAGATCGCGTCTTAGTTGATGCGCCGTGCAGCGGTTTGGGTACTTTGCGTCGTAATCCTGATGTGAAATGGCGTCAAACTCAGGTTGGCGTTGCAGAACTCAATGTCAAGCAAGCATCGATACTCGATAGCGCAGCGCGCTTGGTCAAAGGAGGCGGTCGCTTGGTGTATGCGACTTGCAGTATTTTGGATGAAGAAAATGAAGGTATCGTTGAACAATTTTTGGCGACCCACCCAGACTTTACTTTACTGCCTGTTTCTCAAGTATTGGAAGAACAAAAAATCCAATTAGAAATGGGTGATTATCTGAAGCTCTATCCCCATGTACACAATACGGATGGCTTCTTTGCCGCGGTGTTCCAACGTAATAAGTTGGTAGCAAAATCGGTGCTTGCTGCTGAGGTTGATACAGAAGCAGATGCAGAATAATTTTTCAGACTCAAATTCAGGTAGCTCGTTTTGTTTAAGTTTTTAGCGCAAGTCTCCTCGACGCAAATTATGGAAACACAATCACTGACGCGTCTTATTGCTGAAATATCGGCAGACTTGGGTAATCCAAGTTTGCTTTTTCAATTACTCGCGTTGCTGACTTGCTTTTCACTAGCGTGGTTGGTGTCGCGTAGTATTCAACGTTTTTTTGCCACGGTCGATCAAACTTCCGGCGTACTCAAAATTGGTGTGGAGAGTTTTTCACGGGTCTTGTGGCCATTGTTGGCGTTGATATTCTTGTTTCTCTCGAAGTTAGTCATTGGTAAATTTCAACACACAGGTTTGTTGAAACTATTCTTTCCTATTCTCGGTTCATTTGCCTTAATACGATTTAGTTTCTATGTGTTCCGACGCGCTTTCGTGCGCGATGGTACGGTGGGGAATACCTTATTGATTTTCGAGAAGGTATTTGCCGGTCTGGTTTGGCTGGGATTGGTGCTGCATTTTACTGGCATGTGGGAAGAGATTTTCCAGGCCTTAGAAGAGGTCATTCTGCCACTAGGAAAAAGTAAGGTCTCTTTGTTGGCGATATTGCAAGGCATCGCTTCGGTCGCTTTAACCGTAGTCTTGGCCTTGTGGCTTAGCGCTATGATAGAAGCAAGGCTGATGCTTATTCCTAGTATGCACTCTTCCTTAAAAGTGGTGCTGTCCCGTTTGGGGCGTGCCATTTTTATTTTGATGGCGATACTAGTTAGTTTGTCTTTAGTAGGGATTGATCTGACCGTCTTATCGGTATTCGGTGGGGCACTGGGCGTTGGTCTGGGTTTGGGTTTGCAAAGAATTACCAGTAGCTATGTCTCGGGATTTATTATTTTATTTGATCGCAGTTTGTCTATCGGCGACATGATTACGGTTGATAAATTCAGCGGATGCGTCACACAAATTAATACTCGTTATACGGTTCTAAAAGGATTAGATGGCGTAGAGTCGATTATTCCCAATGAGATGCTAGTCTCAAATCCAGTGCAGAATTTATCGTTGACGGATCGTGCTGTTGTCGTCACAACCGACTTTACGGTGGCGTATGACACTGACTTGGATGGATTACTACCTGCATTAGTTGAAACTGTAACGCAAGTGCCGCGAGTCTCTCCAAATATCGCACCATCGGCATATTTGCTTCGTTTTGGCGCCGATGGATTCGAGGTACGGGTGGGATTTTGGATCGATGATCCTGAGAATGGCCGTACTAATATCACCTCCGAAGTGAATCGTGCAATTTGGTCTTTATTGCAAGAGCGTGGCGTGCAGTTGCCATTTCCTCAACGCGAAGTTAGGGTTTTTCAGGTGCCAGTAAAACCGCAATCCCAGAATTCGGCGTAGAATAATCATGTTTTTGAGAAATTTTTTTCGAACTTATGCTTGATGTGTTTTGTGTCGCATTGAGCACCTAGTTTGTCTTTATCTGGAGTGGTATATATTTTGAGTAACTTCATAGAGTTAGTCTTGGATTTTTTTAGCAGTGGCGTGACTGACGCTACTGGTTGGCAGGTCTTTATTTTTACCATGGTGGTGACGCATATTACGATCGCCAGTGTGACGATTTTCTTGCATCGCTGTCAGGCGCATCGTGCTTTGGAATTGCATGCAATTCCTAGTCATTTTTTCCGTTTTTGGTTGTGGCTGACGACAGGTCAAGTCACCAAAGAATGGGCTGCCGTGCATCGTAAACATCATGCTAAATGTGAAACGGAAGAAGATCCACACAGTCCGGTGACGCGTGGTATTAAGAAGGTTTTATTGGAAGGTGCGGAGTTATATCGTACTGAATCCAAGAATTTAGAAACGATCAGCAAGTATGGTCACGGCACGCCAGATGATTGGATGGAACGTAATTTGTACACGCGTTTTAGTTGGCAAGGCGTAGCATTGATGCTGATCATTGATATCATTTTGTTTGGTGCGATCGGTGTTACGGTGTGGGCAGTGCAGATGTTGTGGATTCCAATTACCGCCGCTGGCATTATCAATGGTATCGGCCACTACTGGGGCTATCGCAACTATGAGTGTGCAGATGCAGCGACGAATATTGTGCCTTGGGGTATTTTGATTGGTGGCGAAGAGCTGCATAATAACCATCACACATTTGGCACCTCGGCGAAGTTGTCTTCTAAATGGTATGAGTTCGATATCGGTTGGCTCTACATTCGTATCTTGGAAACCTTCAAATTGGCCAAGGTAAAGAAACTGGCACCGCAGCCTAAGTTTGATGCCGCCAAGATGGTGGTGGATGTGGAGACTTTGCAGGCCGTGATCGCGAATCGTTATGATGTGATGGCGAAATACGCCAAATCATTGAAGAAGACCTGGCGTACTGAGTTTGAGCGCTTGCGTGATCAAGCCATGTTGGAAAAGAGCTTTCTGAAAGCGGTGAAGAAAAATTTACAGAGAGAGCCTGCTAAATTAGAAGCGCCGCAGCAGCAACAATTGGTGGAATTATTTAATCACAGTGCGGCTCTCAAGACTATGCATGATATGCGTTTAGAGTTGAATGCAATTTGGGAACGTTCTAGCGCCACTCGCGAACAATTGGTCGCGCAGTTGCAAGATTGGTGTCAACGTGCAGAGGCTTCTGGTATTAAGACTTTGCAAGAATTTTCTTTGCGTTTAAGAAGTTACGCATAATTAGATTGGTAAAAAAATGGCGCTTGAGGCGCCATTTTTTTATGCCTGCGATTTTGTTCTTTTTCAGTTTTTGGACTGGGCTAAGACACTTCAAGGCATGCACATAGAGAAGCTTAGAAGCTTGCATCGCGCGCTTTATTGACATCTTGCACTTCAGCTTATGGTCGTTCAGAGGCGTTGGGCTTGATTCATCAAGGCCATACAATCTTAAGTATAAGAAGTAGCTCAATACGTTCTATTACCAGGCGAAAAAAAACCTGCGAAATTTCGCAGGTTTTTTGACATTCTACTCAAATCAGAATCAAGTAAAGCTTACTTAATTTTGGTTTCTTTGTAGATAACGTGCTTACGTGCCTTTGGATCAAACTTCATGATCTCCATTTTTTCAGGCATCGTACGTTTGTTTTTTGATGTCGTGTAGAAGTGACCTGTACCAGCAGTCGATTCTAATTTGATTTTGTCGCGACCAGATTTAGCCATGATATTTTCCTAAAAATAGTTTCTGCTTAAACTTTTTCGCCGCGAGCACGCATGTCAACCAAAACGGCATCGATACCGATTTTGTCAACTACACGCAAACCTGCGTTAGACAAACGCAGGGAAACCCAGCGATTTTCTGATTCTACGAAAAAGCGACGATTTTGCAGGTTAGGCAAAAAGCGACGTTTAGTTTTGTTGTTCGCATGGGAAACGTTGTTGCCAACCATTGGCCCCTTCCCAGTAACTTGGCATACACGCGCCATGTTTAGCTCCTTAATGATTTCCGAAATTGGAAAAAACGAAAGTATAACTAAAAAACTTCGAAATATCAACGACTTGTGAAAAACAATTGTGTCTTTTATCGAGTTCAAAATTTAACAATTTGAGTTTCCCCTATGAGGCGGTGTGCTATGCACTACATTTGTCCATGTTCGGCAAAAGAGTGCACCGTGTTGTTGGCAACGATAAAATGGTCTAAAACTCTGACGTCGACCAGTGCAAGCGCCGATTTTAAGGTTTGTGTCAGGCTTAAATCGGCCTGACTTGGCTCGCATGTGCCAGAGGGGTGATTGTGCGCCAGAATGATGCTGGCGGCGTTCTGTGCCAGCGCGCATTTGACCACTTCTCTCGGGTAAACGCTGGCATGACTAAGGCTGCCACGGAATAGTTCCTGTGCGTTGATTAAGCGGTTTTTAACGTCGAGAAATAGGACGACGAAAGATTCATACTGCTTATTGCCTATGTGTAGCTGTAAGTATTGTTTTACAGCTTGGGGTGAAGATAGGGATGAGCTGGTTTCTAGTTCTTCTGAGATAGAGCGTTTTGCTAATTCCAAGACTGCTTGTAGTTGCGCATATTTGGCGCTGCCAAGTCCGTGTACTTGGGCGAATTCTTTTAAGTTGGCCGCGAATAGAGCGCGTAATGAGCCAAACTGTAACAACATATCGCGTCCTAAATCGACCGCGCTTTTACCTTTTACGCCGACCCGGAGAAAGACAGAAAGTAACTCTGCATCAGATAAAGCAGGCGCCCCATGTCTAATTAAACGTTCGCGCGGGCGTTGATCTTCAGGCCAATGATTGATTCCCATCGTATTTCTTCGCTTTTCAAAAGGGGTGTGCAGAGATTTTCCAGTTCGACTGACTTACAATAGAGGCTGAGCGCTACACCAAGCCAACTAGATCAAAGTTGAAACAAAGTCACAAATTAAGCTGAAAGTGAATTATGTCTGAAAAGTCTTTACTTGTCGTTAACAATGGTGCGTATTTAACCTTGCACTATCGCCTTGCAACTCTGGATGGTGAGGACATCATTTCCACTTTCCATGAAAGTCCAGCGACCTTGTTGTTGGGTCAAGGTCAGTTATCTCCTGGCTTGGAGCATGCCTTGTTGGGTTTGGAAGAGGGCTCCCATACGACACAAGAGCTGGCACCTGAACAGGCTTTTGGCCTGCGCAATCCTGATCTTGTGCAACGCGTTTCATTGAAGACTTTGCGTGAAAATTCGGCTTATGGAGAAGAGTTTAAAGTGGGCGATCTGATCGATTTTTCTGCGCCGTCTGGCGGCAAATTTGCCGGTGTGATTCAAGAATTGGACGAGGATTCTGCCTTGTTTGATTTTAATCATCCCTTGGCAGGCCAACGCGTTTTGTTTGAAACCAAGATTATCGGCATACTGTGAGTGCCATTGTGAGTGAGATGATGAGCGAATTAAACCAAGAAATTTTATTAGCGCAACCGCGCGGATTTTGTGCTGGCGTTGATCGCGCTATCGATATCGTAGAGCTGGCTTTAGCACAGTTTGGGGCGCCCATTTATGTGCGGCATGAGATCGTTCATAATGCTTACGTTGTCAATGATCTGCGCGAAAAAGGCGCAATTTTCATTGAGGAACTTGATGATGTGCCGACTGGCAGTACTTTGATTTTTTCAGCCCATGGTGTCTCGCAATTGATACGTGAAGATGCGGAAAAGCGTGGCTTGAAGATTTTTGATGCAACTTGCCCTTTAGTTACAAAAGTGCATATTGAAGTGTCAAAAATGCGCAAAGAAGGTCGTGAAATTATTATGATAGGCCATCAAGGTCATCCCGAAGTTGAAGGCACGATGGGGCAGAGCGAAGGTGGCATGTACCTGGTGGAGACGGTAGACGATGTCGCCAACTTGCAAGTTTCAGATCCTGCTTTGTTAGCCTATGTGTCGCAAACGACTTTATCTGTCGATGATACTGCCGACATTATTGCGGCGCTCAAGGAAAAATTTCCATTAATCGCAGAGCCCAAAAAAGGTGATATTTGCTATGCCACGACAAATCGTCAGGCTGCTGTGAAGTTCATGGCGCCGCAAGTCGATCTGGTCATCGTGGTCGGCAGTAAAAATAGTTCAAATTCAAATCGTCTGCGTGAAGTCGCACAGAAGATGGGCACTGCATCCTACATGGTGGATAAGGCTGCTGATATTGATCCTGCATGGTTGGACAACTGTGTCCGTGTCGGTGTCACCGCTGGCGCATCGGCACCTGAGATTTTAGTCAATCAAGTGATCGATCAATTGAAGTTGTTTGGCGTCAAGAGTGTACGCACCTTGGATGGCGAGGAAGAGAATGTCACTTTCCCTTTGCCGAAAGGCTTGGTTAATTCAGTCAAGCAATGAGCCCGCTAAATTTGTCACTAAATTTACGACCCAAATAGCCACTGAAAGAAGTTAAAAAACTTCTTTCAGTGCCGCCTTTAATTGTTTGTTATCGCAGCGTGTGATCTTGACTTGCGGCGTCCGATGCCAATCCGCAAATGCCTGCAGCGTTTTTGTTAGATCTTTGCTTAATGCGTCGCTGAATTTGACCTCGTCTTCGAGATGCAGAGCCTTGATCTCCATCACACCGTCTTTCCTGTGCGCTTTCGCGTCGATACGGCCTATGATTTTACCGCGTCGCAAAATAGGTAAAGTGAAGTAGCCAAATTTACGCTTCGCTTCTGGTGTGTAGCACTCAATACGATAATCAAAGTCGAAGAATTCTAAGGCGCGTTTTCTATCCCACACGACCGGGTCAAACGGTGACAACAAACAGGTATGTGTCGCCCGTAATTTACCCGCAATTGCTTGATCAATCAGTGCTTGTTGATCTGGGTGGAAATAAGCGGCTTCTTGCCAGCTATCGACTTCAATTTTTTGCAATAAACCCTGTTGATATAAAGTCTCTGCCTGAATCGCTGGTACTAATTTTTTCATTCTGAAATAATCAGCGATCCAGCTTGCTTTGCAAATGCCCAAAGCCCTTACAGTATCTAAGACTTGATCTCGATGATCGTCAAGTGGGGTACGTAAATCGCGTTGATCATTCCAGTTAGGATGTACGCGTTCAGTCAGATCATAGACCCGGTGAAACTTTTGGCGACGGGCCACCATCACTTTGCCGGTGGTGAATAGAACTTCTAGCGAACGTTTCTCGGGTTTCCATTCCCACCAACCGCCCGCTTTACCATCGGTGCGCTCAAAATCGGCCGAGCGGCAGGCGCCCAATTCTTTGATGTGGTTCAGGATTTGTTCAACTTGACTGGCGTTCTCTTTTAGCCAAGTTTGATTAAATTTCCAACCCATAGCATCGGGATTGAGCATTTGATGGCGGTAGCGGCCAAAGCTTTCTATAGGGAGAAAACAAGCTTCGTGCGACCAGTATTCAAATAAGCGACCTTCTTCCAAATGTTGCTCTAACCATTCAGCTTGATAGTCGCCAAGCCTGCTCCATAAGACCAAATAAGGGCTACGCGCGACGACGCTGATAGTATCGATTTGCAATACACCCATGCGCCGTATCATGTCGAGTACATGATCCTTATTGGCACGACGCTTGGGTGGGCTCAATAAGCCTTGAGCGGCTAGATGGATGTTTCTGGCGGCGGTCAGGCTGAGTGGCATGGTTTTTTGAAGAGAGGAAAGTAAAACGAAAAAGCTTAACCGCAGAGGCGCAGAGAACGCAGAGGTTTTTATGAGTTTTGACGTGTGTTTGACACAATTTCATAAAGTCGTATTCTGCGCCCGCGTGGCGAAAATCGTTTGCTTTTTACGCGTGATTAAAAATGCTTCAAACCAATCGCCGCTTTAACTTCGTCATTGGTTCGGGCTGCAACTTCACGGGCACGATAAGTGCCTTCTTTGAGCAATTGCAAAACATGACCACGATCTTTTTCGTATTCCTGACGACGCTCACGAATGGGACGCAGCATGTCTTGTAAGACAGCTTCAAGGCGGGTTTTGACTTTGCTGTCACCGAGACCGCCACGTACATAGTGATCTTTCATCGCTTGCAGTGCTTCTTTACCGGTATCGAAAGCATCGAGATAAGTGAAGGCGACGTTGCCTTCTAAATGTCCCGGATCTTCGACTTTTAAATGTAGTGGATCGGTGTAGACATTACGGACTGCCTGCTTGATTTCAGCTTCGGTTGCACCGAGATTAATGGCGTTGCCTAGCGATTTACTCATCTTCGCTTTGCCGTCGATGCCCGGCAAGCGGCCAATTTCTGGGACTAGCGCTTCGCATTCAACCAAGATATCTTTTTTTGCTAAACGATTGAAGCGGCGCACAATTTCGTTGGTTTGTTCGATCATAGGAATCTGGTCATCGCCAACTGGCACCAGCGTCGCTTTGAAGGCAGTAATATCAGCTGCCTGGCTGACCGGGTAGGTGAAAAAGCCCGCAGGAATGTCGCGTTCAAAATTACGCAAGATGATTTCTTGTTTAATCGTTGGATTGCGCTCCAGACGAGAAATCGTGACCAAGTTCATGTAGTAGAACGTAAGTTCAGTCAATTCAGGGATTTGAGATTGAATAAAGATGGTCGATTTACTTGGATCGATACCAACTGCCAAATAATCTAAGGCCACTTCGATCACATTATTATGAACTTTCGCAGGATCATCCATATTGTCGGTCAAGGCTTGCGCATCGGCGATCATGATGTATTGCTTATATTGATCTTGGTAAGTGACGCGATTGCGCAAGCTGCCAACGAAGTGGCCTAAGTGCAAGGGCCCAGTGGGACGATCCCCAGTTAAGATCAAATGCTGTTTATTGGCAGAAGGTTGGGATGATGCGGAAGATTCGGAAGTGACTTCTGCTGGTTTTGCTACTTGCTCGCTCATGAGGTGTCCAAAAATGGTGGAGATAAGAATCTGTATAAATAAGAAATTGGAAAATAAAAAAGCCGCGCTTCTCAAGAAGGGCGGCATTGGCAATTTTGTATTTGTCTTCGTCGAAACTGGGCGCCGCCCTTAAGTTAAGGTGCTACGCCAATAGCCATTGCGGTGTGTGAATGTCGGTTTCATGTAGGCATAATGCCGTTTTTCACTGTTTTTTGTCAAGATTTGTCTATCTGCACATGGTAAAATCGCGCGCTCCTTACAATTTGGGTGAGAGTGTTTTCTTGCCTTTTTGAATAAAAAATTAGAAAGTCTGCGAAGTGAATTCAGCGCCCTCCAAACTTATCATTGCCTCCCGCGAAAGCCGTCTTGCCATGTGGCAGGCAGAGCATGTCCGTGCCCGCTTGCAGACTTTGTATCCCACATGTGATGTGCAAATACTAGGCATGACCACCCGTGGCGATCAGATTTTGGACAGAGCTTTGTCGAAAGTAGGGGGCAAGGGATTATTCGTCAAAGAATTAGAGGTGGCGATGGAAGAAGGGCGCGCTGATTTGGCGGTACATTCTTTAAAAGACGTCCCCATGGAATTGCCAGAAGGTTTTTTATTGGCCGCTATTCTTGAGCGCGAAGACCCGCGGGATGCCTTTGTGTCGAATCAGTACGCTACTTTAGCGGAGTTGCCCACTGGCGCAGTCGTCGGTACCAGTAGTTTACGCCGCCAGGCTTTGATTTCTGCGCGCTTTCCTCATTTAGTGATTAAGCCTTTGCGCGGTAATTTGGACACTCGTTTGCGCAAACTCGATGAAGGTGAATACGCCGCGATTATTTTGGCCGCCGCCGGTTTGAAGCGACTCGGTTTGCCTGAGCGTATTAAGGCTTTTTTGGAACCCTTAGAAAGTTTACCGGCAGCTGGACAAGGCGCGATGGCGATAGAGATCCTGTCCTCTCGTGAAGACTTGCTGACCGCGTTGGCGGCTTTAAATCATTTAGCAAGCTCGCAAGCCGTATTGGCAGAGCGCACGGTTTCTAAGGCTTTTGGGGGGAGTTGTCAGATTCCTTTAGCGGCATTTGCCGAAATCGACAATGGCACTATGCATTTGCGCTCTATGGTGGCTACCCCTGATGGGACACAATTCGCTAAGGCTGAAGTTCATGGTAAAGCGGAAAATTATCAAGCGCTAGGTATGGAGGTCGTCACTGTCTTGCGCGCACAAAACGCAGATGCGATCTTGGCAGTGTGCCGCGAAACCGAACAGCCATAAATCGTGAGTCAGGTGCCAACGGTCATCATCACGCGCCCGCCACATCAGGCGCAGAATCTAGTGCAAAAGTTAGCGCAATTGGGACGGCAGGTTGTGGTTTATCCTTTGTTTGAGATCGAGGCGGTAAGCGATAATCCGGAACTGGATTTGGCAGTACAGAATTTGACTGCGTTTGCTTTGGTGGTATTTGTGAGTCCAAATGCGATTGACGCTCTATTTAAACGCGAATCCGCACTTGCCTTGACTTGGCCGAAAGCTGTTGCGATAGGCGTCGTGGGCGTTGCCAGCCGTCAAGCTTTGTTCAAGTATGGTATTGATGAGCATAAAGTCAAAATTTTTTGCCCGACCAATCATGAACGCACCGATTCTGAGACTTTGCTGGTGGAGCTGGATTTACCCGCTTTGCGGGGACATAAGGCGCTGATCGTGCGAGCCGATTCTGGTCGTGATTTTTTGGCCGAAGCTTTAAGTGCGGTCGACGTTGAAGTGCAATCTCTGACCGCCTATAAACGAGTAAAGCCTATTTTTGATGAAGAAAAACGAGCTCAATTGATCGATTTTTTGCAAGGACACTATGATTGGGTGATTACCAGCTCCGCTGCGCTGAAAACCCTGTTGGAGTGGTGTTCTCAATTGAATCTGGAAAACGCAGTCGCCAAAATGCAACAGCAACATCTGTTTGTTCCTCATTTCCGTATCGCTGAGGTAGCAACAGAACTAGGATTTAAACATGTTAGCCTAAGCGCTTCAGGCGACGAAAAGCTCTTACTCGCGTTACAATCACACTTATGACTGAACAAACTCCCTCTACTGAAGATATGTCGACCAATAACACGACTAATTCAACTAATACGGCTGAGACTAACTCGACAGCCGTGCCCGCGACGCCGACAGTGGCAGTACCCAACTCAGTTGCATTGGATGAGAATGGCAAATCTGCACCGCTTTGGATGAGTCCGCCTTACCTGGTCTCGGGTGCCTTGGCGATCTTGCTTGCCGTGCATTGGTATTCCTCCCAAAATCAAATGACGGCTCTGCGGGAAGAAGTGGCGCGTCGTTTGCAAAATGCCGATATTACGAACAGCGAAATAAAAGGTATTGCCAAAGGCGTTCAAGAATCATCTAAAGAAACCCAGGCTAAAGTCAGCATCTTAGAAGCAAAGCAAACCGAAGCTCAGGGGCAGCAAGTTGCTCTTGAACAGCTTTATCAAGATTTGTCTAAAAATCGTGATGAGTGGGCCTTAGCAGAAATCGAACAAGTATTGGCGACCGCAAGTCAGCAATTGCAGTTAGCCGGCAATGTGCAAGGCGCTCTAATTGCGCTGCAAAATTCGGACGCGCGCCTGGCGAAAGCTGAAAAGACACAATTTATCGTGGTGCGTCGTGCCATTGCCAAAGACATAGAAAAGCTCAAAGCATTGCCACAAATCGATTTGACCGGTTTGGTGTTACGCCTCGATAGCGTGATTGCCCAAGTTGATAATATCCCTTTATGGTCAGATGAAAAAGCGCCAGTGGTAGCGACACCGCCGAAAGCGCCGCTGCGTGTCTTGCCGCGTGGTGCAAAAGCGAATAACGAAAAAGCAGATAACGCGGGTGAAAGTAGTTTTACTGCGAAACTACAAGACCGCTGGCAGAGTTTTTATAGCGAAATGTGGACAGAAATGAAGCAGTTGGTGCGTATTCGCAATGTCGAATCTCCAGACGCGCTTTTGTTGTCGCCGACACAGGCCTACTTCGCTAAAGAGAATTTGAAATTACGTTTGTTGAATGCACGTCTGGCATTGTTGTCACGTAACGAAGGGGCATTCCGCAGCGACATGATTTCAGCACAAGATTTAATTACGAAGTATTTTGATGTGCGCTCAAAGCAGGCTCAAACCGCGCAGTCCTTATTGAAACAAATTCAGAGTAATAACTTGTCGATAGAAATGCCCGCTTTGACTGAAAGTCTTAATTCTGTCCGCAACTTCAAGATGAAACCTTAAGCATGCGTATTTTTATCCGAATTCTTATTTTATTTGCCTTAGCCGCAGGCTTGGCCATTGGTGGTCGTTTCAATACCGGAAATGTGGTCTTGTTTTATCCACCAATGCGCATGGATGTTTCGCTAAACTTCTTTCTGGTGTTGTTAGCGCTGCTGTTTATTGCTGTGTATTTCATCGTCAGGACAATTGCAGTTACGGTGGAAATGCCCAAGAAAGTCGCGGAATATAGGCAAAGTAAGCGTGAGCGAGAAAGTAACCGTGCTTTACGCGAGGCTTTAAAAGCCTTGTTTGAAGGGCGTTTTGGCCATGCCGAAAAATCCGCATCAAAAGCGCTGGATCTTCCAGAAAACAAGGCCTTAGCGGCTTTGATCGGTGCTCGGGCAGCGCATCATATGAGTCAGTTTGAGCGCCGTAGCGCCTGGTTTGCCAGGATAGAAGAAGACAATGCCTACAAAACAGCGCGCTTGGTTACTATGACTGAGCTGTATGTAGATCAGCACAAGGCTGAGCAAGCCTTGGATGCAGTGCGCGAGCTAAATGCACGTGGTAAGCGCCATATCCAGGTATTGCGTTGGGCTTTGAAGGCGAATCAACAGGCAAAAAATTGGAGTGAGGTTGTTAAGTTGGTGCGTACGCTGGAGAAAAATCATGCCATTCATCCTGCACTGGCAGGACGCTTGCGTGAAATGTCTTATGATGCGTTGTTAAAGGAACATGGGCATGACGCTGAGTCGCTACGTCGGGTTTGGAGTGAGGTGCCTTCAACGGAACGTAAAAATCGTTATATCGCAGTGAGTGCTGCTGCTGCATTTACCAAATGCCAGGTATTGGATGAAGCCCGAAGTATCGTAGAAAAATCCTTGAATGAGGATTGGGATAATCGCTTGTTACGGATTTACCGTGAAGCTGCCGCCGCCGAAGGAACAGTCGCTTTACGATCTCAAATCGAAAATTGTGAAGCTTGGCTGAATACGCAAGCGAAGAACCCCGAACTGGAATTAACATTGGGTGTTTTGTGTTTCAATCAAAAGCTTTGGGGTAAAGCACAGGTACATATGGAGGATGCTTTAGATCACGCTCAAGAGCCGCGCACGATACGAGAAGCAAATTTAAGCTTGGCACGTCTGCACGAAGCCATAGGTCAAACCGCAGAAGCAAACAAGTACTACCGGCAGTGTGCGATAGCGACGACTTTGTAATTGGCATTTGGTGTGCGGCCTGAATTTCTATTGCGCCGCACCAAAATGTCTTAAAAATCGTTATAATCTATCGATTGTGTTTGATTTACTTTGAAAGTGTCTTATGAGTTTAAATAAAGTAGCTGCAGGTCGTGATTTGCCTAATGATTTTAACGTCATCATCGAGATCCCTATGAACGCGGATCCGATCAAGTACGAAGTAGACAAAGAAAGCGGCGCGATTTTTGTTGACCGTTTCATGGGTACAGCGATGCATTATCCATGTAACTACGGTTATGTGCCAAATACGATTTCTGGCGATGGTGATCCGGTTGACGTGTTGGTGATTACACCATTTCCTTTGATCCCTGGCGTTGTAGTGCGTTGCCGTCCTATCGGTATCTTGAATATGCATGACGAAGCAGGTGCAGATGGTAAAGTGTTAGCCGTACCTATCGACAAAATTCTGCCTATCTATCAGCACTGGCAAAAACCAGAAGATTTGAACATTTTACGTCTCAATCAAATCCAGCATTTCTTCGAACATTACAAAGATTTAGAGCCAGGTAAATGGGTGAAAATTGATGGATGGGGCGGCACAGATGAAGCCCGTGCAGAGATTTTGAATGGTGTGGAAAACTATAAAAAGTCTTTGGCTTAAAAGTCGTTATTCTTAGTCGGCGTATTCTCTATGAAAAAAGCACTCAATTTCGAGTGCTTTTTGTTTTGAAAAAATACCAAATTGTTTTAAGAGCGAAATGCCATTACTGCTAAAAATGCTGCAATTATAAAACTACCCCAGCCCAACCAAAACAAAGTGCCTTTTTCTTTCCAATTCACCGTACCACTGCTTTTTGACACTTCACCTTTGGCAGATTGACGGCGCGCACGCTTTTCACCTGCTAAAAACTTATTCAATGCCAGCGCCATTTCGGCCGCACTCTTGTAGCGCCTATGTGGTTTTTTCTGCATTGCCTTCATGACGATGTGTGCTAATTTTTCTGGCACATTGGGGTTGATCGCATCGGGAGATTTTGGTGTCTTATGCGTGATGTTGTAGAGCAGCTTGTCAAAGTCAGAGGCGGAGAACGGCTTTTGTCCGGTTAATAATTCATACAAGACTGCGCCTAGGGAATAGACATCGGTTAATGCTGTAACCGGTTGGCTGGACGCTTGTTCGGGCGACATATAGTTCGGTGTCCCCATGATATTGCCTTTGAATAGGGTTTGCGGTTGACCGTTTTCATCGAGCACCCGATTAGGTACCCGAGCAATTCCAAAATCCACCACTTTAGGCTGATTGTTTTCGACGATGAAAATATTAGCGGGTTTGATATCGCGGTGAATCACGCCTTGATTGTGGGCAAAGGCTAAGGCATTTGCGATCTTGTAGGCAATGCCAGCTGCATCGAGGACGTCAAAGCGTTTGCCGCTTGCCATTAGTTCACGTAAATCTTTACCTTGCAAGAATTCCATCGCGATGAAGGTGGTGCCACCCTCACTGGAGGCATCGTAAATCGTCACAATATTTGGATGGGACAGTCTGCCTGCAGCACGTGCTTCGTTGATAAATTGTTGTTCGCGTTGCTTTTTATCAGTAGCGCCAACCGGATTATTCAAGATCTTAATCGCTACAGCGCGATCTATGATGGGGTCGTGACCAAGTAATACATTGCCATTGGAGCCGCTACCGAGCTTGTCAGTCACAGTAAAACGGCCGATTCTACGCATAGGCATTTTGGCAGATGCGGCTGGGCTGTTTAAATGTGGAGTTTGATTCATACTCAGTACAACCTTGAATTAAATATATCTAACCATCTGCTAATGATGAGGCGAATGGATTATTTTTGCATTCGCACATTCTAATGGATTTGATCATGATGAATGACAATCAGACCTGCTTTCTGTACAAATTTGTTGCAAATTCAGTTTAGCTGAAGAATTGATTTTCGATTTCTTTGCTAATACCACTTGTCAGATATTCCTAATTGCTTGGACTAATTATATTTTTAAAAGGGGAGTGTTCGTGAAGCTCATCTAGATAGTTGTCGATACCACCTTGTTCGCGTTGCAAAAAGTGGGCAACCGCATCGGCAAATGCTGGTTCGTTCAAAAAATGCGCTGAGTAAGTTTTTTGTGGCAAAAAGCCACGCGCCATTTTGTGCTCACCTTGTGCACCACCTTCAAATATTTGAATTTTTTCTTCTATGCAAAATTCTAAAGCCTGGTAATACGCCGTTTCAAAATGCAGGCAGGGCAAGTGTCGCAGACAGCCCCAATAGCGCCCGTAGATTGTTGTCTTATTATGTATAAAGAGCGCGGCGGCGATTCTTTCATTATCTAAGCTGGCGATGATCAGGAGAATATGGTCTGGCATAGACTGACCAATGCGCAGGAAGAAATCCAGATTCAGGTAAGGACTAGAATGATGTTCGGCGTAAGTGCGGTCATAGCATCGCTTGAAAAATTGCCAGTCGGTTTGAGTTATGTCTTTACCGCGCAAGCGCAAAAATTGAACACCGCTTTCCTGTACTTTACGTCGCTCTGCACGTATGTTCTTTCGCTTCTTATGTTCCAAACTACTTAAGAAATGTTCGAAGTCTTGAAAGCCCTGATTTTGCCAATGGAATTGCACCCCTTGCCTTTGCATAAATCCCTGGGCTTTGAATATTGGCATTTCATTGGAACTTGGAAATAACACATGACAAGACGAATAGGCGCCGCTTTTTATTAGAGATAATAAGTGTTGCAGTAGGATTTTTTCGGCGCTGGGTGAGCTGCTAAGCAGACGGTTGCCTTGCACGGGCGTGAAGGGTATCGCTGACAAGAGTTTGGGATAGTAGGACAGCCCATGTTGTTGATAGGCATTTGCCCACGCCCAGTCAAACACATATTCACCATAGGAGTGCAATTTTTCATATAAGGGCATAGCGGCAACTAGTGTTTCTTGCGTTCCGATTTGTTCCCAGACGCAAATGAAACGCGGAATCCAGCCCGTTTCTGCCGACGCAGAACCCGATTCATGTAGTGCATGTAAGAAAGCAAATGACAAAAAAGGATAGGGCTGTGTTTGCAACTGCACTAAGCCATCCCAATTTGCTTGCCCAATCTCCGATAGAGAATCGACCAAGCACATGCGATAATGTGAGACTTCAGAATTCATAACTCGGCTTTAAATCTTTATCGTTAAATCTTATGACAGTAAAAGTTGCTATTGCTCAAATGAACAGCATTGTCGGTGATCTCACGGGCAATGCTCAGCAAATTCTCGACTACGTGGCGCGTGCCTCGGCACAAGCTGCCGACATTGTGGTGACGCCTGAACTATCGCTGGTTGGTTATCCTCCAGAGGACTTATTACTTCGTAGTGCGTTTTGTCAGCAAACTGAGCTTGCACTGCAAAAGTTGGCGCGTGACTTGCAGCCATTTTCTGATGTGCATGTCTTGGTCGGACATCCATTGGAGCAGCATGGACAGCACTATAACGCGATTTCGGTTGTGTTGAATGGCAACATCACGCATACCTATTTGAAACACGCTTTGCCGAATGACGCGGTGTTTGATGAGAAGCGTTATTTCTGCACGGGAGATGACCCTGTGGTATTCGACGTGAAGGGTACCAAATTCGGCATCAATATTTGTGAAGATGTTTGGAATGGCGACGCGCCGCAATTAGCGCGTGCTGCGGGAGCGCAAGTCTTACTTGCACCAAATGCTTCTCCGTTTCACATGAATAAAAGTGATTTCCGGATTGAAGTCATGCGTCAAAACATCAGCAAACTAGGTATGAGTTTGGTGTATGCGAATTTGTTGGGCGGTCAGGATGAATTGATTTTTGATGGCAACTCCTTTGTACTCGACCAAGAAGGACGAGTTTGCGCACAGCTAAAACACTGCGAAGCGGATTTGCAGATGGTTGATTTTAAGGATGGTGTGCCGCAAGTCAGTGCGGTAGCACAGACTTTATCCGTAGAAGCGCAGATCTATCACGCCTTGGTGTTGGGTGTGCGTGACTATGTGACGAAGAATGGTTTCCCTAGTGTCTTGATTGGTTTTTCGGGTGGCGTTGATTCGGCTTTGACTTTAGCGATTGCGGTTGATGCTTTGGGTGCAGACAAGGTGCGTGCGGTGATGATGCCTTCGCCGTATACCGCTGATATTTCCTGGTTAGATTCGCGCGAAATGGTGAAACGTATCGGCGTGCGTTACGACGAGATTTCTATCAATGAATGTTTTAGTGCATTCAAAAATACTTTGAGTCAGGAATTTGCCGGCTTAAAAGAAGATACGACGGAAGAAAATATTCAGGCACGCATACGCGGTACGATATTGATGGCGATGTCGAATAAGTATGGCTCTATCGTTTTGACAACCGGTAATAAGAGCGAGATGGCGGTTGGTTATTGCACTTTGTATGGTGATATGGCAGGTGGTTTTGCGGTGATCAAAGACGTTGCGAAAACCATGGTGTATCGACTTTGTGCGTATAGAAATTCAATAAGCGATGTGATTCCTGAGCGCATTATTACGCGGCCACCGTCGGCGGAATTGCGTCCAGATCAAAAGGATCAAGACTCCTTACCTCCATACGATATTCTTGACGGAATTATGCAGCGCTATATGGAAGAAAATCAGTCACGAGCTGAAATTATCGCGGCAGGTTACAGCGAAGCCGATGTGGAGCGTATCACGCGCTTGATTAAAATTAATGAATATAAACGACGTCAGGCGCCGGTGGGTATTCGCATTACGCATCGTGCCTTTGGACGTGACTGGCGTTATCCGATTACATCGAAGTTTCGCGATTAAGTTAGTAGACACATAGTAGACAATCAGTGAGGAAAACATGAAACAAATTACCGCTATCATCAAACCATTTAAATTAGATGAAGTCCGCGAAGGTCTGGCTGAAGTCGGCGTTACCGGTCTGACAGTGACGGAAGTCAAAGGTTTTGGGCGTCAAAAAGGGCACACTGAGTTGTATCGTGGTGCTGAGTACGTCGTCGATTTTCTGCCGAAAATTAAAGTTGAAGTGGTAGTTGATGATAAGGTTTGTGATCACGTAGTTGATGCCATCATTAAAGCTGCGCATACAGGCAAAATCGGCGATGGCAAAATTTTTGTGCAGAATGTCGAGCAGGTGATACGTATTCGTACTGGTGAGACTGGATCAGAAGCCGTCTAAATTTCCCGAGGTAAAACAAAGCAGGCGCGAATCAGGTTGATGATTCGCGCCTGTTTTTTTGATAGATTTAGGAGGCTCGCAGTAAAACTATCAAGGCGCCAGAGCCGCCGTCTGCTGCGGTCGCTTGACTAAAGGCAATCACTTCATCTTTCTGTATCAGCCAATTCCGCACCTTGTTTTTCAACACAGGTTCTTTGTTGATCGAACCTAATCCCTTGCCATGAATAATCCGCACACAGCGATAGCCACTACGTATACATTTACGTAAAAATTCGCCGAGATTGTCACGCGCTTGGTCACGGCGCATGCCGTGCAAATCGAGCTGCGCTTGTATGACCCAAGCGCCTTGACGCAATTTTTTTGCCACGTCGATGCCTACACCAATTCGGGTGTAGCTGAGATTTTCATCTGACTCTAACAGGGTTCCCGCATCGAACTCGTCGGATAAAGATTCCTGTAGTGCTTTTTGTTCGTCTTCAATATGTTTGTAAGCGATTGGTTTTGGTTTTTTGGGGATTGCTTGGAATTTTTCTGGCTGTTTTAAGATTTGCACTTCGCCTATGCTGCTGCGAAAAATATTCGCTTCGATTGCTGCTTGCTTTTCGCGCGCTATCCGTTCCGCCTCAGCTTTTTCGCGTTGCGCTTGTTGTTCTTTGAGTTGTTTGCCAACTTGTTGAAGGTCAGCAAAAGATTTCATTGATGAGGCCATGAGGAAGTTTGCCGATGAAAAAGGAATTTAGAAACTTTTGCCGCAGTGGCGCAGAGGCGCAGAGGTTTTTGAAAAGACTCTGCAATCTCTGCGCCTCTGCGGTTCAAATTTATTCTTCTAAGAAACGCTGCGCATCGAGTGCAGCCATACAGCCTGTACCAGCGCTGGTAATAGCCTGACGGTAGATATGATCTTGCACATCACCTGCTGCAAATACGCCTGGAATATTGGTGGCCGTTGCCATACCTTCGTTACCCATCTTGGTGATGATATAGCCGTTTTTCATCTCCAACTGACCTTCAAAAATACTGGTATTTGGCTTGTGACCAATCGCGATGAAGACACCGTGTAAAGGTATAGCGCTCACAATACCATCGGCGGATTTGATATTGATACCGGTCACGCCAGAGGCGTCGCCCGTAACTTCATCCAGAGTGTGATTCCACTTCACTTCGATCTTGCCCTCCGCAACTTTGGCCATCAAGCGGTCTATCAAAATCGCTTCGGCACGGAATTTATCGCGACGATGAATGACAGTCACTTTGCTGGCAATATTTGATAAATACAAGGCTTCCTCTACCGCAGTGTTACCACCACCGACAACGGCGACTTCTTTACCGCGATAAAAGAAACCATCGCAAGTGGCGCAAGCGGACACGCCTTTGCCCATGAAGGCTTCTTCGGATGGCAGACCCAGATATTGGGCGGAAGCGCCAGTCGAAATAATTAAAGAATCGCAAGTGTATTCAGCTTGATCACCGATTAAGCGTATCGGTTTTTCTGTCAGTTTGGCAGTGTGAATATAATCAAAAATAATTTCTGTGTTGAAGCGTTCTGCGTGTTCTAAAAAACGTTGCATCAATTCTGGACCTTGTACGCCATTAGGATCGGCTGGCCAGTTTTCGACATCTGTCGTTGTCATCAATTGACCGCCTTGTTCTACGCCTGTGATTAATACAGGATTTAGATTGGCGCGTGCTGCATACACGGCTGCGGAGTAACCAGCTGGGCCAGAGCCGAGAATCAAAACATGGGCGTGCTTAGTTGATTTAGGTGTAGACATGATGGTTCCGATGTAAAAGGTCGACGAAAATGACTTCTTGAATATTAAATAAGTGCTTAAAACCCACTTTTCTGGCAACAAATCCATATTTTGATTTGCGAAGATCGCCATTATCCCAGATTTGCAGTAACTTGACTTTATGCAGGTCAAGGAATGCAGCGAATGCTAGCTAGGTGTAGGAATAGAGAATATAGGGTGCCCGAAGTTGGCATTGCCCTAAGCATGATAGCGATGGGGGGGGCGGCGCAGGTGGTTTTGCGCCTATTTGCATCTATTCGTGCCAGAAAAACTTCAAGGCAGGCTTAATTTATCGCGAAAACAAGAATCGACTGGGCGGGTAAGTTGATATTAGCCGACCCATTCGTATCGCTACTCACATTGAGGCTGTTATTCGGATAAACACTGCTTAATCTTGCATTGGCAGGCAGGTTTTTAATTAGGCCTAAGCTGGCGTTATTGCCGTAGTTAATGATGATGACGCTTTTTTCATTGCCGGATTGACGTTGAAAACTGAGGATGCCGTTTTCTACCATCGCGTTGATGTAATTGCCAGAATTAAGCGAGTTGCGTTGCTTGCGTAGACTGATCAAGTCTTTGTAAAACTGCAGCAGGGAGTTGGGATCTTGGCGTTGCGCTTCCACATTTTGACCGCTGACATTGCCAGATAAAGCACGGAAAGGCGTACCCGTTGTAAAGCCAGCATTGTTGCTATTACTGTTCCAGCTCATGGGAGTACGTAACTTGTGATCTCCTGTCAAATTAGTGGCGCCTGCCAAACCAATTTCCTCGCCATAATAGATGAACGGTGTTCCGGGTTGTAATAAATAAGTGGCTGCCGCGAGTTTGTATTGTGCGATGTTGCCGTTAAGCTGATCCCAAAGTCGTGCCCCGGCGAATTCATCATGGTTGGAAATCATCGTCGACATAGTTAGGGGTGCGCTGTTGAAATAGTCGGCGACTGCTTGGATCGCGCTAGTTTGCCCTTTGGCTGCATTGACGATATCGTAATTGTGTTTGAAGGCGAACGCATTGCCACAGGAGTTGTTTGCTGCAAAGGCGAGGGGATTGCCGGGCGCTTCACAAACGATGTAGCGTTTATCGTATTGCGCAATGTTTTCACGTACTTTGCCCATCACGGCGATGCTCTCGGGTTGGCTCTCCCATGCGCCAGCATTGTTTTCGATCAGATTGCCAACGGCATCAAATCGAAAGCCATCGGCTCCGCGATTGAGCCAGAAACGTAAATTGTTTTGATGGAATTCAAGCACGGCAGGATTGAGTAAATTGAAGTCCGGCATACCAGAGTAGAACGCGGCGAAGTAGGCACCATTCTTGGTGTTATACCAGGGATTATTGCCAAAAATATTCCAGCCGCCCGGTGCGATATCTTTCCACACATACCAGGCGCGATAGGCATTATTGCTGGTATCGGCAGAGTTGATAAATGCAGGATGCGTATTCGCACTGTGATTCATCACATAATCAAGTATCAGGCCTATGCCACGTGCATGGGCTTGTTTAACTAGTTCATCGAAATCGGCCAGCGTGCCGTATTGCGCTTCAATATCTCGATAGTCCTTTACCGCGTAGCCGTGATCTTTGTCCTCACTTTGGGTAATAGGCATTAGCCATAGGCCCTTGATACCCAAATCCTGTAAATAGTCCAGGCGTTGTATCAATCCACGGATATCGCCGACACCATCACCATTGCTATCCTGGTAGCCGCGCACGTAAATTTCCATAAATGGGCCGTTGCGCCAGTTATCCGATAAAGCGCTACCAGGATCATTTTTATTCACGACACTGGTATTCACCGCAGGAAGATTGGCACTTGGCGTCTCTACTGTTGGTGTGTTGGTCGAAGAAAAATTGATCGTACTAGAGGTGCTGCCACCGCCACCGCAGGCGCTGAGGATAGTCATAGTGACTAGGGGAAGTGTCAGGGTGCGGAATAATTGAAGTGTAGTTTTAGTCATTTTATGTATTTTAATTACCGTTCGTTTGTCTATCGTTATCCAACTAACTATCTTCATTCTAGTATTAAACTTTCGAACATTGTTTACTATTTGTAGTAAAACTACATATTTTATTTGTAGAATAAAAAAAGCGACTCGAAAGTCGCTTTTTGCGGAGTGGGGGGGTAATTGATTAATTAATATCTAGTAATGCCTTTTTTATGGTGTACGGACCGCTGTAACTCCCTGTTGCATTCTTATAGCCTTGGGTTTGTCCATCGCGTTTGAAAGTCAATGTGAAGGAAAGTGGATTATATGAATCGGATGGCGCTGTGCCAGTGCTGGAGCTAGGCGTCTGATCTATCAGGTGTTTGAATATAGCACTGGAGCTGCCGACGCCATTTGCGTCCACAGCAAAGATATTACTGGAATTGAGTGCGTTGCTAAATTGATAGCTAACGCCACCGCTGCCTATCAATAATGTTTTGCTGCTGGTGATAGTGCGATCACTGAATTTGAAACTGTCACCCGCAGTTAAATAGGATAAGCGCACGCTGCTGGCATTAAATTTTGTCCCAGTGCCAAAATTGCTGGTGGTTGCTTCAGCCACGAATACGCCCCCCGTTCCATAGACGGTCGCAATATCTCCGTTAAGGTAAAGCGCCGTGTTTTGATCGATGCCATAAGACACATTGGGGCCTATATTTTTTAAGGCGGCGATGAATCTTCCCAAGCGACCTGAGCGACTGGCGCGATTATCAAAATGGGTATCAATATTCGCGTTGGGTACAAAGCCAAAGCCTTTAATCTTAGTACCAAAATCGACATTGCTAGGGTGACTCAGACAACTAGGTGCGGGCGTACCATCTGAGGCGGGAGCGACGTAAGGGCAGTTTGCCGGCGTGATGCTGCGTAGCGTATTTTGATTCAAATAGCCTATGCTGATGCCTTCACCGTAGGAAGTTGTTGGCGCAATTGCAGTGCCTGCAGAGTCGCCTGCATAAATGAAATTGCCTGCTGCATAGCGTGCTCGTATGGCTGCTAATAATGGCGTATCGCTGCCGTCGTCTTTGAGGAAAGTCCGTGCTAAACGTGATTGATCACCGCCTATCACATAAACCAGGTCAGCTTGATTGATTATGGCGATATTGGCCTGGCCCTGACTGCTGGAATTGTTCGAATTATTTGCATAGGTATCGTGGTGACTCAAAATGTGCTTGGGTGAAAAACCATGACGTTGAAATAGATTGTAGTAAGACCAGGCACCAGATGCGGTGTCATTGGTAAATTTATCGACACCATCGGCCTGATTGATCGCTGCAGCAGTGATAATTGCTACACGCGGACAAGGTGTGCTATTCCAATCTGCGCTGCAATTGGACGTGCTATTGATGTTGGGTACTGTGGTGTTTTTGCCAGTAGCCTGACGTAAGCCCGCCACGAAAATACCGGTATTTTCTTGTAAGATCAGCCCGCCATTTAGCCACACTTTGCCAGTCACGACTGCAGTGATAGGTGGTGTGACAGGTGGTACATCAGGATTGCCGCCAGCACTTGGGAATGTGAGGTTCAAAGTGTAATTGCCACTACCCGAATAGCTCTTGACTCGAACATAATAAGTACCGGCGGCAGGTGCATTATAGGTTCCAGTTTCGGGGTTATTGCTAGTCGATTTGTAGCTGACATAAGCGCCCGTTGCAGGATACAGATACCAATCAAGATCGACACCCGTCCCGTGCGAAAGTTTGACGGTAATTGTGCCTGCCGCGTTGACATCGAGTTTGTACCAGTCGTAGTCACTGGCTGAGCTCAGACTACCTGTGATGGTGGTGCCAGAGCATATTCCTGTATTCGCAGCAGTATCGGTGTTGTTCGGTTCGACTTCGTTGGTGCGGCAAGCGGCCGCACTTGTCATGCTCATGAGCGAAGCTAGTAAAGTCGCCAGTAGCATAGAACTGGCTTTCCATAAGTTGAGGTTTTTCAATTGTTTGTCTCCGAAATAATAATGGTGTACGGCATTCTTTCGAGTGTGTCTGCAGCGTAGAGACAGCAGGCATTTCTTGATCACGTCGAAAGTGCGGAATACATTCTTAAGGTCGGTCGCTTTTGAATCTGAGACAGTCGGTATCTGGTGATGTGCACTTAATGCACGTAGAACTAAGTCACTCAATAACTGTCTAAATTTTTACATTTTATTTTTTATGTAAACCGATTGACATTGAATATAACCTGATTTCTTGAAAAAAGAAATTTTTTTTGGACTTCTGTTGCTTCTGACGTTTTTCCATTGAGATGTAATTTAAGAAATGTCTGTATAAATGCGACTATTCCGTTGCTATATGAACGTTCACCACGCATTAAAGCTCGGACGCTGAGGGTGTGTTTTTTTTACTCTTACCAATGAAACTGAATAGTCGCGTATAAATTTAGAAATACTTGGTCAAATAGCCTATTCCCCAGCTTTTGCCCTACAATCATGTCTGCTTGTTTTCTCTAAGAACTATGACGAATTCCAACGAAGTTTATCAACGTAGCCGTAATGCACCGTCCAGTGCACCTTTACCGAATCGCCTTGTCGTTTTGTTGACAGAGGTGCGTTGGTTGCTGTTCGCTGCGGTCAGTGTTTATTTGATGCTGATATTCGCAACTTATTCACCACTTGATCCCGGTTGGTCGCGCGTGACCGAAGTGTCGCGTTTTCATAATTTGGGTGGGCGGGTTGGTGCCTATATCTCAGATTTATTCTTTTTTATTTTTGGTTTTTCCGCATGGTGGTTTTGCCTGGCGATCATACGCATGGTGTGGTCTGACTATCGCAAGGTGAATAATAAACTGGCCGAGATGGAAGTTGAGACGCCGCACAGTCTAGAAAAAATTATTCAGTGCACAGGTTTTTTTCTGATGCTGTTTGGCTGCATGGGCATAGAATCCTTGCGACTGTATTCATTGAAAGTGGCATTGCCTGGTGTGCATGGCGGTGTGTTGGGAGAGCTGATTGGCCACCTGAGTTCGTCGGCTTTTGGCTTTACGGGTGCGACGCTATTGCTGCTATTGCTGATCTCACTTGGTTTTAGCCTGTATTTTCATATCTCTTGGTGGCAAATTGCCGAAAATACAGGTGCTGCAATTGAAGGCACGATTGAATTTTTCCGTAAAAAATATACCGATCACGAGGATCGTAAATTAGGTGAAAGCGCCGCCGTTAAACGTGAAACGACGGTGGTACAAGAACGTGCAAAAATTGTTGAAGCGCCGCCGATACGAATAGAGCCGCAAGTGGTTACCGTGCAAAAATCAGAACGCATCGAAAAAGAACGTCAAGTTTCTTTGTTCAACGATATGCCTGATACCAACCTGCCGCCATTGTCTTTATTAGACGAGCCGCCGCTTACGCAAGAGACCGTGAGCATAGAAACTTTAGAGTTTACCAGCCGCCTTATCGAGAAAAAATTATCTGATTTTGGCGTGGAGGCGAAAGTGATTGCCGCTTACCCTGGCCCTGTAATTACCCGCTATGAAATTGAACCTGCGACAGGTGTGAAAGGTAGCCAGATCGTTGGCTTAGCGCGTGACCTGGCACGTTCTTTTGCGCTGACTTCGATACGCGTGGTCGAGACCATTCCCGGCAAAAATTATATGGGCTTGGAGTTACCAAACCCTAAACGTCAGATCGTGCGTTTAACCGAAATTTTGAGCTCTAAAGTGTATAACGATAGTGCTTCGAATTTGACCATCGCTTTAGGTAAGGATATCGCCGGTCATCCAGTGGTAGCGGATCTGGCCAAGATGCCGCATCTTTTGGTGGCGGGTACCACGGGTTCAGGTAAATCAGTGGGAATTAACGCCACGATTTTATCTTTATTGTACAAATCAGACCCGAACGATGTCAGGATGATTTTGATCGATCCCAAGATGTTGGAGATGTCGGTGTATGAAGGCATCCCACATTTGTTAGCACCTGTGGTTACCGATATGCGCCAGGCCGGACATGCCCTGAATTGGGCGGTGAATGAAATGGAACGCCGCTATAAATTGATGTCAAAACTGGGCGTGCGTAATCTCGCAGGATACAACATGAAGATCGCTGAAGCGGCGAAGCGTGAAGAGCATATTCCCAATCCATTTAGCTTGACGCCCGATGCACCAGAGCCTTTGGAAAAGCTTCCGACCATTGTTATTATCATCGATGAATTAGCTGATTTGATGATGGTGGTAGGTAAGAAGGTCGAGGAATTGATCGCACGTATTGCCCAGAAAGCACGGGCAGCGGGTTTGCATTTGATCTTGGCAACACAACGCCCATCAGTCGATGTCATTACCGGTTTGATTAAAGCGAACATCCCTACACGTATTGCCTTTCAGGTCAGCAGCAAAATTGACTCACGTACGATTCTCGATCAGATGGGCGCGGAGTCTTTGTTAGGTATGGGTGATATGTTGTACATGCCGCCCGGCACTGGTTTGCCCGTGCGCGTGCATGGTGCTTTTGTGTCCGATGAAGAAGTGCATCGTGTGGTGAAATATTTGAAAGAACAGGGCGAGCCAAATTACATCGAAGGTATTTTAGAAGGCGGCGTGTTAGAAGAAGGCGGAGATGCGCTGGCACCCGGTGAAGGCGGCGGTGAAGCGGATGCTTTGTACGATCAGGCGGTCGCTATCGTATTGAAAAATCGCCGAGCCTCTATCTCTTTGGTTCAGCGACATTTGCGCATTGGTTATAACCGCGCCGCACGTTTATTGGAGCAGATGGAAACCAGTGGTGTCGTTTCAACCATGCAATCGAATGGCAATCGTGAGATTTTGGTGCCGGCAGGTAATGCTGAGTAGACCTTATTGCTCGCTGTTGCGTTAAGAAAAGATGTTCACAAAACAGAATTGGAAATATTTTGAAATCCTTACAAAAAAGTAGGTCTCGTATAAAAATGAGTGCAATAGCCTTGAGTCTGATGTTCGCGGGATTGAGCGCGGCACAAGCTTCGGCGATTGATCAATTTAAATCTTTCGTGGTGAATACCAAAACAGCGAAAGGCGATTTTTCCCAGACCCAAGTCAAAATGGTGGGTGGTAAAGCGCAATTAGGTAAAACTGCATCGGGTGTTTTTAAGTTTGCACGCCCCGGTAAATTTGTCTGGAGTTACCTCAAACCTTATGAACAAGTTTTACAGGCGGACGGTGACAAGCTGTATATGTACGACAAAGATTTAAACCAAGTCACCATCAAAGCACTGGGTAATGCGATAGGCTCAAGCCCAGCCGCGATTTTGTTTGGTAGCGTTGATCTGGAGAAGAATTTCACCCTGAAAGATGCCGGTGTTAACAACGGTATTGAGTGGTTAGAAGCGATACCAAAAGAGAAAGATAGTCAGTTTGAATTAATCCGTATTGGTATGAAGGATGGTCTGCCTGTCGGTATGGAGTTACGTGATAGCTTCGGTCAAATCTCTACGGTGAACCTGATTAATTTCGAAAGAAATCCCAATTTCGCAGCAGATCATTTTAAATTTGTCGTACCCAAAGGTGCGGACGTGAATCGCCTATGATGTCTATGTCTGCAGCCCCGGCATCACTGCACCAACCCTTAGCCGAGCGCCTGCGCCCAAGTTCACTGACAGAAGTCATTGGCCAGCAGCATTTGCTGGGCGAGGGCAAACCTTTGCGTGTTGCGTTTGAGTCGGGTGAGCCGCATTCTATGTTGTTGTGGGGGCCGCCCGGTGTCGGGAAGACGACTTTGGCGCGTTTAATGGCACAAGCGTTTCAAGCCGAGTTTATTGCCTTGTCGGCAGTCCTGTCTGGTGTGAAAGATATCCGCGATGCGGTTGAACGTGCAGAATTCGTGCGTGCAACATCACAACGTCGCACCATTTTGTTTGTAGACGAAGTTCATCGTTTTAATAAGAGCCAGCAAGATGCATTTTTACCGCATGTAGAAAGTGGCTTGTTCACTTTCATAGGCGCAACGACCGAAAATCCCTCTTTCGAAGTAAATAGTGCGCTACTGTCGCGTGCCGCCGTGTACGTGTTGAAATCCTTGACCGAAGATGATCTGACTTTGATGTTGGATAAAGCTTGTCTGCAGGAATTAGATGGTCTGCAATTTAGCGTGGAGGCAAAGCAAAGTTTGATTGCCAGTGCGGATGGCGATGGGCGAAAACTACTGAATAATCTTGATATCACGGCACGAGCTGCCCAGGTAAAAGGCCTGAAAGAAGTTGATATTCTTTTGTTAGCTGAATGTTTGGGCGACACGCTGCGTCGCTTTGATAAAGGTGGCGATGCGTTTTATGACCAGATATCTGCTTTGCATAAATCAGTGCGCGGTTCGAATCCTGATGCTGCTTTATATTGGCTGGTGCGCATGATCGATGGTGGCACTGATCCACGGTATTTAGCGCGGCGCATCATTCGTATGGCGAGCGAAGATATCGGTTTGGCCGACCCGCGCGCATTACGGATTAGCCTCGATGCCGCGGAGGTCTATGAACGTTTAGGTTCTCCCGAAGGTGAGTTGGCTTTGGCTGAAGCGGTGGTGTATTTGGCTTGTGCTGCAAAATCCAATGCTATCTATATGGCTTACAAACAAGCCCGTGCTTTTGTGGCGAAAGATAAGTCGCGTGGCGTACCTGAACATTTACGCAATGCGCCGACTAAGCTGATGAAGGAGCTTGGTTACGGAAAGCTCTATCGTTATGCGCACGACGAACCGAATGCGTATGCAGCGGGTGAAACTTATATGCCGGAAGGTCTGGAAGCGCTGCACTGGTATGAACCCGTACCGCGCGGTATGGAAATTAAAATCGCAGAGAAGCTGGCTTACCTCAGACAGCTAGATGACAACAGCTAAGTTAATACGGTGTGCTGAGTTATTCGGGCATGTTGTCTACCAAGCCTGAAACCACAATTCTGGTCTATGCAAAGGCATAGATGTCGGCGTCAGCAAGGGATTCTTGAGATAGATAATCGTGCGTTGTTTAAGATTGGCACGTTCTATCGATGCTTGATTGTATTTTTGAAATAGACGTTCAAAAACCCCATTTGCAATTATCTTTTCAAAACCTATTCGTAAGTCTTCTGCTAGTTTGGGGCGGCGTGGCGTTATGAAAAAATAGCAAGCTGTCGGATAATGCAAAATAATATTTTGCTCAACTTCAATCTGATGTTGGCGATGATTGGCAAGATCACCCCAGATTTCAAAAATCGAGCGCGGAAAGTAATCAAAACGCCCAGCTTCCAACATCGCAAATAGGGGATCGTAGGCGTTTGAAGTGAATACCGTTAAGTTATTTGCTTTTAAAATATTCACGTCAGGCCAGTCGATTCCTTGTCCCGCAGCATAGGGTTTTAGATCGTCGAGCTTTTTAATACCAGCAAAAGCCGTTTTCATTTTGCTGGTGATGAGCCCTATGCGCCATCCGATCAGACCTTTTTCTATGGGAATACGTATCGGAATTAATTTTTTCTCGCGATCATCCGTCGTCATGCTCCACAAAATATCTACTATTCCATCCGGCTTAGTCATTTCATAAATTGATCGTCCTTGTAGCATACGACCTTGAGTAGCAACTACTTTGTAAGGACGTGGGGAGTGAAGGATGATTTGTTTTAATAGTTCTTGGATGTATGCTTCGTTCGGATCGACTTTGACATCGAGGCGAGGAATATTGATTTGCAAAGGTTCTTGGATTTGGGCTCGTAATGAAGTGGCCACGATTGCGAATGCGACAGCAAGCAAAATATGAGCAGCCATTTGTGGCAAATTGTATATGCGCCTCACTTTTTTCTCCCTATAAGCTGCGCAATTTTTGATTACTTTTAAGGCTAAGTATAGGTCGAAATAACGTAAAAAGTGAGGCATATCTTCAATTCCTCACATCAGCGTCGGAAACTGATCAAAAACAATTCTTGCACCAGAAACGGCGAGAATTTTTGCCGATGCGTTCGGGGTCACGATGCATAGTAGCGACCAAAACGATTCTCACAAAATTCTTTAAAACTCGCTTGTTCCTGGCGTACTAAGCCTTGTTGCGGTAGCTTTCCCGCCAATAGTAATTCCACCATGGTGCAAATGCCGGATGCGGTGGTCAATTGGATTGCTGAGAGCAATTGGCCATTAACTTCTTGAGCATAGATTTTCTTTGCGTAAGTTTCTTGTTCTAGTCTGCCATTACGTTGACCGATCACACTTACAAAGGTCAACACCACATCTTGCTTGGTCATAGGGATAGAAGTTTCTAGCACCTCTTTTAAGATGTGGCGGCGTTCCAGTTTACCCAACTCTAGATCGCGAATCAGCATTTTGACGATATCGCGATGTCCCGGATAACGTACTGTTTTGTAATTCAGGTTTTGTACTTTGCCTTCTAGCGATTCACATAAAGAACCTAAACCACCAGAGGTATTAAAGGCTTCATAGTCGATACCATCGAGAGAAAAATGCTCAACTTCTTCTAATGCTGAGGTCTCGCGTTGGCGCCCATCGACGATGGCTTCACAAGGATTGCAGTACTCGTTTATTAAACCGTCGGTGCTCCAGGTTAAGTTGTATTTCAAGGCATTATTCGGAAACGTAGGTAGTGCACCAACGCGCAAAGTGACGTCACGCAAACTATCAAATTTGTTCGCTAGCTCATTGGCAACGATAGAAATAAAGCCTGGCGCCAGCCCGCATTGAGGAATAAAAGCGCTGCTGGCATTAAAGGCAAGATCCTTCACCGTGCGCGTACTTTCTACATCTTCGGTCAAATCGAAATAGTGTGAATTATTTTCTTTAGCCGCCTTGGCGATAATCGGTGTTAGAAAGTAAGGACAAGCAGACATGGTGACTTGTTGATTTCGGATTAAGGCGCTCACTACATCATGATTGCTCAGGTCGGCCTGAATTGTTTTTACGCCAGGAAATCGCGCTTGTTCTACATATAACAGTCGTTGCTGATCGCGATCCGCGACTGTTATCTCGTAGTCACCTGTATGGGAGAGTAGATTCAGGATGGCATCGCCGATTTTTCCTGCACCGAGAAGAATTAATTTGGTTTTCATTTTTTGCTCCTATTTATCTCTGTTGAACATGGAAAAATTTGTGTACTTATTTTTCTAGTGTAGTTGCCATGAGTGTCAGATAATAGAGCTGAAAATGACGTCATATTGTGTAATGACGATACAATATGACGATAAAAGACGATGATTTGATTTATTTTGATTCGGGAAGGCGTGACAGATGAAAGCTGCTTTAGATGAAGTTGATAATAAAATTTTAGCTTTGTTAATGGATAATGCGAGAGTTCCAGTCACGACGATTGCCAAGCAAATAGGCATAGCACGCACTACGGTCATTGCGAGACTGCAGGTTTTGGAAAAACGTAAGGTGATTGCTGGCTATGGAGTAAAACTTAATCCTGTTATGTATCAACCTGTAGTCCGCGCCTATGTTGGCCTTTCAGTAGAAGCACGCAATGCGCTTGGCCTCATTAAGTTTTTAGAACAGTTGCCAGAGGTAGAAAGTTTGTGCGCCGTGAGTGGTGCGATTGATTATATGTTGACCTTACGTTGCGCCAGCACGGAGATTTTGGATAAATTATTAGATCAAATCGGTAATCGCGATGGCGTACGCCAAACCTCGACTTCAATTATTTTGAGTAAACGTATAGATCGCTCTTCGATTTAAGTGCGATTAAGGAGACGCAAAACCTTGTTTTAAGAAATGGGAGCTGTTGCTTGGGTGTAAACGAAAAATGGTCTGAAAAACAGACCATTTTTTGTCTAAGCTTTCGGCTATCGAAGGCTCATTGATTAAGAATTACTCTGTGCTTTGCTGGAAGGTTTTTTGTCGTCGTTATTCTTCTTCGCATTAGCAGGCTCGCTGAATTTCTGCGAACTTTGTTGTAAAACCTGTAAATGCACCGACGCTTTATCCATACCGCTACGATCTATCTGCATTGCACCTTGACCACCATTAGCCCCATCCGCCGGGCAGTTCTCTTGGCAAGCTGCTTGCGTATTCATCTGCGAAGGAGAAACCACAAACTCTTGGCTAAAGGCGAGACTCGTAAATGCCGCCAAAGTAATACCGAGAGAAATTTTTTTCGTATTCATGATAGTCAAAGCTCCAAATGAATCGCAGTGAAGCGAGAAGTGTAAATCAAATTGGTATGCATGCGTCAAACTAATTGTAATTAATTTGTATCAAAAAAATGTCTTGCCGACAATTTTCTTGGTGTCCGTGGTTTTTGTAATAAGTTACTTTGTGATTTGCCTATTTCTATAAACAGAAATCCTGATAATCACCAATATTTTGTCTTGATTAAGTCAATTTCTGCATTGAATTTTGATTCATGTCGTTTACTTGTTGTTGTTTTTCCTGCGCTTTGTCAAACGATAACTTGTCGGCTGCGCTGAGGCGTTTTGCAGAAATCGTGATGGTTTGCATGTTGCTGTTGATTTGTTCTTTGTCGTAATCTGCTTTTTGTTGAAGACTCAGACGTTTCGCTTTGACGACGACGGTTTGTGTATTGCTAGCCCAGCCATTTGATTTGTTCGATGCAGTGACGTCTATTGGATTTGAGGCAAAGCTGGCTGCGCAAAAAACGCTATTGATGGCGATTGCCGTGAATAGTGACAGGGCGTTTTTTAAGTGTTCAGACATGATGGTTTTCCTTCGAATAAGGTGATGCATGAGTAGATTTGATGTCGCCACTGTAAAGAAGTGCTGGCCGAATCGCCAGCGAGATGTGATGAAATGCAGAATCAACGGTATCAAGCCCTGTTTTTCCAACGCAGCTTGCTTTCACGCCAATTTCAGAGTGAGGTAAGCGATCATGTTGACTATTGCTGGTGGTAAACAGAATGGAATTGGTCAGACCCTTGCGTGGCGATTTTTGCTTGGTTTTACCGTGGCTAGATAGGAGATGCATGCGCATAATCCGTTCACCCCGCGCGTCCTGCACTTCATACCGTTAAACATTAATTTGGTCGGATTGGGGATGTCAAGTTCAATACGATGTCTTACAGTGCAAATGCGTTCACAGTTTCTTTATCAAGGATCAATCATGAAAAATTCTAGCAAACAGTATTTGTATTCCGTCTTACGCCAGGCCTGGCAGGAGTTGCGTGCAGTTGGAAATAAGGCTGCACAGGTGTTGATGCGTACACCCTTGCCACGTCTATTAATGTTGTGTATTGGTGTCGCGTTGCTTCTGACTATCGTGCCCTTAGTATTGACACTATTTGTGATATTTATGTTGATTAAGCTGTTCTTGCTATTAGTCGTGATGAATGTGCGCGGCCAAAAAACAGCAAGTGATAGAACAATGAGCGATAGAGCTGCGTGGTCTTATAAAGAAAGCGAAGAGGCGCAATTGGTGCGCGTTGAACAAATTACTTTGCGTCGTGAAGATAAATAAAGGCGAATTCTAGGATGAAGTGCAATTTATGAACGGTACCGGTTGATGAGGGCAAGATGCGATAGCATTTGTGCCTTTTTGACCTGCCAGTCGAAATTGCATAATGAACTACACACATCTCACCCAAATAGAACGATACCAGATTTACGCATTAAGAAAAGC